>JASLPZ010000068.1:0-24409 GCA_030744725.1 Pirellulaceae bacterium
CGTGTAGTCGCCTTCGTAGTCGTAGCCACTTTCGTATTCCGAGTAGTCATATTCTGAGTAGTCATACTCGGAATCTTCTGAGTAGTCATACTCGGAATCGTCCGAGTCGTCAGCGTTCAGATCTGCGTTGGCTTCTGTGTCAGCGTCTGTGTAGTCGCCTTCGTAATCGTAGCCGTAGTCATAGCCACTTTCATATTCCGAGTAGTCGTAGTCGGAGTAGTGGTACTCGGAATCGTCTGAGTCGTCGGCGTTCAAATCCACGTTGGCTTCTGTGTCAGCGTCCGCGTAGTCGCCTTCGTAATCGTAGCCGTAGTCGTAGGTGCCTTCGTCATTGGAGTCATCGTACTCCGAGTAGTCATAGTCGGAGTAGTCGTACTCGGAATCGTCCGAGTCGCCGGCGTTCAGATCCGTGTCGGTTTCTGTGTCCGTGTCTATGTATTCGCTTTCGTAGCCGTAATCGTAGGTGCCTTCGTAATTGGAGTCATCGTACTCCGAGTAGTCGTAGTCTGCCTCGGTGATGTCCGCGTCACCGTATTCGCTGTAATCGTATTCGCTGTAATCGTAGTCAGCTTCGTAATCCAAGTCGCAGTCGGTACTGCCCACTTCAACGTCCGGCTCACAAGATAAACCGTCGTTGGGCGTCGCCTCGGTGGAGAGGGCGATGACTGCAGCTGGATCGTCCGTCGGTTCGGCGGCAACCGAGAAGGTCTGGTGAGCAAGAGGGGGTCCAGCGTAAGGACACATGAGGCAGGGTGGTGTATGCAGATCGAGTCCCGTTTGACTGTTGGCCGAACCAACGGCGAACAGGCAAACTGCGAGGGAAGAAAGCAGCACACCGAGAGAGAAGCACGGGCGATTCATAGAATGTTCCTCCTGAACCGGATGGTCCACTATTGAGATACAACCGAAGCGTCATGGCACGCGTACAAAGCGGGCTGGGGAAAGCTTGCCGCGTTCACAATTCGTATCGGAGTCTTTCGCTTGGGATTGATAGGTGAAATTCGTGAAATAAAAAAACTGGGTAGCTTGCATGTGAATTCGTACGACGAGCGAATTGAGGAAAACGCTAACGCAATTTTCGACCATGACGTTCATGCCAAACGCAACGGTCATCCAATAGATAGTTTACTATTATACTGATGTTAGTGACATATAATCTTCGGGGTAGTAGAATCCGGACGATAGGTAACACACTCCCCCGTTAGATCCCAAGAAAACCAACTTAAACAGTCGTGCCTCATGGTGATCTTGGAACCTCTTTTCCCATGGATTGCGATTGCCACTGCGGTTGTCGTATTTCTCGGCCTCCAAACGGGTCGTGGAGTTCCTACCGATCTCTTGTTCATTCTCGGTGCGGCCTTCGTGACTGCCGTGGGCATCATTACGCCGGAGGAGGCTTTTCGGGGACTTGCCAATCCGGCCGTTGTCACGATTGGTGCGTTGCTGGTGGTCGCCGAGGGGTTGCGGCGTACGGGAGTGTTGGATTGGGTGGGACGCCAATTGTTGGGATCGATCCAAACAGAACGCGGTGCGCTTGTACGCCTGTTAGCTGCCCTCGTCACGACTTCATCCTTCATGTTGAACACAGCTGTCGTGGCAATGATGGCACCGGTGGTTGTGGACTGGTGCCGTCGTCGGCAGATCTCGCCTTCACGATTACTGCTGCCGGTCAGCTATTTGGCAATCCTTGGCGGCACTTGCACGCTGGTCGGAACCAGCACAACACTGGTCGCCAACGCGATTCTGGATAGCGAATTTCAGCAGCGCCGAATGGAGGACGCTTCGCTAGCAGACGATCCCACAGTCGATCCCCAGGAGCTGGCGCGTCATCGTCGATTCACTGCAGAAAGCTCGCCAATGACGCTCTTCGAAATCGGTCGAGTCGGCTTGCCTTGCGCGTTGGTCGGTTCGGCGTTTCTGTTCCTGTTTGCTCCGCGTTTATTGCCAAACCGTACGGACATGATCGAACAATTGGGCGAGCAACGGCGAGAGTACCTGTTGGAGATGCAAGTTCAACCGGTTTGCCCGCTCATCGGCAAGTCGGTCGAACTGGCAGGGTTGCGCCATTTGCCTGGGTTGTTTCTGATCGAAATTGATCGGGAGGGCGAACTGCTCACGCCGGTTTCACCTCACGAACGGATACATGCGGGCGATCGTTTGGTCTTTACGGGCGTCGTTAGCACAATTGTCGATCTCGAGAAGATCCCCGGACTCGTGCCGGCAGCCGATTCAACCTTCGAATTTCATCCCACAGAACGCCACCAACGACGCCTCACCGAAGCCGTTCTCTCCCGTACATCGCCTCTGATTGGGACGACCGTACGAGAAGCCAATTTTCGCAGCCTTTACAATGCCGCGGTTGTCGCAGTCCACCGTAACGGTGTGCGACTTACGAACAAGATTGGCAACATCCGGCTTGAACCGGGTGACACCTTGTTGCTGCAAACGCGGGACGAATTTGTCGCGTCATACCGCAACAGCCGAGACTTCTACCTGGTTAGCAGCGTCGAAGGCTGGCAGCCTCGCTTGCACCATAAGGCCAAGATCGCCGCCGTCTTGGCGATCAGTTTGGTTGTCTGGCTGGTCGTAGGCATGTGGCCGGGGATGGAGAAACTGGTAGGAAACCTCGGCTCTCCCGCTTTGGCAGCGACGACAATCGCGGCGTTGATGGTTGCCTGCGGTTGTTTGCGCGTGGCGGACGCACGCGGCTCGATCGACATGCGCGTCATTCTGACGATCGCAGGTGCTTTGGGGCTGGGGCACGCGTTGCAAAGCAGCGGTGCGGCCAACATGATTGCCACGGCCATGGTTGGTTGGGTGGGCGACCACCCATATCTTCTGCTAATCGTGGTCTACATGCTTACTGGTCTGCTGACTGAAGCGATCAGCAACAATGCCGTGGCGGCAATGTTGGTGCCGCTGGCGATCGCCGTGGCTTGGGAGAGCGGCTACAACCCGCGTCCGTTTATCATGGCGATCACCTTGGCCGCCTCACTTTCTTTTGTCACTCCCATCGGCTACCAAACCAATTTGATGGTCATGGGCCCCGGTGGGTATCGGCCTGTTGACTATGTGCGATGCGGGACGCCGCTGGCGATTGCGATCGGCATCACAGCACTATTGCTGATCCCGCGAGTGTGGCCGTTTTGACGCAGGCGAGCCTTTCCGGGCGTCGGAATCACGACAGGCCAGCGGAGCTTCAAAAAAGACGAATTATACCAGTTTGCTCAACCGGCGAATCAGCCATTCTAAACAAAGCACGCCGCAAATGATGCCCATTAACCAGCCCATCAGCTGACGCTCGAAGTCCCGATCGGGGCTACCGGCGAGGAACGTCACCTGGTCTTGAGGCTCCACGAGATTGGCCAGCGGCGGTACGCCCGTTCCACCGCGATTCATGGCAGCTGCGATGCCGACATAGTAGGCGCCCCCAGTTTGCTCGGCCAGGTATTTGAGCAGTGGATCGTTCCGCTCTGGTTGTTCCGTTTCGAGTGCTGGGATGCGCGAGCGGACTTCGCGCGACAGCAATTCACGATCGCCACCGTGCGGCGGCTGCAGCTCGACCACATAATCGCCCTCCATCTTCGCCACGAACTGTGCTGAATACAGGCCATCGCGAGCGGCATTTTCCACGCGTCGCAGGATCAATGGCGTCCGCCGGCCATCAGGATGGCGGAGCGTTGCGTTCACGCTGGGCAAGCCGAGCGGTTCAAATTGCGCATCCGTTAGAATCGCTTGCACGGACACGTGGTCACCCAGTGAACAGCGATCCTTATCGACCAACAGGATCCCGCGGCTGGAGTCGCGCAACAACCGTCCCTGAGACGCCCAGCGAATCAGCTTCGTATAGTAACGCTCGAAATACTCGTCGTTGACGGCGCGAATACGCCACATTTCGCCACTGGCTTGAAAGAAGACTCGGCCTGCACCAAAGAAATGCGATGCCATGTAGATCGGCAGGTCACCATCGATCGCGGTGTTCGGATCGGAAAAGTTCGCCAGCACGCGTGCGCCTGCTTTGGGGTCCTTTACCGCATAGTAACCGTATACTCCCTCGAATCTTGACCACGCTTGTTCGCTTAGGATCTGATCGTCTTCCAGCCACAGATACTCTGCATCCCGTCCATCTCGTGTGAATCGCAGCGGCCAGGCAGACTCCGATGCGAAGCGACCGAGGCTGAGCGTTGCTGAACCACGACTGTAGAACACGACCGGGTAAAGCAGTTTCAGAATATCGATCCGCTCGTCACCCCCGAGACGGCTGGCCCAGCGCGGTGTGTGCACTGGGCCCGCGACGACGATCAGGCCGCCTGCTTTTTCCGCCACCCAGCGTTTCAGCATTTCTGTTTGTGCCACATCCAAGGCCATCCAGTTTGGATCGAATGCGACGATACAATCGTATTCGAACAGTTCCTCGGGTAGCTCGGGGAATTCATAAAGCACTTCATCGCCCTCTTGCGACACGCCAGGTTTGGCGGTTTGCAGCAGGACATCGACCGTGGTGTCTTGGTCTCGATAGAGCAGATTCCGAAGAAAACGAAATTCGCGCGTGGGCCCCCCAGCGAACAACAGGACGCGATTCTTGCGATCCATAATCTGCACTTTCGCAGACCGCTGGTCGTCTTTCGACACGTGATCTTCGTTGGGCGGTTTCACTCGCACCATGTAACGCCGCGTGCCGACTACGGTGGGCGAAACTTCAAACCGGACCAGCGCCAGTTCGCCATCACCACCCAACTTCAGACCTCGCTCTTCTTCAAATGTCTCTGTGGTGTTCTCCGAGTTATTCTCTGCGGCTGCCGAAACCAATTCGATCTTGACGGTTCGTCCGGTCAGACCGAAGGCCTGAACGTAGGCTGTGATCGAAAAACTGTCACCGGGATAGACCCGTTGGGGCGCTTCCAGATCTGCCACGCGGACATTTTTTGGTCGGCGATCACTGCCCAGGCCAACCGGGAAAATGGGGATTCCAGCGTTGCTGGCCGTAATCACACTCTGCTGGTGATCGATCCCCGAATTGTTGCCGCCGTCGGTGATGGTAACGATGCCAGCGATGGAGCCGTTGCGTTCGCGATTGACTAGATACCGCAACGCATCTCCCAGTCGGGTTTCGGCACCACGCGGGGCTAGCTGTTCCCCCCAATCCACGTCCGCAATGGTCATCTGGTCGTCGGTGGGTGAAGACGGGCGACGTCTTGTGTCAGTTTCGGACGGAGCGGTTGGCGGTTTGAGCCACAGTGTGGTCGCCAGATCGACATCCGGGAATCGTAGATGAGCGACACCCAGGATTACCACCGCGGCAATCAGACCGACCACTCCAACAGGTGCTAACCAACTACTGCTTCCTTCGACACCCACGGCACCAGTTATTGCGTAGACCAACAGTGCCAAAAGCGAAATGCCACAGACGATCGCTGCCGCCAACGCGGTCGTGCGAGCTTGGTTTGTGGATGTCTCCAGCAGCGTGGCGGCCGATGTCGCAGTGCCGGGCGAACCATCGACGGTTTCGATTCTTGGGAACGAGGCAATCTCCGTCGGAAGTTCGTCTTGGTCAAACCGATACACGACCACATCGTGTTGCAACCGTAGCTGAGCAATCAAGTCACCTTGGGCGATCTCGTCAATCACCATATCGATTCGTCTGCGACCGCCTTCCGAATCGGCGTCCTGAATTCCCATGCTGAGGCTTGTATCGATCAAGATCACCGCCCGCGAATTCTTGACCACTTGACGTTCGGAGCGTTTTTCCAAGTCCAGAAAGAAGAACAGCACTCCCGCGAATGCCGCCAGCCGCAGCGCCAGCAACATCAAGGCCTTCCCCCCCGGGAGTTCGACGGTGTCACGCAGGTACAAGAGCACCACGAACACGGCAATCGCACTGCAGACCAGAATCAGCAGCAACCAATGCCACCACATGGTCATCGCCTGTGCACGCGACAACTGGTGGAAAACCTTGGCGCCCGTATCGACCGCCAGTAGCGACCCGTGGATCATGTCCGGACGGCTCCTTGTGCGGTGTGATAGCCGGCGACGTAGGCCAAAACCTGTTCGGCCAAGAGTAGGACGATCAGCAAGATCATCAACAGGAGACTCCGATTGACACCCGCATGGTCGGTAAAATCAAAGGCGTACTGATCGGCAGTCCGAAACTCGATTTTGACCGGTTCCAGCCTCGTGATCAGCGTTTGCGTTTCGGCGATGGCCAGATCACTCTCTTGGGAGTTCACGTTGATCGCATAACGTCGCAGGTCGACGGCACCTTCCACGGTTTCCGGCCAGGCTTCATAGATGCCACTCCGACCCGTGCCCGTGACGGATTGGGCAGATGGGACGGACAAGGACGCCATCAAGACGGGCGATTCCGATTCGGGCAGATCCGCGGTCTGCTTGACAACCAGCGGCAGTTCATCTTCGCTGGGAATGACGAACGACAGATCGCGGCGATACCGTTTGGCGTCGAGCTTAATTTCCAGTGAACTGCCGACCAGTCGCTCCTCGTGCAGCCGCGTGGGGGCGGCCAGGTAGGACTGTAATTGAAGTAAAACGACCACGAAGCTCGGATCCTGAGCCCAGTTGTTCCAGTCGGGTGCCAGGCTCGTAAGAAATGCGATGACCCGACCATCACCCAACTTGCGTTCCACTGCCAGCGGTTGTTGATTGCGCAGTTTGGCCAGCACGTCGATCGTGGAATCAGGCGTTGGCGCCCAGGTCTCTGCTGGTTTCAGGTAACGGTCGATCCTTACCAGATTGATGAACGGATTACGCTCCAACAGGAAAATGCTGAAAATGGGATGGTCTTGAACTTCCAGGTCGGGCGCGTTCTCAAATAGTTCTTCAGGTAGAAGATCCGACTGGCCAAGTTCGACGGGGAACAGCCCTTCGCCTTGGCGATAAAGGTGCTGATTGTAGAACGCGGTATTGACTTGGTCGCCGACGAAAATGCCGACTCCGCCACCTGCACGTACGAACGCCTCCAGCACGGGGACCACGTGCTCGTCCACACGGTCCACGTCCAACAGGTAGATAGCCCGATATTTCGACAGTGATTCGGGGGTCGCGTCACGCAGGAACGCCACCGGCTGTTCGTCCGGGCGAATCCCAGTGTTGGTACGCGGGCCGGGCTCGAACGCGGATGACAGGAAAAACGTGTGACGTTGATCAGGGCTGCCATCGATCACCAAGACGTGTTCCGCCTCGGGAAGATCGATCACGCACCAGCGGCGATTGTCCGTCGTAATCGCGTCGTCGGGCAGTTCGGCCTCGACAACATGTTGGCCCGGTTGAGGAAAGAAGACCTGAAAACGGGCCGTGGCGGTCTGACCGGGAGCGATCTCGTCAATCAGGACTGTCGGTGGTTCGTCTTCTTTGCCTTTCAGCGTGCCAGGTTCGGCACCAACCGCAGCCTGCGGATCATAAAACCGCGTGCGGACTCGGACGGGCAATTTGGAAACTGCCTGGCGACCAAAATTCTTGACGGTCACGTTCACAAACAGGGGGACGCCGGCAGCGCGCGTGTCGTCGGCTGGCACCACGTCGACAATGGCCAGATTCGACTGCTGCGTTTCGTTGCAGCTGACAAAATGGATGTCTGTCGCAGCTTCCGAGAACTCGCGCAGTAGCCGTCGAGCATCGGCGGGATTGGCCCAGTCTTTTTCGCGAAAATCAGATAAGAGGTAGATCACGCTCTCTTCGTCGCTGCTAGCGTCGATCAGCTGTTTCACGATCTGCAACGCATTGTGTGGACTGACGGCCAATTCCGTTGGGGCAAATCCAAGCCTCGTTTCTTCCAGGAACAGGTCGAAATTGGAATCGACGATCTCCGCATGAAGATCAGCAGCGCTCTCTGCGTTGGCCGAGGACGGGTCGACGCCCGCGGTTCGCGAGAATCGCAGGACCGTGAGTTTCTGGGGCGTTTCTCGCAACATGGCCTGAGTGCCAATGTTCTGCAGCGCCCGCGACGCCCGATCAAAAGCAGTTGTGCCCCCGACACGATCTGTCATCGAGAAGCTGTCGTCCAAGATCACATAGTGGTGCGTCGCTGTACCACCAAACAACGAAAACCACTCGCGCTGCGTGATCCACTGCGCCAGCATCGCCACGATAATCGCCACGGCGGCCATCCGCGACAATAACAGCAACAGTTGCTTGAGCCAGATCCAGGTGCGATGCCGCTTGTAGCTTTGCAGCAGAAAGTCCATGGCAGCCCACTGCACACGCCGCCGTCGCACCAGATTGATCAGGTGGATCAGCAACGGCACGAGTGCCAGCAGAAAACCCCAGGTTAAGGCTTGATGGACAAACTGCATAAGGTCAACGGTTCACAGGTAGGTGTTTGACGCCAAATTCGGCGATTGTCTCAATTGCGACTGTGCATTCCCAGCCGAGAACATAAGTACTTTGCCAAAGCGGCATCCAGCGGTTCGCTGGTGCGAATCAGGGCGTAGTCGATCATGTTGCGGGCACAGTCGCGGCGTATCTGTTCGAGGTACTTGTTCAGTGCGTCGAGGTAACCGTCACGGAGCGCTCGGGGATTGCAGTTCAAGTGGTCGACGGTCTCCAAACCGTCAAATCTCGTCGGGCCGGCAAACGGGAAGTCCAGCTCGTCGTCGTCCATAATGTGAAAGACCAGCACATCGTGGCCTTGCTTACGCAACAGCTTGAGACCTTTCAGTGTACCCGTGACGTCAGCCAGTAGATCTGAAATCACCACCATCATGCCGCGGCGAGGATACGTTTCGGCCGCCGCACGAAAAATCTCGTACATATCCGTCTTGTCTTGTGGGGTGCTCGCCGAAAGCGAATCGATGATCGCATTCAACTGGTTGCGTTTGGTGCGGTGCGGGACCTTGACGCGCACTTTGTCGTCGAACGCGAGACATGCGATGGCGTCTTGTTGACGTAGCACCAAGTGGGCCAGACTGGCTGCCACCGTCGAGGCATATTCGTATTTGTTGAGCGGCCCGTTGCCGTAGGCCATGCTATTGGAAACATCCACCAACAGCGTGCACCGCAGGTTGGTATCTTCCTCGAATTGTTTGATGACCAGTCGATCCTGCCGAGCCCAGACTTTCCAGTCGACATGGCGCAAGTCGTCACCCGTCACGTATTCGCGATGCTGCAAGAACTCGACGGACTGGCCGAAGTACGGACTGCGATGCATGCCGGACAGAAAGCCTTCGACGATATGTCGGGCACGCAACTCCAACCGCGAGATCCGTCGGATCGCTTCAGGATGCAAAAATCTTCTGGAATCGGGCATCGCTTGTGAGCTCGTCTTCCTTCGTGGGAGTAATGGCCAGCAGGCGTTCGACGATATCGTCCTGATTCACACCCTCACTCTCTGCCGCAAAATTCACCACGACACGATGCCGTAGCACGGGTTTGGCCAACGCTTGAATATCTTCCGTGGCGACATGGGTACGTCCGTGTAACAAGGCGCGGGCCTTACCCCCCAAGATCAAGTACTGCACGGCGCGCGGACCCGCGCCCCAGCCAACCAGTTCGTCGACAAAGTCTGGCGTGCCCGGATGATCGATTCGAGTTTGACGCACGAGCGATAACGCGTATCGAATCACGTGGTCGGCGACCGGAACCTGGCGAACCACCTGTTGCAGCGATTGTATTTCCGCCGCACTTAGTACCGGCTTGACGTCTGCCGTCTCGGCGCTGGTTGTTCGTCGAGCAACTTCGAATTCTTCGTCGAAGCTTGGGTAGTTGACGAACACCTTGAACATGAAACGATCTTGCTGCGCTTCCGGTAGCGGGTAGGTCCCTTCTTGCTCAATGGGGTTCTGAGTGGCCAAGACAAAGAATGGATCCGTCAAGACATGCCGTTCGCGACCCACCGTCACCTGACGCTCTTGCATCGCTTCCAGCAACGCGGCCTGCGTCTTGGGCGGAGTCCGGTTGATTTCGTCGGCCAAAATCAGATGCGAAAAAAGTGGGCCCTCCAGGAACCGCCGCTCACGCGCTCCCGTGCTGCGGTTTTCTTCCAAGACTTCCGTACCCGTAATGTCCGCTGGCATCAAGTCCGGCGTGAATTGAATTCGACTGAAGGAGAGGTCCAACGTTTGAGCCAACGTGCTGATCATCAGCGTCTTAGCCAAGCCCGGCACGCCCTCCAGCAAGCAATGACCACGGCTAAACAAGCAGATCATCAGCTCTTCAATGACCTGCTCTTGCCCGACAATTACCCGAGAAAGCTGCTCCGTGATCTGCTCACGCGCGGAACTGAGCTTTTGGACGGCCGATGTATCGATTTCGTTTTCGGTGTGACCTTCGTTGGTCATGCGTATTTTCCTCAATCAATCGTGACGCTATCTGCCAGCACGGTGCTGATTCAATGCCTATACATGGCTGTGTGTCGCCACCCCCAAAAGGGGGTTTCACTCGTCGGATGGGATTCATTGTGACTGGGCTTTCTGCCGCTGTTTCTCGCCGATCTACCTTCTGTGCACTGGGGCCGCCAGCCCCGCCACGTAACAGAACCGACAAACCAACAGCACAACTTGAGTGTAGCACACTTACCCAAATTGCGTATCCCGCAAAGTGAGGTGTTCTCGCTGCTTGCGTCGAAACCAGGGCCTGTTTGAGCACCGCGCTTCCTTGCATATCCGCTTCCCTGCATAGCAGCTCGAGTGAGAATGTCTAACCCCAATACCGATCAATGGTGTTGGCCGGGAAAGGGTCGGGAGTCTTTTTCGGCTATCGGCGTACACCGATCGTGAGTCGTAGCCCGAAAAAGACTCCCGACCCCATTCGACTTTCGTCACCTCATACTCGCCAATGCTGACAAATGAACAGGAGGGCGCAGAGGAAACAGAGACGACAGAATCGGGAACTCTGCCTTCTCTGCGTCCTCCTGTTCAACAACTCCATCCAGCCATGAGTGGTGAGATCGACAGGGTGATCATCACGCTGACTCATTAGTCACGTCATTTTTCAGACAGAAGCACCCACTTTATGCAAGAACATCCGAATTGCATGAAACATCCTTGATGTTACTTTTGGCTTACTGATCGATTTCCACGACATGGTCTGGAAGGCCGGTTCAAAGTGTTGCGAGAGGGGGCGGGCGCTCGTCAGTCCGGCGACTCGGGCAAGATGGCTTTTATCACGGCGCCGCCAACTTTCCAAAGTCCGCCGCTTTCGTCGATGGGACTGGCTGCCGATCCTGTTTGTGCCGTTGGTTCGGGCGCGGCTGGCTCGTCTGTGAACTCGACAACAAAGCCGAAGCCGCCGACCACCAGAGTGACCGTAGAGTTTTCGAAGTCGACCTGGACGTTGTAAGAGGTTGGTCTGGCGGCTGCAACGTCATCGACAGCGAGCAACAACCGGCCATTTCGGCGATCGAGGCAAAGCACGGAGATCCGCTCGCTCGGTGCAGGCGAATTGAGCGATGTGGCGGATGTGCCGCGTCGCAAGAACCATAACGTCGGGGACTCGTTGGGCTGGACGAGTGGTAGCGAATAATTCTCGATCGTTGCCGGCGTTTGCCAGAGTGGTTCGCCTGAATCGCGACGAAACGCGTGGACGTGTCCGAAAATCAAAGGAGCCGGTAACGAATCGTCCAACTCTTGAACGCTGTGCGTCCCATTGGCGACAGGCTTTTTGTCCGTGTCCGTCACCAACAGGTAACGATCTGTCGATGGCATAACGTGAATGGCCGCCAAACCTGGCTCTGGTTCGATGTTCTGGTCCAGTACGACATCGGCTCCTCGCAGCGAGCGAATAAGAAACCGACCGTCGGGTTCCATGATGGCAACCTGATCATCTTTAACCAGTGTGCCACGCGCACCAGCGGAAAAGGCCTGTGACCAGACGTCCACTTCGCGCCACGCGTCATAAAGAAACAGCCGGACGTCCGTCGACGGTAGATCGTCATCTTGGGCGTTGCCATGCTGTTCGCCAGTCGGCTGATTTTCCCAAGCCAATACAAACCGACCATGGGTCGCCCAGCGGTGCTGCCAATCGGGTACGTTGCGTTTGCCCAGAATGCGTCCAGTCCGCGAATCGATGACCTGCGACGTTGTACTTTCGCGAGGTGCCGCGAAGGTCAGCTCGCCGTCGCCAAACAACGAACACCCAGATTCCATATCCCGGAGTTTCCAGATCGGTTCGCCAGTAATCGGGTCGGCGCAGATCAATGTGGTCGACTGAAGATAGGTGATTCCAACGTCTGTAACGGGTCCGGCAGAACCGACTGGTTTTCCGGCCGTATCGACCATCGAATAGGTCGATGTCGCCGTCCGATCGAGAGGATTGATGTTCTTCCATTCACGTGCATTGGGACGCGCCACACCCACGTCGGGGGCGGGCACTGAGAGGCCGGTCCGCCAGAGGATTGCGGCGTCATTTTGCGGGCCTCGTGAAAGGTCCAAGGCCACAGATTGATCACCCAGCACCACATACAGCAACTGACCAAACACTCTGGCGTAGTTCGTGCCATCGGGATGATCGTTGTATGAATTGCCGTCGGTCAACGGAAGGCGAAGCCACTCCTGACCGCGATCATCCCGCAGCACAATCGAACTGACGCCGCCATCGTAGACGATCGAGAACTGCCGTCCGGCAGGTCGCTGCTGTTCGACGAGTGGAACGAAGAGGTTACTCCGGGGCGACTGTCGACTTCTCCGGTCGTGTGATTCATGCCATTTTGTCTGACCGACAGGCCATTGGCTGACGCTGAAAAGCCGGTCGCGTAACGCATTCTGCTTTGCAGCCGCCACGTATAGCTCGCGACCAGTCTTTCCAGAGCCGCAGTCCACGTCCGACCAGCCTTCAACCAGTTTCTGGTAGTAGTGAGCCGCCAACTCCGTTTCATCGAGCTGCAACAGTTTCGCTGCGACTTTCGCCACAACCGTGCCGGTCTGCTGGCGACTCACATTCTTCTCCAGTCGCGCCAGCAGCAGGTCCGCTTCCAAAGCACGATCACTAACGGCGAGCGTGGGGACGAGCTGCAATCGCGCTTGATCGGCAAGCGGGAGAAAACCGAAGTACTTGATAAACTGACGAAGTTCTCCTTCGGATGCATTGTCATTCCGAACCGCGTCGCTCATCTGCGCTCGGCTGACATCATCGGCTTCCTGGTAGACATGGGCCAAACGTGCCTGCACCCAACGATCCAGACGCACCGTCCGGCGTGTCTCGGCAATCACCGTGGGAGACTCGCCGGCTCCGTAGGGATCGAAATTCTCAATTTGCATGGTCGCCAACTGCAGATATTTCTGGGCCGCGCCCGCCACGTCGCCGCTCTGTTCCATGCCCGCGGCCATCAAACGCAAGAACTCCAGTCGCTGATGCGGCAAGTGGATCTGTGGTTCGATCGCCGGGGCGACCGCGACGTGCCCGGCAAAGTCCTTACGCAGCAAATCCAGGAACGAAGACACCAGCAGCGTGCGGACTGCTTCATCGCGTGGTGCCAACTCGTAAGCACGCCGCAGCACACCCAGCGCCTGCTCTTGTTGCCCGTCATTGACGAGCAGTTCGCCATGTCGCGCCAGTGCCCAAGCATCGTCCGCGGACTTGGCCAGCCTCTCGTCCACCAAACGCCGCAACGGTTTGATTTGATAGAACGCCGCGACCCGGTCGACACCCTGCGAGATAACCTGATCGTCGTAGCAGAGAAGATTGCCAAGGACGCGCGGCGTCTCGACACGCTGCGCGATCTTGCCCTCGTTGAGGTCCACCTCCAGCAGCTCAGACGCCGTCGTCGGAAAGAAATAGCTGTCGCCTGTTTGGAAGCCCCGCCCGCTGGGCATTTCCCCTTCGCCTTCACGCAAAAGGCTCGTCCAGACCGTCTCGCCATCGGTAAGCCGTATCGCGATCAGCTTGTGCTTGCCAACCAAGATCGCATTGCCTTGGTGAATACACGCAACAAATTGCATGTCGGCCAGGTCACCGGATCGTTCCTTGGGTTCCCATTTGGGCGCGCCGGTCAGCAGGTCAAGGCAATACAGATGTTTCGATTCGACGGGCGTCAACAGTACCGATCCGTCAGCGATGGTTGCCGTGGCGTCCGCCCAGCCCTCGCCGGGGTGTGCCAGCGAGCCGGCGTACGGAGTTAATCCAAAGCCAGTTGATTCGGAACTTTTCTGCGGATATGCGTAGCCCCAGAGGAGCGATCGCGTGGTGACGTCCAGGGCGACAACCGCACCGGCCGACGTTGGACAGATCAACACACCATTTCCAAAGGACGGCGTCGCGCCCGCCAACCGACGCTCGCGGTTTCGCACGATCGACGGTTCGTCGGCGACGTGCGCGATCTGCTGCGTCCATTCTTGCCTACCCGTCTCCGCATTCAGTACCACCAGACGAAGTTCGCGCCGGACCTCCGCGATCGCGTACAGTTGCCCCAGCAGCGGCAGCGGGGGACCCATGAAGAACGCCCCCGCCAGTCTCGGTTCGTCCTCGCCGTTCTCGCCACCCACTTTCCAAAGCAATGAGCCTTCGCGTTTGACATCCAAGGCAACTAACTGGTTGTATGACCTTGGGAAATTAGGATTCGGCGGCCAGCGTCTTCGCCCTGGAAGAAACGGTGACTGGCCGTGACTCGCGGCGGTGTAACGCAAGTCGTCCAGCAAGAAAACGGAATCGCCGTCGCTGCTGATCAAGCCGTACGCCAAGTCGTGCCACAGCCGTTGCCGTAACTGCATTCTACGGGTCGAGATCTCCACGGTGCGCGAACCTGTTCGGTTGGTTTGCGCGACACCTTGAAACGACGAGTTCCACCACGGATATTCCCAGATCCGCTTTCCGGTCTTCAAGTTGACCGCAAACAAACGTTCCGGTGTCCGCATCAACACAACATCGTCGACGGCCAAGGGTGACACGCTGGGAATCGCCGGAAATCCCTGTTGCGTGAAACTCTGTTGCAGCTCGGCAACTAGCCGTTCGTCGGCGCGATCGGTCGTCGTCGGCGTCTGCCAGCGAAACTGAGTTAACGGAATGCCGCCGACACACGTGGCGTTGCGTTGCAAGTTGCCACGATGCACGAGCCACTGAGAAGCATCGATCTGGCCACGCCGAGGAACCGGCCCAAAGTGCTTTCCTAGCCACACTAACGCTTCGCTGGACTCCGGCAGCATTTCACGCGAACCTGTCGTGAGTTCGACTTCAGTCGTAGGAAACCGTCGCTTCAGTTGCGCCATCGTGGCGACCGCCTGATCGGGCATGTTCGAGTACACCCAGCAGGCACCCAAGAGGACCGAAAGGTGAGGTTCATACTTGGGTGCCGCGGCCGGCGATTCGAGTACACGTTTGAAACACAACGCTGCGGCCAACGGTCGACCTCGATCCAACTGCAACCGGCCCAATAACACCATCGCTTCATAACCGGCTGCGGTGTGAAAGTAACGGCGGATGACTTCGTTCAAGTCCTCCATGCTCTGGTCACGCACCGCGCGGTCCAGGAGCGCCCGAGCATCGGAACCAAACTGAAGTTCGTACAGCTCGCGGCCTTGCCGAGGCATCGAACCAAGCAAACGCTGTGCTTCGCCCTTGATGCTGCGCCGCGTTCCCGTTTCGCCGACGGGGCCCACAAAGTAATCCTGGGATTCGACGTTGGACTCGGTTCGCGCCATCAAGTAGGGGCTGTTGAGCAAGGCACCCAATTCGATCACCGCATCGCTGTACCGATCTTCGTCGATGGCCCTCTTCGCGCGGCTGAGATGTTGGAGCAACGTCCTTTCCGGCATCTGGAAGACTCTGTTACCCGCCTGGCCGTGGCTGGTCGCCGGCTGGAGGGCCGAGACCGTCATCACGCAGGCGAGTAGGGCAAGAAACTTCACGCTGAATCCATGTCGCACGACGGATCGCTCCTGTGAAAAGTCGCCGGCAGATGACCGTAACCCTTTATCGTTCATAATCTTATTAAATTGGGGAAGCGGGGGCAAGATTGCCCGTTCACCTCACCAATCGCTCGCCGTGCCTGGCTCGTACACGCAAGCTGCTGCCCATCATTGAAATGGTGGAAGGTCATCTCCGGACAGGATGCTCGCGAAACCGGTGTGCAACAGTAGCTGCGCCGATACCCTCAGGCCGATTTGCGATCCCCGCATGTGGGTGGTGTTTAAGCTAGTTCAACCGTGATTCGGCGGTGTCGGCGTCGATTCCCTGCGTTTTTCCCTGTTTTTCCGGTTTTTTGGCCAATTGTCCGGTTGCTTTTTTTTGACGGATCGATCAAATTCATCGCGTTCTGAACGTCGGACGGACGTTAACGGTTAGTCAATCTATAGCGCCGAACTAAGGAGGGTATCCACCATGGCGAATGGTAAACCGCTTACCAAGACTGAGATCTTCAACAAGCTTGCCGAAGATAGTGGTCTGACGAAAAAGCAAGTGACGGCAGTTTTCGAGTCGCTTACCACGATCATTTCTGGTGAATTGGCGAAGGGAAAAAAGACGGACCCGAAGCAATTCACGATTCCTGGTCTCTGTAAAATCGTCACGAAATTCAAGCCAGCCACGAAAGAGCGACCGGGCATCAATCCATTCACGAAAGAACCAACCATCATCAAGGCCAAGCCCGCCAGCCAGCAAATCAAGATTCGCCCGCTGAAAGGTTTGAAGGACATGGTCAACTAGGATTGTGCCTAACGGGGCAAAACCGGTTTGAAGAAACACCCGCAGCCTGCTCGTTCAAACGAGCAGGCTGTTTTTTGGGCGGATCGTTGGCTCGCCAACGCAATGTGACATGGGCGCAATCGGGTTTGGCGGACTGCTTGAACGAGCCAGACTGCCTTTGAGTCCCGTTGATTTTCGCGTAGGCCGCAAACATCGCGTAGGCCCGCAACAAGAAGCGCCGGCGACGCAGTTCCGGCAATGGAACCACTTGTTTTGACGCGTAGCCGGAACGTCGCTTCGCTTGCCCGCGGCCGACAACGGCTCAATGCATGATCATCAACACGCTGCTACGGCAGGATCGAGTCGATCAGTTCGTCAAGCGTGTCAAGCGAGGCATCGTCGTCGCCGTCGGTGACGAACGTATCGAGCCAGTAATCGTCGATCAGTTGCTGTAGAGCATCATCGAGGGGATCCGGCGGAGTGCTAATCGGAGTGCCACCACTCACCAGCAGATCTGCAGCATCGCGATAGAGCACGTCGGAACCGGCGTCACCAAGTAAACGATCGCCGCCAGCGCCACCGGAAATGCTGTCATCGCCGTTACCGCCTCGCAACAGGGCATCATTGTCCGCCCCGCCCGAGATCGAGTCGTTGCCATTACCGCCAAACGCGCGGTCTGCACCTGCCAATCCTATCAGGGCATCATCGCCATCGCCGCCAATGAGCACATCGTCGGCGCCGCCACCGACCATCAAGTCATGTCCAGCACCGCCAAAGACGGTTGCCTTGCCGGCCCCTCCACGGAGGTTATCGTTGCCGGCGCCACCATTCAGCGTCGATTGTTGAACGATGTCATCGGTGACACGAATCTGGTCGTCGCCATCGTTGCCATTGATCTCAACGCGTGAAATCGTTGGCATTCCAAACATCGCATCGATGATCGCCGTACGATAATTGAATCCTGTGGCGGTAAGATCCACACCGCCGTTGATCGTGCCGTTCACAGCTCCAATGAAGATCGCCTTGGCATCTGACGATCCCCCACCAGTATCGTCACCTACCGCGATGAGATCGCCACAGGCGGTGCCTTCAATCTGTAGCGCGAGCGTGCCGGCGATGTCGACGTTGACGGCGTTCAGGTACCGCAACACGCTGGCAGCGTTGGCGCCGAAGACGCGGATCGTGTAGGTGGTTCCCATTGTGGTGAGCACGTCGGCACGCTGCACACCCGGCTCTAAAACGCTCTCGCTGCTTTCCCCGCCCGGTTCTTCGATAAACTCGTTGGGTGTTCCGTTGGCGTTGTTGTCGTCGCCATCATTGCCGGCCACACGATCCGCACCCTGCTCGAAATGATACACATAGATGGGAGTGCTATTTGCTGCGTCCCACACCTCGAACAGACCGCCATCGAGTTGCAGTGTCAGGATGCCGTCCTGCGTCGCAGTAACCGTATGCGTGGAGTCACCGGCGCCAGTGTTGATCTGGTTACACTGGGCGTTGCCGAAGTCGTTGGTGGATGTCGACCCTGAGACGTAGTTCACGGTGTAGACGAGGGGCGACGTTGTTTGGTGCCAACCAGACTGTTGTACTTCCCGAACGAAGTAGGTGCCGCTGGCCAGCCCCTGGTCTGCCAAGCGGTAGTTGCCGTTGGCATCGGTGACGTCGGAGTCGATTAGGGTATCCTGTCCGGGTAGGCCAAAAGGTCCGGGCTCGAACGTGCCATCACCATCGTCCTGGTAGAGTTGGATGGTCCAGCCGGCCAGTGACGGATCGCTGCCACTATCGTCGTTGCCATTGGTGTTCAGGTCATGGAATTTACGTCCGTCGAAAGCGGGTGTGATTTCATTGAGGAAGGTGATCGTGATGTCCTCGCCTGGGTCGACGTCCAACGTAGCCGTGCCCGTGCCCAGGTTGAAGCTGCTGCCGCCGTCAGGATCGACAATCACGATGCTGGTCAGGTCCCAGCCGGCTGTGATGCCCTCAGTTATCGTGTAAGTTCCCGGCGCCAAGTCCCCGAAGGTCTGCATGTTCGGGAGCGTGCCGTCGGCGTCGTCGTCCAGCGAAAATGCACCGATGCCGCCACTTCCCGTAAAGGCGAAATCCTGTGAGTGATCCGGGTCCGCATCCTTAATGACCTTGATGGAGCCACGTTTGGTGTTGGTATACGTGACCGTGATGATCTCTCCAGCATCTACGTCGATTGTGACTTGCCGATTTGGTATGTCGATCACACTGCCACCGTCGGTGTCGCCAGTGATCTGGAGGTTGGTCAGGTCCCAGCCGGCAACCGCTGCTTCCGTCACCAGGTAACTGCCCGGTGCCGGAGTGAACGTCTGACTGTTGGGTAGCGTTCCATCGGCGTCGTCGTCCAACTGGAAGTTACCCAGCCCTCCGCTGTAGGAAAAGTCCTGTGGATCGTCTGGTACCGAGTCCTTCACGATGGTGACTGCCGCACCTTTGGTGTTCTCGAACGTCACCGTGATGTTCTCACCGGGATCCAGGTCGATCGTCGCCTTGCGGTTAGGCAAGTCGATCGTACTACCGCCGTCGGTATCCCCGGAGATGACGATATTGGTATTGGTCCAGCCAATCACCATACCTTCGGTGATCATGAACGATCCAGGAACCAGATTGGGGAAGGCCTGCGTGTTTGGCAACGTGCCATCTGCATCGTCATCCAGGCTGAACGCACCCAAGTCACCGGTGTAAGCGAAGTCCTGGACGTCGTCAGGAACTGCATCTTTGATGACCGTGATCGATCCCCGTTTGGTGTTCTGGAAAGTGACCGTGATGTTCTCACCGGGATCCAGGTCAATGTTGGCGATTCCATTGGACAGGTCGATCGTACTGCCACCGTCGGTGTCGCCGACAAACTGGATTCCGGTCAGATCCCAACCAGCCAATGCGCCTTCGGTGACGGAGAAGCCACCTGCGACGAGATTGCCGAAGGTCACGTTGTTGGGCAGCGTGCCGTCGGCATCGTCGTCTAAGCTGAAATTGCCCAGTCCGCCGGAGAAACTAAAGTCTTGCGCGTCGTTCGGAACGGCGTCCTTGACGACTGTGATCGAACCCCGTTTGGAATTCTCAAAGGTCACCGTGATATTCTCACCAGGATCTAGGTCAATCGTGGCGATACCAGTGGCCAGATTGAAGGTACTGCCACCATCGGTGTCACCCGCAAACTGAATATTGGTAAGATCCCAGCCGGCCACAGCCGCTTCGGTCACGGCGATCGAGCCGGGAACGACGTTGATGAAATTGGCGGTGTTCGACAGTGTGCCGTCGGCATCGTCGTCCAGCATGAAAGCGCCCAGACCGCCTGAGAAGCTGAAGTCTTGCGCATCATCGGGAATTGCGTTCTTGACGACCGTGACGGTGCCTCGCTTGGTGTTGGTAAACGTCACCGTGATATTCTCGCCCGCATCCACGTCGATCACAATCTGCCGATTGGGAATGTCGATGGTGCTGCCGCCATCGGTGTCGCCGGTGATCTGGATGTTGGTCACATCCCAGCCAATCACCGCCGTCTCCGTTACGGTGCGGTTACCCGGCAGGAGGTTGTTGAAGATGGCCGAGTTACTCAATGTCCCGTCGGCATCGTCGTCCAGGCTGAACGCGCCAAAGCCGCCGGTGAATGCAAAGTCTTGAGCGTCGTTCGGTACGGCGTCTTTGACGATCGTGACGGCAGAGACCTTGGTGTTCTCGAAGGTGACGGTAATGTTCTCGCCTGGATCGACATCGATCGTGGCCTTGCGGTTGGCCACGTCGATGGTGCTACCGCCATCGGTGTCTCCCGTGATCACGATGTCGGTGACTGCCCACCCGGCGATCATGTCTTCGGTGATCATGAACGACCCAGGCACCAGGTTGGCGAAGGCCTGCGTGTTGGGCAACGTCCCGTCCGCGTCGTCGTCCAACGCGAATACACCCAAATCGCCGGTGTAGCCGAAGTCCTGCGCGTCATCTGGAATTGCGTCCTTGACGACCGTGATCGATCCCCGCTTGGTGTTCTCGAAGGTGACAGTGATATTCTCGCCCGGATCCAAGTCGATCGTCACCTTGCGATTGGCAAGATCCACCGTGCTGCCGCCGTCGGTGTCACCTGCAATGTTGATCGCAGTCAAGTCCCAGCCAGTAAGTGCCCCTTCGGTCACCATCAACGATCCGGGAACAACGTTGTTGAATGTGGCCGTGTTCGAGAGTGTCCCGTCGGCATCGTCGTCCAGGCTAAACGTGCCCAGATCGCCCGAGAAGCTGAAGTCCTGTGCGTCGTTGGGAATTGCGTCCTTGACGATGTTGACTGTGCCTCGCTTCGTGTTCTCGAAGGTCACTGTGATGACTTCACCGGGATCCACGTCGATCGTCACCTTGCGGTTGACAAGATCCACTGTGCTGCCACCGTCAGTGTCACCCACGATGTTAATCGCAGTCACATCCCAGCCGCCAACCGCCGTCTCGGTCACCATGAACGAGCCCGGCGTGAGGTTGATGAATGTGGCCGTGTTCGAGAGCGTGCCGTCTGCATCGTCATCTAGGTCAAACGCGCCCAGATCGCCCGTGTAGCTGAAGTCCTGGGCGTCGTCGGGAATCGCATCTTTGATTACGTTGACCGTACCGAGCTTGATGTTCTCATAGGTCACCGTGATGTCTTCGCCTGCATCCACGTCGATCGTTGCCAGGCCGGTAACGATATTGACGCTGCTGCCGTTATCGGTGTCGCCGGTAATGACGATATTGCCCAACGTCCAGCCGGCAGGGAGGTTGACTTCCTGTAGCGTGTAACTGCCTGGCAACAGGTTGTTGAAAAGTCGAGTGTTAGACAGCGTTCCGTCGGCATCGTCGTCCAGGAAGAAATTCGCCGCTGCCAAACCGGTACTCGGATCAAACTCGAAGTCCTGCGCGTCGTTGGGAATCGCGTCCTTGATCAATGTGATCGACGACAGTTTGGTATCCGTAAATGTCACGGTGATGTTCTCGCCCGGATCGACGTCAAGCGTTGCGAGCCCGGTGCCAAGATTGATCGTGCTGCCGTTGTCTGTGTCGCCGGTGATCTGCAGGTCGGTCAGGGCCCAGCCCGCCGGCAGGTTGACTTCCTGGACGGTGTAGGTGCCAGGCATCAAGTTGCCAAAAACACGAGTGTTGGAGAGCGTGCCGTCGGCGTCGTCGTCCAGAAAAAAGTTGTTCAGGTCCAGGTTGTCGCTCGGATCAAATTCGAAATCCTGGGCGTGGTCTGGCAAGGCGTCTTTAGTGACTGTCACCGTCGCCGCGAGGTAGTTGCCAAAGTCGATGTGATCCAGCAGCGTGCTGGCGGTGATGTTGATTGTGTGGAAGCCACCGTCTTCGACGCCCGGGTACGATTGGAACCAGCCCGCCTGGGGCACCTCGCGAATCTCGTGTACGCCCGCGCTGAGTGTCATGCTGTAGCTGCCATCGGCCGCGGTAAGCTCACAAGGTTCGAGCGCATTGGCGTCACAGACACCGTTGTTCGCCGTGTTGGAGTTGTTCAGGATCCCATCCTGGATGACGTCGTCGAAGATCACCCAGTTCTGAAGGCCCGGTTCGCCGAAATCTTGAAATCCGTCAGCGTTCAAGTCGTTGAATTTGAAGCCTGACAACTGGCCGGACGGTTGCCCTATATCCAAGTCGTACCGGTTCACCTGGCCGACACTGCCACTGTAGACCTCAATGAAGTACATCTCGCCGTTGACCGCCGAGAACGATGCCAGATCGACGTTGCTCACCGTACCGTTGCTGGTGGAGATAATCACGCCGTTGACGTCACGTACTCGGATGCCCAGGTTGGTCGGCCCCGTCGGCCCCGTCGGAGTTCCCGTGGTCGCCGGCATTGTCGCGCGGACTTCCAGCATGCCCGTTACATCCGAGGTGATCTTGTAGTAGTCACGATCCGGTCGCGTAATCGTATTGTTGGTCGCCGTACCGGCGCCACCCGTAATCGTTATCGGAGTCGCATCGTCGCGTATGTTGTTGTTGCTGCCGGCGTCGTCGTTGCCATCAAGATTCCAGACACGCAATTGGTAATCGGCGTCCTGAGTTGCATTGGCTCCTTCCACAGTCACTTTGTAGACATCGGTCGTGTTCACACCCGCAATGGCAAAACTAAAAGGTGCACCGGCGGCGGACAGCGCTGTCGGACCCGTTATGATCACGTCGGCATTGTTTCGCACCGTTACCTGGAGATCGTCATCGCTGACACCATCGTTATTTGGATCGCCTGCGAGGTTCCTGACTGCGATCCTCAATTCACCCGCAACAGAAGCAGAGAATTTGAAGAAATCGGGATCGTTGTCCGTAACATTGGCAATCGATGCCCCCATTCCCGGCGTCCAGCTATCAACAACACCAGCCGCGAGCCCAGGGTGCACGATCGCTTGCGCCGTACCCAACGTGTCGTTGTCTTCCACCTCCAAGACGGTCACCGACAGGGGCAGTCGAGCTTCAAGCGACTCAAACAAGAACGCCCGCCGTTGCTGGCGGCTGGGGCGGTCACGACGTGATTTACCCGTGCGACCAAATGCTTAAATGCCATCTCCAAAGTCTCCTTAGTTGAGCAACTCATCGCTGATTTGTTTCCCTAAGCCCCCCCATTCCGCGCGCTGCCAATTTCTGGCCTTTCAGGGGCAATGTCAATAGTCTCCACCAAATAAACATGCAAATTATGGGAATTCCACCGAAATCACCTGAGTGGAGAGACAGAATGACCATCATCAGAGGTCATTTTTGGCTGCTCCCCTCCCGTTGCCGAGACAGTTCGGAGACAGCGGAAAACGACTTGTCACGCCTCCGCACAACGACGATGCGCGGGCGCAGGAGCAGGCCACGTCGTCTCTTGGCGTTACCTCGTGATCCATCTTGCGCGGAGCACATTTAACCACCCCACGTCGCTCGAAACGGTCAGTACGATGGCCTTCCAGGGCGGTCGGTGACTTAGTCGGCCTCGTATGACCAACCACCAGAATCAATTGACGTGAGGGATTCGTGCCGCCTCAGGCCAGGATATCGCAATGGTGTCGGCGATATGGTGCCGGCGATAGTGAATCGGCACGCGCATTAGCTGGATGACTCGAGCAGGTCATCCAGATTCATCAACAGCGGATCAACAAGCTCGCCGGCGAGTTCGTCTGTTTCTTTCTCTTGGCGCACGTTTCGTCGCGCATTGGTTTGTTTCGTCACGACCAACGCCCTGACGGCGATGGTAGTGTCCGTTGAACGTGCTGGCGCGGCGTCGCTCTGTGCCCTTTGCGCTAGCAGCAGCGCATCGCTGCCAAACCGGAACGACGGGCCCTCGTCTCCACCCTCACCTTCGCCGGAGGAGATTTGCGCATTCAGAAAATTGATCACTTGCAACACATCGTTGGGAGTCACAAACCCGTCTTTGTTGGGATCAAGGTACGGCGGTGGACCGAGCACAGATGTGGGCAGCGGCAACGGAGTTTGGCGATTGTTGTTGTTGATGTCGTTGATCAACCTCAACACGTCGTTTGAGGTGACAAGACCATCGTTGTTAACGTCCAGTCGAGTTCTTGGGTTCTGCCAGGTGCGGAGGACGCCCAGGTCAAGCGAGACGTCGTCAGCGGTCAACGTGACGGTCACCGTGCCGGTCGATTGCGAGAAATCGCTGTCTAGTGTGTCGTCATCGCCCTGGTTCGCCAGCGCGACTTTCAGCCCCAGCGCAGGCTCGTAGGAAAGCGTATATATACCTGTAAACAAGGACCCAAACAGGTATCGTCCCGTTGCGTCGGTTACCGTGCTACGTTGCACCATGACGCCGCTTTCCGTTTCGGTGCCGGTCAGATGAAGTGTGGCAAAGGGTAATGTGGCTTCCATC
>JASLPZ010000069.1:0-24302 GCA_030744725.1 Pirellulaceae bacterium
TCCCTACTGTCCATCCGCGAACAGTAGCAATTTTGCTAAACTAACGATGTACCAATTCTTTACCGTGAACGGTTACGGTGCTGGTAACGTACTTGCGGTTTTCCGTGGGCAAGATCGATCCGCCAATCTGTTCGTCCAACCGGCCGCTGATGGCCAACATGGCGTCACGAATTGCTTCAGCTTCAAGCCGCCGACGGTTGAACCTCCACAGCAGGCGATTCTCCGGATCGATCGCGGCGGCGTGCGCATTCCATTGAGTACTCATTTGATACGTCGCCGAGAGCAGAATCAGCCGATGCAATTCCTTCAGGGACCAGCCGGATTCGACGAACCGCGTTGCCAGCCAGTCCAACAGCTGTGGGTGTGTGGGCGTTTGGCCCAGCCGACCAAGGTTGTCGGGTGAGCGGACCAGACCTTCGCCGAAATGCCATTGCCACACGCGATTGACAATCACGCGGGCGGTCAACGGATGGTCAGCCCTGGTCATCCACCTGGCTAGCTCCAAGCGACCACTTCCGTTAGCGCTGATGGGTGTCGTGGCGTGGCGCTCAAACGCGACGGGGAAACGACGCGCTACAACACGGCCTTTGGTCAGATGGCTTCCGCGGAAGTGAATCCGGATATCTTCGGGTGTGCCATCGGACACCGCCATCGTGGTGGGCAACTTCAACATTGCCTGTTCTTGCTCTTGTTTCTTTGCGCGGAGGGCGACCAGTTCCTGTCGTGTAGCATCGGGAAAGTGGGTCTCGATCGAACTGCTCGACTTGAACGGACCCGCGTCGTCGAACAACACCGCGCGCAGCTGTTCCTCCAGTGGGTTGTCTTGCTCGGCATCTTGGTCCAGCAGCCCGGCGGCCCGCTTGCTGAACTGACCTGCCAATTCGTGTAGATCGAAGGTTTGGGTTGGAGTGGCAGAGATCTCGTTAAGTGCTGCCTGCCAATTCGGGCTCTCAAGACCCGCGGCAAACGCGTTCCAGACGGCCAGCGGCGAATCGGAATCCGCTGCCAATCCGTTCAAGTACCTGGTCCATTGAACGACGAATTCCGATTTCGGTGTGAAGTCGCCGGACTGCCGCTCAAGACCGCCGGCTGACGAATCGATCAACTGCGAGACTGCCACGAACATCAACTTATCGATGTGCGGAATCGGTCCGTCACGATCGAATCGGATGGTACACGGTCCCGCTGGCAAACTGCATTGTCCTTCAATGGACCAGCGCTGCGTATCCGGATACCAACTGCCAGTGACTTCGCCACAAGCCGCCGAATTGACCGACTTCCCAGCCACGGTCAATCGCGTGGGTCGTGCCTCCGCAGCGGCATAGCGAACGGCAATTGCATACGATCCTGCGCGCGAAATCGAAAACTCCAATTCACCGTGATTTGGGCCGCCGGGGCCGGCGATTACCCCGATACCCTCGCCATAGCCGTCGGCTAGTGAGACGAGATTACCTCGCTTTACAGTTTCGGCCTCGACGACAACGGCTTCGTCTGTCTCGGATGAGGCGGCAATGGCGGCGAGCCGAGTTGTTGCAGCGTCGAGTTTCCGTTGTCGTTCGGCGGCCAGCAGATAGTCGCCCAGCTGTCGCCGGTCGTCGTTGACGACTTCTAACGTCGTGCTGTTAACCAAGGTATCAATCTGCGCGATCGTGGCAGCAGCACGTTGTTGCTGCTGCTGTTGGCGCTGGATGTCCGCGGCGGAAGCCAAAGGCCGTTCCTGCCAGCGAGCCACAACGCTGAAATTCTCCATCGTCTTGGTGCTTTTGAAAATCCCGGCCAGTGCGTAATAGTCCGAGGTGAGCAGTGGATCAAACTTGTGATCGTGGCATCGCGCGCAGCCCAGCGTCAGGCCCATGAATGCCCGACCCAACGTGTCGATCTGCTCGTCGATAATGTCCATCTGCATTTTGACCGGATCATCCTCGGCCAGCATTTTCGCGCCCAAGGTCAAAAAGCCTGTCGCGGCCAGCGCGTCCTTGCTGGCGTCGCCCGTTAGGTGAACGGCCAACAGGTCGCCAGCAATCTGTTCTCGAACGAATTGATCGAACGGTTTGTCTCGATTCAGCGCGGCCACAACATAATCGCGATACCGGTACGCATTGGCGTAAGCCAGGTTCTCATCCATGCCGTTGGAATCGGCATAGCGAGCCACGTCCAACCAATGTCTCCCCCAGCGTTGGCCATACCTGGGTGATTGCAACAGTCGATCGACGAGCCGCGCGAAGGCATCGGGCGCTTCGTCTTGCAAGAAGGCGTCAATCTCGTCCGGCGTCGGAGGCAGACCGGTCAAGTCGAACGTAACACGCCGAATCAGTGTTCGCCGTGTTGCCCGAGGCGCGGGATGACATCCTGCTTCGTTGAGCCGTGCCAAAATGAACGCGTCCAGCGGCAACCGCGCCCAGGCATCGCGGCCGATGTCGGGAGCGACGGGCGAGGCAATCGGTTGTAAGGACCAAAAGTCTAGTTCTTCGAGCCGCAACTTGCGATCAACGTCATTTGCCGCCGGCGCCACAACCGGCGCGGGCAAACTGTCGGGCCATGGCGCGCCCATCTTGACCCAAGCGATCAAGTCCGCGATCTGTCGCGCCGGCAACTTCGTTTTGGGAGGCATTTTGAGAACCTCACCATGCCGCACCGCGCGGATGAATAAGCTCGCATCAGCGTTCTCGGGCACCAGAGCCGGACCGCGCTTGCCGCCGCGGAGGAAACCGTTCAACGAATCCAGGCGAAGGTCGCCCTCGGATTGGTCCTCGTTGTGGCAATCCAAACAGTGCTCGGACAGTACGGGGCGTACCCGTTTTTCGAAAAAGTCGTTGCCTGGTACCGCCGTTTCGTCAGCACGAACCGGCGCGGTGCCAGCGACCGTGCCAGACCACAGCAACGACCCTACATAGAGCCAGGCAGCAATTCGAGTTAGGGGAATAAGGTGGAAAGGCATTAAGGTGAGTCCGACAGGAACACTGCGGATATCGATGCATCTACGGACGTTTATACACCGAAGGCCAGCGGAATTAAAGACAATAGCCCGTTGTCACGAGCCATCGTCCCGGTGATTTACGGCAGCATCACACGTCCACCGCTGGCCACAATCGTCTGGCCCGTCATGTAACGTGACCGTTCCGAGAGCAAGAACAAGACCATTTCGGCGATATCGTCTGGTTGGCCGAGCCGACCGAGTGGTGTGTTGGCCACGAGCGATTCGCGGACTCGCGGATCCACGTCTTTGATAATTTCCGTGTCGATCAAACCTGGTGCGACTGCGTTGACACGAATGTTGTATTCGGCCACTGCCGCCGCCAGACTCTTCGTCAGCGCGGTCATTCCGGCCTTGCTGACGGAGTAGGCAATGGACATCGGTCGCGCTTGGAGCGCAGAGATCGACGACATGTTGACGATCCGACCGAACTGCCGCTGGATCATGCCCGCCTTCACTGCCCACGTCACGCGATAGCAACCTGTCAGATTGATATCCAGCGTCCGCTGCCATTGCTCGGGCGTCGTCTCTTCGTGCGAAATGAAATCGAAGATGCCAGCGTTGTTTACCAGCAGGTCGATCGGGCCCAACGCCGCTTCCACGTTGGTGACCATGCTGCTGACGGCTTCGTCCGATGTGACGTCTGCCTGACACGCGAACGCAGTGCCATCGTCGGATTCGATCCGTGCGACGAGCTGTTTGGCGGCTGAACTGCTGGAGCGATAATTGACCGCCACGCGTGCGCCTGCTTTGGCCAAGAGAAGGCAACAGGCAGCACCGATTCCCTTGGCCCCACCAGTCACCAGGGCAGTGCGACCCTCCAAGTCTCGCGTGGATTCAGGCATCGTCAAGCAACTCCTTGGAGATTTTGGTGGCGACGGTGCCAATGTCGAAATAGCCGACGGAAATCTGTCCGGCGTGCGTCAGCAAGTCATACGCCCGCCAACGGTTCCAACCGAATTCGGATTCCATCCACAAGATCAGCCAGGCGTAGGCTTGTGCGATGGAACGCTCCATCGGACAACCCGTGGCGATCGTCATGATCTCATCGGGCGATTCGATCCGTGGCGCCGGGATCGTCTTGTTCTTGATCAACTCGACCCGCAGCGTTGTGTGCGATGCCATTTCGAGGCCGCTGGCCGACAGTTCACCGTGACCCATCGTGGCGTGCGCGTCGCCTAGATACAAATAGGCACCCTCGACAAAGATCGGCAAGTACACGGTGTTGCCGGGCGCCGTTTCAATGATGTCCATATTGCCACCGTGTGGTCCGGCGGGACCTGTGGTGGGAACGCCAGTTCCAGGTGCCGTGCCGATGCAGCCAAGCATCGGTCGGTAGGGAAGTGTGATCATGTCGCTCCAGAATACTCTGCCATCCTGGATTGGGCAGATGTGCGTGCCGTGCGGACAATCATCGCCGAGCCATTGGGTCAGCTGTTTGGGATCGCTGGTCCGCGTTGCGCATTGGTCGAGTGCAGGGGCGATCTCCAGAATGTGAACCGCTAGCGTGTCGCCCGGTTCGGCATCTTCGATAAAGATCGGTCCCGTCTGCGGATTGCCGAACGGCTTTCTTGACTTGTCGCGACGATCCTCGTTCACTCGAATCTGTCCCGAGAAGGCGTCCTCCGTTTCGACTAATACGGTTTCGCCCGAACTGATGGTTAAGCGCGGTTGATTGTGCCGACTGAATTCGTAATACAGTGGGCCGAGTGGAATTCGTTTCATGATTTAATGACCGGAGAAATGGTAGATGCTAAGCAGTGAACATCGTGGCGCTGGACGGCGACAGAAACAAGCCCCGCAAACTGGTTGTCCTGGTTGTGCCCGGGTCTGGCTGGTTGTGGCAGGGTCCCGGTCGCGGCAGAATCCCCAGTTGTGGCCGGGTCCCCCCACCGACCATGCGTCGCGACCGAAGGTCTCCCTTTCTGAGCGCTGGCTGAAGACAATCCGGTTGCGGAGTGGAGACCTTCGGTCGGCGTCGTGTCTCGGTCGGGAGACCGGGGCACAGCAGTGGACCGGGACACAACAAGGAGACCGGCGCACTGAGTTGCCCAGGCTAGGTCACGGCGCACCGTAATGTCTCACCCTTCAAACCGGCCAACAGGTTGTCGGCCGCAATTTCCGCCATGCCATTGCGGCTGGAGATTGTCGCACTGGCCGCATGTGGGGCGATGACACAGTTGGACACCGACAGTAGCGGGTCATCCATCAAAATCGGTTCGGGATCAGTGACATCCAGTCCCGCAGCGAAGATCTGACCTGATGTCAGGGCAGCATAAAGATCCGCCTGGTTGTGAATCGGCCCGCGAGCACTATTGACGAAGACCGCCGTCGGCTTCATCTTGCCAAACGTCTCGGCGTTGAACATACCCTGAGTCGTCTCGTTCAAGTCTGTGTGAACGGACACAAAATCAGACTCGGCCAGCAACGTTTCGAAGTCAACCCGACGAGCACGAAACTCGGATTCCGCGTTCTTGTTTTGGTAGTTGTCATGATACAGGACCCGCATACCCCAGCCGCCATAACATCGTTTGGCCATCGCCATGCCGATGCGCCCCATGCCGACGATGCCGATGGTCCGACCGATCAAGTCGACTCCGATATGCCCCAGCGGTTCCCACGTTTTCCAATTCCCGGCGCGGACATAGTCCTGGCATTCGACGATTCGGCGCGCGGCCGAAATCAACAGTGAAAAAGCCATATCCGCCGTGGCGTCGGTCAGCACATCAGGCGTATTACCAACACGGATGCCGCGCTGCGTCGCCTCGGCGATATCGATGTTGTTGTAGCCGACAGCAAAGTTGCTGATCACTTTGAGCTGTGGTCCGGCGGCGTCCATGAATTCCGCATCGACCTTTTCGGTCAACAACGTCAGCACGCCTTGGCAACCAGCGATCCGGTTGAGCAATTCGTCTCGGGAAGGTGGCAGCGGTTCTCTCCAAACGTCGGCGTCACACGCCGCAACGACACGATCGAGCCCAGCGGCAGGAATTTCACGGGTCACAAAAACTTTGCTTCGATCACTCATCGCATGCGCTCCCTTGGGTGAGAACTCAGTTGCAGGCGTCTATACTGTCGGCCAGTGTTTGATCTGCCAACATCGCGGGACCACACAGGGCCGGTCATGTCGGCCTCATTCGTATCCCTTAGTTGCAGGGCCAGTCATGAGTCGTGTTTTCGACCAATATAAGCGGGCCTCCAAGTCGTTGGCAGGTGGGGTTTCTTCGTCCACACGCGTGAATCAGGCCTTGGGGCATCCACTGTACATCGACCGCGCCGAAGGTTTCCGAGTATGGGATCTGGATGGGCGGTCCTATATCGACCTTTGCTGCAGCCATGGCGCCACGCTATTGGGCCACGGAGACGCTCGCGTGCAAAGAGCCGTCGAAGGAGCGCTGGCGCGCGGTGCCGCCTGTTCCTATGAATCCGAGTTGCACGCGGAATTTGCTGCACTCCTCTGTGACACGGTCCCCTCTCTGCAGCGCGTCCGTTTTACGGGTTCCGGGACTGAAGCGACGATGCACTGTATTCGATTGGCACGTGCGGTGACCGGTCGCACAAAACTGCTTCGATTCGAAGGAAACTTTCATGGCTACCATGATCAGGTGATGTTCGGCGCCCGCGAACTGGGTCAGTTTGCACCCCCGCTGTCGCCTCAATCGACGGGCGTGACACCGGGCTTGGATCAACATCTGCTGCAAATTCCGTACAACAACGTTGCCATGTTGAATCAAGCGTTCGATCAGCATGGTGATGAACTGGCGGCGGCAATCTGCGAGCCGATCTACTACAACGCCGGTTGTATTTTGCCAGAGCCCGAGTTCATCGCCACGCTGAGGACGCGAACACGCGAATCCGGCGCGCTGCTGGTTTTCGACGAAGTACTCAGTGCGTTCCGGATGTGCGCCGGCGGGGCCCAACAGTATCTGGGCGTCACGCCAGACCTGTGCACACTTGGAAAATCCGTTGGCGGCGGGTATCCGTTGAGCGTATTCGGCGGTCGTCAGGAGCTGATGCAGCGGTTGATGCCACCAGGCGATTGCCAGCACAGCGGTACGTACAACGCGCATCCGGTGGCTGTCGCTGCCGCTCTGGCGGCGGTGGAGACTTATCGCGAGGAGTCCTTTTACCCACACATTAATGCGCTAGGCGAACGCTTGATCGAGGGGATCAATGCCGTCTTCCAGCGGCACGGCGTGCCAGGACTCGCCCGCGGGCTGGGGGCTCGGTTCGGCATCTACTTTGGGATCGACGGTCCGATTCGCAACTATGCCGATGCGCAACAGCACGATCGTCAGCAGATGTTGCGATTTATTGCCGCCGCAATCGAGGAAGGTGTCTATTTTCACGACTATGGAGGGGTGGCGTGCCATCATGGCTTCTGTGCGGCGATGACATTGGACGCCGTTGAAGAGGCGCTGGAGAAGCTCGACAAAGCCGTCGCGCGGTTGACCACGCCCTGAAATCCGCTCAGCGTTTTGCGAGCGGTTTCCGCGGTTCGTTGTGTCTTGCCGCGTGGGAGAAAGGGGGGCGGGAGTCTTTTTCGGGCAGCGACTTACGATCGACAGACGCCGATGGCCGAAAGAGACTCCCGATCCCCGTCACCATTCAACTTACGTCATCTCATTGAGTGTAGTCGGGGGTATTTCGTGGTTTAGGGCAGGATTAGCGACCGATAAACTCCAGCGGAAAGGCCCAGGCACCGTTCGTCAAATCGCGGCAGAGCGAAGATTTTGTCTTATTGGCCGACGATCCCCCTTTTCCGTTGGCGCGATACTCTTTAAAATCCGAGGTTCCCACCCTGTGAACCTCCCAGCAGTGGTGTTCCGCAAGACCGGGACCCAACCAATAGGCGATACGACCATGCCCAAAATGAAGACCCACAAAGGCACCAAGAAGCGATTTCGCCTGTCTGCGAGTGGTAAGGCCATGCATCGGAAAGCCGGCACGAGCCACTTGGCTCACCGGATCACCAACAAGCGTCGCCGCAACTTGCGCGGCACGGGTGCGTTGGCGGCGCCAATGGAAAAGAAGATTGCCATCGCCCTCAATGGGTACAGCAACTAACCACACCCCGCTTCGCGCTCGGGCTAATAACGCTTGCGGTTTGATCCGCGGGGGCCTTGATGTGCAAAGGAAAGATCGATGAGAACAACCAAAGGCGCAGCCCGTCGCAAGGCCAAGCGTCGGCTTTTTAACAAAGCCAAGGGATTTCGTGGTGGTCGCAGCAAGCTGCTGCGAACAGTAAAAGAAACGCTTATACGATCCGGCGCTTTCGCTTACCGTGACCGCAAGGTTCGCAAGCGCGACTTCCGTCGCCTGTGGATTACGCGTTTGAATGCGGCTTGCCGCGAGCACGGGTTGCGCTATAGCGAGTTCATCTTCGGCTTGAAGAAGGCTGGGATCGAATTGGACCGCAAGGTCCTCTCTGAAATGGCGATTCACGAGCCGGCGGAATTCGCATCCGTGATTCAACAGGTCAAGAGCGCGATCGCCGCTTGATTTGGTGATGGTGCTCGCTGCGCTGACAGCGCAGCTTGTTCGTGTGTGAACATCGTTGTTGGCCGGTGCTCGGCGGATTGCGACGCGGAACCGGTTTTCTCGACCCATGGGATTCACGATTGACCGGCTGTGCGATTGACGAGCCAACCTTAACGACAACCGTATTTGGCAGGTGATCCAGCGATGGCTCTCGGCGAGTTTCTTCAACAACTTGATGACCTTGCCGGTGACGCGGGAACGGCCTTCGCTGCGGCGACGGATGCGGACCAACTGGAAGCGGCCCGCGTCGAGTTTTTGGGTGCCAAAAGCGGCCGCCTGAAATCGACGCAAAAGCAGTTGGGTTCGGTCGACAAAGCAGACAAACCCGCGGCCGGCAAACGCTTCAATGAAATCAAGCAACAGATCGATGGCGCGTTCAAAGCGGCTCAACAACGGACCGCCAGCGGCGGTGCTGCCGGCGAAGCGACAGGCAAGTTCTTTGATTCTTCCTTGCCCGGCAGCCCGAAACTGAATCTTGGGCATCTCCATCCAATCACTCTGACGATCGAAGAGTTGAAGGACATCATGGGTCGGTTGGGGTTTTCCGTCGCCGACGGTCCCGAGATTGAAGATGAACGCCACAACTTCGAGGCCTTGAACATTCCGCTGGCGCATCCAGCCCGCGACCCACTGGAGAATTTCTACTTGGCGACCGCCAAGAAAACCTCGCCTGACGTCCTCCTGTTGCGCAGCCAGACCAGCACCGTGCAGATTCGGGTGATGGAAAAGACACCACCGCCAATCCGCATCATCTCACTCGGACGCGTCTACCGCCCGGACACCGCCGACGCCACACATTATCCAATGTTTCACCAGATGGAAGGCCTTTGGGTTGACAAGAAAGTCACCATGGCTGACCTGAAGACCGTGCTGAGATTGTTCGCAACCAGCTACCTTGGCTGCGATGTGCATGTTCGTTTTCGTCCGTCGTTTTTTCCGTTTACCGAACCGAGCGTCGAGGCGGATATGAGCTGGGGCGACAAGTGGATCGAATTTGGGGGTGCCGGCATGGTTGATCCGAATGTCCTGAGCGCGGTGGGTTACGATCCAGACCGGGTTTCTGGGTTCGCCTTTGGCTTGGGCATCGAACGGTTATGCATGCGGCGTCACGGCATCACAGATATTCGTGAATTCTATCGGAACGACGTGCGATTTCTCCATCAGTTTTAGTCCACTGTGTTTGTTTTTTCCCAGCCGGAGTTCATGGATGTTTGGGTCCTAGATTCCGAGACGCACCAACCCAATTCGAAGACGCGCGATGATCGTCTCCTGGAACTGGCTGAAAGATTTTGTCAAACTGGACCTGAACCCAGCTGAGGTCGAGCAGCGGCTGATGATGGCCGGGCTAAACCACGAAGGGACGGAATCGATTGGCGACGATCTGGCCATCGATCTGGAAGTCACCAGCAATCGTCCGGATTGCCTCGGACATCTCGGCGTGGCCCGCGAAATTGGTGTATTGTTTCAGCGCCCTCTGACCTTGCCCGCCGCGCAGCCGACGGCCGCGGGTCCGGCGGTTAACGGCCAGATTCAAGTTCGAATCGATTGCCCCGCGCTTTGCTACCGCTATACCGCTCGGGTGATTCGCAAGGCGAAAATTGGTCCGAGCCCGGATTGGTTGGCCAGCCGACTGAGGACGATTGGTATCACGGTGATCAACAACGTGGTTGATATCAGCAACTATGTGATGATGGAGTGCGGACAGCCACTGCACGCATTTGACCTGGCAACCATCAACGGACAGCAGATCATTGTCCGTGAAGCTGCCAAAGGTGAAAAGTTCGAGGCCATCGATCACAACACGTATCAGCTTGAGCCAGGCATGTGTGTGATCGCCGATGGCCAGCGCGCCGTGGCATTGGGTGGCGTTATGGGTGGGGCGGAATCCGAGGTCTCACAGGCGACGACCGATCTGTTGATTGAAGCGGCTGAATTCGCGCCGCTTTCGATTCGCAAAACAGCACGCAGTTTGAATCTGCATAGCCCGTCGTCGTATCGATTTGAACGGACCATCGATCCCGCAGGTGTGGATTGGGCGAGTCGTCGCTGTTGTGAGCTGATCTTGGATTTGGCGGGCGGCGAACTAGCCGACGGCGTGGTCGATGTTGGGAACGAGATTGTCGCGCTCCAACCAGTGGTCTTGCGATTACCACAGCTGGAGCGAATTCTGGGAATCACCGTTCCTCAGGATGAAGTCCGACGCATCCTGACGGCGCTCGGCAACCACGAGGAAAGTGCGGACAACGATGCCGTTCAGGTGATTCCGCCTTCTTGGCGGCGGGACTTGACGCGCGAGATCGACCTGATCGAAGAGGTCGCTCGTATCCACGGCTACGACCAGATTCCGGAAGATGTCGCCGTACCAATGTGGCCGTCGAACTACAGCGACGCCGAACGCGTCTTGGACAAGTTGCGGAGGGTCATGACTGGCGCCGGTTTCGATGAAGCGATCACAGCCAGCCTGGCCCCGCAAGAATGGGGCGATCGGTTTTCACCGTGGACCGAGCGAGATCCGATTGTCGCGAGTATGCCGATGAAAGGCATCCTGGCGGACGCTCCAAATGATCTGGGACAGGCTGATAAAGTTCGCACGAGCCTGCTGCCGAGTTTGTTGGAAGCACGCCGTTACAACGAGTCGGTGGGAAACGTTGGCACCGAGATGTTCGAAACTGCAAAGGTCTATTTGCCGCGAGAAGGTGATTTGCCGGTTGAGCCATGGACACTGGCAATCGTTAGCAGCGGAGGTTTTCTCCGCGTCAAGGGTGTGATCGAACGGTTAGTTGCGACACTCAATCCGACAATCAAGCTCGAGGTGCAGCCGACCAAGCAGTCGCTACTGGATCACGACCGATCAGCCGAATTGCGGTTGAAGGGACGCCAATTTGGATTCTTGGGCGAGATTGCACCGCAGGCTGGAAAGCAATTTGGTTTGCGTACTGGCGCTACGGTTGCCGAATTGCGGATTGCCTCGCTGGAAGAAATCGCTGTGCTCATTCCACAATACGCGCCCCAGATTCCCTACCCGACAATCACACGAGACTTGAATCTGATCGTCGACGAGCAGTTGCTTTGGAGTGACCTCGCATCCACCGTCAAAGAATCCGCCGGCGAGTTCTTGGAGACGACTGAATATAAAGAGACCTATCGCCGCGAAGAACAGGACGGAACCGGCAAGAAGCGATTGTTGTTTAGCGTGATTTTCCGGTCTGCCGTAGGCACGTTGACAAACGAGGAAGTCGACCAGATTCGCGACCGGATCGTCGCCGCCAGTCTCGAGGCGCACGGTGCCAAACTGTTGGTTTAGAGAGCGACCAACGGGAGCGGGGCATGGCAACCGAGCGATAGCTCGTGGCGGTCCGAGGCACAGCCTCGTTAGTCGTCGTCCAAGTTGTCTGGAATCAAGTCCTCGGACATGCGACGTTCCACAATGCGGCCGAATTCTTCGAGGCTGCGGCGCTGCCCAAATTGATGCCAAGGGCTGACATGCTCCAGTTCAGGCATGATTTCGACCAGCTGCGAGACCAGAGTTTCGGCCATTCGTGTCACGCTGGCCGTTGGCGAGCGCTCCTCGATTGCTTTGGCGGTCTTCATAAGCCGAATCAATCGGGCACGTTCCAAAACCGGTCGCGACAGCGGCTCGTCAGTTTCCTCGACCAGATCCGTCAAAGGAACATCAAGAGCTTTTTGCCATTTATGCAAATCGCTCAGCCGAAGGTCTGTGGATTCCTGTTCTTGTAAGCGAAGGCTGCGAATATCGCTGCCCATCTGGCGTGCGGCGCTGCGGAGCGAGACCCCTTCTTGCAGACGAACCGTACGGATCCGATGAAGGGCGTTTGACGACTCGTTTCTCTCGTCGTTTTTCGAGATTACGGGTGTTGGGACGGGATCCGCCCCTGCCAAATCGGCGATGGCCATAGTGCTTCTCCTCTGTCCAAGAAACCGCATGCACTCAGTAGCGCGACTCCTTCGGTGTCATGCGTCCAGTCGGGTGTTCCTGTCCCGGCTGCATATTTGGACGCGATTACGCGAACGAGCGTTCCCGAGATATTGACCATTTTTCCGATTGAAACGGATCACCGGCCGTTGGACCAAAGAAAGGTGTCACAAGCTGTTACCGAGAAAGAGCTTGCGACATGCTACCGGTGCGTGGAGTGGACGCGAGGCTGGGAAGGACCGAAGCACTGCGTCGAGCTCAGTTGGGCTCCGCCACCCTGATCCCTGCGAAGCAGTTCTGTGGGTCCAAGCTCGGTTGCATCCTGATTGTCGGCCAATTCGGCAGCCATCGTGTCGAGCTGGTGACGGGATGGGGGCTGCATTCTATTGCGAAATGCGGAACTCCAGGCCGCGAGATAGTCCTCGGTGGCGGAATCGAGTCGCGTTGGATGCATGTCCCGCGACGCCTCCTGCGACGCCTCAGTCTGCTGGGCGTGCATCTGCCATAGTCGCTGCAAATCGGCCTGACCAAAGGCAGTGTTCTCCTGCTGGACGATCACAACTTTGCCGCGCGTGCGCTCGTAACCGGTCCGAATTACTGCTTCCCCTCCAAGACGTTCCGCGTGCCGCGTGACGCGCACCTGGGGATACTGGATCGCTAGATCGCGAGCCACTTCTTCGGTTTGATCGGTCGATCCATCGTCGATCACCAATACCTCGAACTCAGATGCGATATCCGGGAGAATGTCCAACATCTGGTTGATAAGGTATGGAAGAGAATTTTGGGCGTTGTAGACGGGTAGGACGACACTAAGCGACTGATCGGAATTCGTCACAGGTTGCAAACTCCAAGGTTGAACGACGGAACGGTCTCGGTGTTTCTATCGGTTGTCCATCGCGACGACTGCAACTCACTGGCACACGGGCCTATTTTTTGACTTGTGCGGCAGGCGACGATTGTTTGGTATGCTTGGCTTGTTCGGAAGTCGGTGATAGCGATTGATCGGGTTACTTGCCGATAACCGCTCATCAAGGCGTCGTCACACCTGATCCTTGCCCGCCATGGGCGTTCAAAAACGTGGCCATTCGCACCGTTGTGTCCGTCGTGCTACGCTGTTCTGCCATGAACGCAATCGCTGTCGACTTCAAAACGAACCGAACAGACCGGCCACAACATCACCCTTTTGGCCGTGTGGCAACGTCTTGTTCTATCTGGAGCTGGTTGTTTTGGTGCTGGCTGTCCGCCAGTGGTTCGATCCTCGCGCAAGACACGCCGTCGGACCCCGGCCACTGGCACCGATTGAAGCAGACGCGGCCCGTCAGTTTGCGTGGTGTCTCCGTCGCCAATCGCGATGTTGTTTGGGCGAGCGGTGCGGACGGGACGGTTCTTCGATCCGTTGACCGAGGCCAGACCATCACAACGATCCCTGTCCCGGGCGCCGAGACGAGTGACTTTCGCGACGTGCACGCTTTCGACGCGGATCACGCGAGCTTGATGACGGCGGGACAACCCGCGCGACTGTACTGGACCGAAGATGGCGGCAAGAACTGGTCCATTGCCTATGAATGTGCTGACAAGCGTTCGTTCTTCAATGCGATGTCCTTCTGGGACCAGAATAGGGGAATTGCATTTAGCGACCCATTCGACGGGAGACTGTTGATCATCAGCACGCGCGATGGTGGAAGGTCGTGGCAACCGCTCGATCGAGCCAAGCGGCCAGTCACCGCAAGAGGCGAACACGGCTACGCGGCCAGTGGCACGTGTCTGACAGTTGGCCGGCGGGGTCGCGTGTGGATCGGACTGGGCGGTCCCGGTACGGGCAACGCTATGGCTCGAGTTTTTGCATCGGGTGATTTTGGCCGAACCTGGTCCGTCAGCGCGTCCAATCTGGTGGGGACCGAGTCCGCGGGCATTTTTTCGATCTTTTTCATCGACGAGAAACACGGCATCGCCGTCGGCGGCGATTACAAGAATCCCAACGGTACCAGCGACGTGGTGTCGCTGACGCACGACGGCGCCAAGACTTGGAGCAGGCCGGACAACCATGGCCTCCGTGGCTACCGTAGCTGTGTAGCCGGCGCGACGACACCAGACGGTGAGATCTTGATTGCCTGCGGTCCGTCTGGCTGTGATTGGTCGCGCGATGCAGGTCATCATTGGCATCCCTTGGGCAACGACGGCTTTCATGCGCTGGCGTTCTCCATTGACGGAACCACGGGCTATGCCGTCGGTGCGGACGGTCGTCTGGCGCGCTGGGTGTGGCGAGATCCGTAGCCAGCGCATCACACAGAATTCGAAGGAGCAGTGGATGAAAACGCTGACCAATGAGATCTGGATGGAAGTTCCCGCGCGGCGGGCGATCGTGTCAATTCACAATGAAGTTAAACGGCTCGTCGCTGAAAGCGATGTTCAAGATGGACTGGTACTGGTCAACGCGATGCATATCACCGCCAGCGTGTTCATCAACGACAATGAGTCGGGGCTGCACGCGGATTATGAGCGATGGCTGGAGGAACTTGTACCGTTTGACGCGGGGGCTGATCCCGCATCGGGCGGATATCTGCACAACCGCACAGGCGAAGATAACGCCGACGCCCATCACAAACGCCAGATCATGGGCCGCGAAGTTGTTGTCGCCATCACCGACGGCAAACTGCACCTCGGCCCGTGGGAACACATCTTCTATTACGAGTTTGACGGGCGGCGGCGGAAGCGGGTGCTGGTGAAGATCATCGGCGAGTAGGTTAGAATCAACAACTGTCGTTTAGTCGTTGTTCGCTGCGAACATTACGCCAAGTTCACGGAACAAACAGCAACTGTCATCAAACATGCCGCTTGATGGAACATCGCGCGGACCTCTCCCCCATTCGCGATGGCCCAAATCGTGTTTTCATTCATCTTTCCTCTTTAGGAGCGCTGCCGTGGCCCGCGTTTATGTCTCGACTGTCATTCATGCACCGGTCAACAAGGTCTGGGATTTGATCGGTGATTACAATTCGCTGCCCGCCTGGCATCCATTTGTCACCAATTGCAATATCGAAGACGAATTGCCCAGCGGACTGATTGGGTGCGTGCGTGCGATTGAAGTCAAAGATGACGGCGGCACAATTCGCGAACGGCTTGTAACGCTCTCCGACGAAGAGCATCTCTGTCGGTATTCGATCTTGACCGGTCCGTTGGCGGTTCGCAATTATCTGGCCACGATGTGGTTACTGCCCGTCACAACATCAAACGACACGTTCGCTCAATGGGAAGCAAATTTTGACACCGACCCAGCCGATCAGGCGGAGATGGTCGATTTGGTGACGAGCATCTTCAGTGAGGGGTTTGCCAGCGTTGAAGAGAAGCTTGGCAAGTCGCCGTGATCCCGACAACTAAACATCAACGCTTCTTTGTTGCCTTGTGGATCATTGTCTGGTGGATCGCAGCGGATCGGTTGGCGATAGAATCGATTCAGTTGCGTGAATTTGTTGCTCGCAAGCGAATCGCAATCTGCCTACAATGCGACCTTCTTCTGGCAATTGTCATCATATTTCCGATGCGAAACAAGGGATTCAGAAATGAACGGATCGACCAGTAAACTATCGCGACGCCGATTCCTTGCGGCCACGACAGCCGCAACCGTGGCGACCGTCGCAGCGCCGGCGGTGCTGACGGCAAGCAAGACCGACAAGCAGGTTATCTTGGGTGAAGGTGATCACCGCTATGAGGTGATTCACAACTGGCCGCAACTGCCTGAGAAATTCCACTGGCAGACAACGCATAACGTGGCGGTCGACAAACAGGGATTTGTTTATGTGATACACGAGGGGCGAGTAGATGAACCTGATCATCCGTCGATTTTCGTCTTCGACTCCGAGGGTCGCTACGTACGTTCGTTCGGCAACCAGTACCAGGGTGGCGGGCATGGGATTGAAGTGCGTCAGGAAGAGGGGCAAGAGTTTCTTTACGTCTGCGCCTACCAGCAGGTCAAAGCATTCTCCAAACTCGATCTGAAGGGCGAAGTCGTCTGGCACAACCATGCGCCGATGCAGTCAGAAGTGTACGCGGTGGGAGAAGACACCGATCCCAAAAAGAAGTGGGGACTTGATCGATTCATGCCGACGAACTTTGCATTCCTGCCGGGAGGCGATTTTTTCTTGACGGACGGCTACGGATCCTACTACATTCACCGGTACGACAAAGACGGCAATTGGAAAAGTAAGATGGGAGGTCCGGGCGAGGGTAAAGGTAAATTCAATTTGCCGCATGGCATCTGGATCGACAGTCGTCCGGGACGAGAATCTCAGATCGTGGTCTGCGATCGTGCAAATCATACACTGCAGTACCTTACGCTGGACGGCAAATACATCAAAACACTAACGGGCTATGGTCTGCCGGCGAACTGCGACACCTACGAAGACTTGTTGCTGGTGCCGGAACTCCGCGCGCGGCTCACGTTGTTGGGCAAAGACAACAAGGTCGTGGCCAGACTGGGCGCGGACGTCAAACGAATCACGTCGCAAAAGGGCATTCGAAACGACGCGGCGAAGTGGATCGACGGCAAGTTCGTCCATCCGCACGATGCCTGTTTCGACAATGACGGCAATATCCTCGTTGCCGAATGGGTCAAAACGGGCCGTATTTCGAAACTAACACGACTTGGATAGCCAATAGCTGGTGAATTGCCGCGATTGCCACTGATTGCCGAATGGGTCAAAACGGGCTGCATTTCGAAACCAAAATGACTTGGATAGTCAAGCTGTTGAGCCGGCGCGATTGCCACTGATTGAAATTGTGGTCTCCGTCCAGTATTTTCTGTTTGCCGGCTGACCCAGAGATGCATGTCGCCCTTATCTGCTTTCGATCACTCTTGTCGAGGAAATCCCATGTCTAACGTGGCCACTGAATACACCATTCGGCGTAAAGTATTCACACTCATTGGTGGAAAGTTCCATATTTACAACCGCGAAGGTGCATTGGTTGGTTTCTCCAAACAGAAGGCCTTCAAGCTTAAGGAAGACATCAGGGTTTTTACCGACGAATCGATGCAGCAGCCTATGCTGGCGATTGCGGCCAGGTCGATCATTGATTTCAGCGCTTGCTACGATGTAACGGATTCCAAGACTGGGCAGAAAGTTGGTGCGCTACGGCGCAAAGGGATGGCGTCAATGATCCGCGACGAATGGGACGTGTTGGACCCGCAAGACAATCCGATCTCGAAGCTGCGGGAGGATAGTACGTCTCTAGCCCTCGTGCGGCGGTTCCTGCCGATGGGGAACCTGGTGCCACAACACTTTGTGTTGGGTAACGACACGAATCAATTTGCGGACATGCGCACGCATTTCAATCCGTTTATTCACCGTATGACGATCACGGTCAACGCTGACTGCCCGTTTCACCCACTGTTGGTGTTGGCAGCGGCAGTGCTGCTGGTCGCGATCGAAGGACGGCAGAATAACTGAGGCCGAGTGCCAGTCGATTCTGCAAGGTCGTGTGGCACGCGAACCCTATCTGCCAGTCACAGACGGGACACTACGAGAGTGTGGTGCGAAAGGCGGTGCGGCAACCAGGCGTAGCGTTGTGCACTGTTTCGCATCGCGACCGTGAGACTCTTGGGAAATCCGGCGTTTGCGCGCTTATTCCGCTTTCGACTTCGATGGCGATCCCCTGTGCAACACGGTACCCCTCAAAGTGGGCGTACATGGATTCGAACCATGGACCTCGTCGTTATCAGCGACGCGCTCTAACCAACTGAGCTATACGCCCGTGTCCAATTCCACAGGCAGAACATGCTATTTTAGGCCCGGTTCGTCTGCTGTCAAACGGGCCAAGCACCATGCGCGGGAGGGACGGTGGCCGCCTTTCTTGCGGCTCAAAACTCTGTTCTTACGGAGGACTTTTCCTGATCAGGGGCGAATAATCGTTACGATCGTTTCAAGCGGACAAAGCTACCCATTTTAGTCATGTTCCACAGTGGTCGTCTCCGAATTAAGAGTCAGTGTTTCGTTCTGGATTCGCAAGAGAGGATAGCCCAATGCGTCGTCTTTCCGGCCACGTCGCCGTAGTTTTTGGAATCACCTGTGGTGCGATCTGTTTGCAGGACGCCCAAGCGGCACCACCTACGGTTGAGGCCGCACTTGCCTTGAAGCCCGTCCAAACGGATGTCGATTGTGACAACCCAACGAAGGACGAAATGGTCAAAGTGACGATCGAGGTGATTTCGGAACCTGGCCGGTCCGGCTGGCAAGTCTTCGATAGCCAGGGAAGGCTGTTGCGTCGATTTGTCGATACCAACAGTGACCAGAAGCTGGACCTCTGGTCCTATTACCAGAACGGCATTGAAGTCTATCGGGACGTTGACGCCAACTTCAATGAAAAGGCGGACCAATACCGCTGGTTGGGCACAGGTGGGTCACGCTGGGGCCAAGACGCCGACGAGGATGGAACCATCGATCGCTGGCACATGATCTCGCCAGAAGAGGTCACTGCCGAAGTCGTGGCGGCTCTTCGAGATCAGGATACAGCACGTTTTAAGCGTGTTTTGTTGTCGACGACGGAATTGACGTCACTCGGTCTGGGCCAGGAACGCAAAGAGGAGATCGCCGACCGAATTGACGTCGCGGCTCAAGATTTCGACCGTTTTTCTCGCGATCGTGGGCTCGTCAAACCCAACGCGCGCTGGATCCATTTTGGCGCAACACGACCTGGTTTGCTGCCTGCGGGCACGGATGGATCGAGTCGTGATCTCTTGATCTACGACAATGTGGCAGCGATCGTGGATACGGATGGAAAACACGGTCAGATCGTGATCGGCACCTTGGTGAATGTTGGTGAACAGGCGTGGCGCGTCATCGATCTGCCGACGGGGGAAGCCTCGGGCGGTTTTTACACATCGATCGTAGGCCGAATGGGTACCAGCAATAACGTCGATCAGGGCGTCGACCGTCAAATGCAGGAGCTGCTCGCTAAACTCGAGAAAACGGACAAGCAGTTGTCCGTCGTGACTGCCCCTCTGGAACTTGCCAAGCTGAATGCAGCACGAGCTGATCTGTTGGAAGAACTGGCCAAAAAGTCCGTCAAGCCGAAGGAACGTGAGACCTGGATTCGACAATTCGCCGACACGGTCAGCGCTGCTTTTCAATCCGGCGAGTATCCGCAAGGTGCCCAACGACTGCGATCGATGCTGGGCAACCTCAAGCCAGGCCGCGACAGCGATGACTTGATTGCGTTCCTGACATTTCGCTATCGCACGGCGGACTATAGCCGCACCCTGCAGGCACCGAATGCGGACTTCTCGAAGGTCCAAGAGAAATGGCTAAAGGACCTGCAGGAATTCGTCAGCGATTTCCCGAAATCGCCCGACGCCGCCGAAGCCATGTTGCAGCTGGCTATTGCCCAAGAGTTTGCTGGCAAGGAAGACGAAGCCTCGATCTGGTACGGGCGCATTGCCAAGGACTTTCCCAATTTACCACTCAGCGCAAAGGCAACTGGCGCCAGGCGGCGTTTGAGTTCGGTTGGCCAAACGATTTCGCTGAAGGGAACAAGTTCCACCGGAAGTCCGATCGACTTGGCCAGTTACCGAGGCAAAGTTGTCTTGATTCACTATTGGGCAACGTGGTGTGAACCCTGCAAGGCCGACATCGAGGTGATCAAGAAAGTGCAGGACAAATTGGCGATCGGTGGTTTTACAGCCATCGGCGTGAATCTGGATCACACCAAGGCTGCGATGACGGAGTATCAGCAGTCCCAACGACTTACTTGGCCTCAGCTGTACGAAGCCGGCGGCCTGGAAAGCCGTCTGGCTAACGAATTGGGTGTCGTCACCTTGCCAACCATGTTGCTGATCGACAAGACAGGCCGCGTCGCTCGACGCAACATACACAGCGGCGAACTCGAAGCGGAGATCTCGCGATTGCAGAAATGAACAGGTCGCTGGCTGTGGCTTGGGAACGGGTTGACGAGTTTTCAGCCCCTGCGGGAAAGACTTGTGAATCACAATGAGGGCTTGGGAGCCCGGCGTCCGCGTCAGGGGGCAACAAGTCCCGGACAGTTGATCGTAAGTAGCCGCCATCCTTCGCGTCCAAGCTCGAAAATCGCTGGAAAACTCTACCCGCAAAAGCGTGCTGATTGTAAGAATTACAACGATTGCACGAAGCTGGTCGGTAAGATCGTCTCGGCCGCGTTGCGGAAGTTGGCGGAAAAACACGATTTTCCGACGTTCCGCTCGGAATCGCCTGAAGCGGCACGCGAGTCGCACCAGCGTGGGATGCGACGTTGTGCATTTGTTGCACGACAAGCGTTTCAGGAGGAAACCGGCGAGCGCCCATGATGTGGTTAGACAACGAGGCAGTTATCGTTTGCGTATCGGTCTTGGTGCAGATCGCGGGGATCGCCAGCATGGTGATCGCTCGGATCAGCGAATGTTCAGCCAAGAAATGCGGCTACCAGACTTTCTTCTTCGCAACGCTCTTGCTTGTTGGCGTTTTTAGCGCCTTGATGATCCGGGCCGGCAGCGATTGCAGTGTTTTCTGCGCGGCAACGCTGCCCGTGATGGTCGTAGGTGCCACTTTGGACATGCGGTCGAGTTCTCCAGACACTCCATTTTGAGCAACCGGAACTGGTCGTCTCTGCCCAGCGTCGGCGGGTCGACGGAAAACTCGTGTAATGTCGCATTCTTGGGCTTGTTCGTGCGATATTCCCTGAAGATCGGCAAAATCCAAAAAAACCTACCTATCCGCACGACCCGCAACCGACAACTTATATCAGGCAGGTTTCGTCTGAAATCAAGGTTGCGCAAGGGGGACATCTCGCGACCGTAACGAGAGTGCCGTCGACGGACGGCTCATCCCCATACCATTCTTGGTGCCAAACGGTTTGCCTCGTCCAATTCGGGCGTGAAGGAAACTAATCGACATACTCCCGCAGACCCTTTGTTCGCTCGGGATCACCACATTGCACCCAGCAATGTTGTGGTGGGCACCGGGCGAAGGACAAGCGGACCACAAGCACAAACGATTGCTAGGAGGTCAGCCATGCGACGTTTCTTTTTCGGTTTGGCGGTATTCGCGTTGGCGGCACCAATGCCGTTGTTGGCGGAAACCACCGACCGTCAGATCGCACAACAGATAATCAGTCTTCTAAAAAGCCAGAAGGAAAATGGCGAACTGAAGGGATTCAACCTGGACCTTCAGGTGGAAGACGGGGCGGTGTACCTGAAAGGATTCGTATCCGAACGGGAACAACGACGCAAAGCCATTGAAGCTGCGCGCCACGTGAAAGGCGTCAAGCAAGTCTACAATGAAATCGAAGTCAAGCACACAGAGTCTCCGGAAGCCAAGCCGCTTGGGGATGGCGCTCCTGCCAAGAAGTTAGAAGTAAAGACGGTGAACGCACCATTTGCGACTCCTCCCGAGCCGCCTCAATTGGTGGTCGATATGACTGCCGAGGATGAAGAGCCGGCCATGGCCACCAAGCTTTCCGCGAAAGACCGCGAAATTGGCGGTTTGCTGGAAGCCGAGGTGACTGAACCCGCGGTGACTAATCCCGCGGTGACTAATCCCGTTTTGGCCAAAGCTCCCGTCAATGTGTTCCGAACGCCACAGACAATTCAAGTGGTCAACGAACAGCCGATTGGAGGGAACCAAGTCGCACCGGTACGAACTGCACGTGAAATCACAGAAGCGATCGTGAAGCAATATCGCGTCGCGATGGCCCGTGGCGAACTGCAGGGCTTTGGCATCGATGTGCAGGTAAAGCAAGGTGTCGTCTGGCTCAAGGGAACCGTCTCGAGTCCCGCTCAACTGACGTTTGCCATCGAAGTTGCTCGTGACGTGCAGGGTGTCAAAAAGGTCGTCAACGCCTTGGATATCTCTGGAAGCGAGGACATGAAAGTCGTGTCACATGAGAGATCGGACGCTGGTGTGCAGCACGCATTTCGGCAAGACTCGAGTCCATCTGCTAGCGACGGTGAGGCCGAACGCATCGCCAAGGAAGTTGTTGCCGGTCTTAATAAGCAAAAGCAGGAAGGTCTGCTGACCAACTTTGGCATCGATGTTCAGGTCGATCAGCGGACCGTTTGGATGTCCGGATATGTTAAGGACTCTGGGCAACACATTCGGGCGTTGGACGTAGCCCGCTACGTTCCAGGTGTTGAAAGGGTCGTAAACGACTTGAAGATATGGGGTCAGGGCACGCCCTTGCGTCCTGTGAACGTCACGCCAACACAAGGGGTGAGTTCGCAGCCAGTGATTGGCCAACAGGTTCTGAATTATCAGATGGTTCCCGTCCGGTATGTGCCAGTACAGGCCATGCAAGCATCGAACCAAACACCCATGGCATTCGCGCCGGCTCGTCCTGCCAGTCATGCGATGATGCAGCCTGGCCAACCGGTTCCAATGACTGGCAATGCTGGCGTTGGCATCGCCCCAGCTCGGTTCGATCACCCCCAGATGCCCGGCTATGCCTGGCCCAGCTACGCACCATCTCCAAATTATGGTGCGGTGACGTATCCAAAACAGTACTCGCCAAGTGCCTGGCCCTACATCGGTCCGTTTTACCCTTACCCCCAAGTTCCTTTGGGGTGGCGACGGGTGACATTGGAATGGGATGACGGTTGGTGGAACTTGAAATTCAAGAACACTCGTATGCACTAGAAGAACGGTGAGGACGCAAAGGCAAACCCCCGCCTGCTGCTAGCAGAGCGGGGGTTTTTTCTTCTTGAGCGGTGATTTTCGGAATCTTCGGCATTATCGGAAAAACCCACAAGTTTCGCCCAGATTGACACGATACCTAAGTTCTAGACACCGGAAGTGGCTCGGCGGGCTGGCGTAACGTGCCTTTTGAGCGGTCACATTCGTGCGGAAAACTGTCCTCGCAAGGAAGAGAATCGATGTCTTATCGTTCGACTAGCGGATGCCTTGGCTTGCTATTTGCCATCTTGGCGTTGACCAATACCGGGTGTGTTGGCATCACCACGGGGCCATCTCTTGGCATTTTCAGCATTCCAGTGCCTATAAGTCCATATTTTCAGGACAAGGCGGAGGATCGGCATTGGATCGAAGAACGCTACGAGTCGGTTCCCATCCTTGGGCCACTGACGTCGGGAGGGCCGGTTGCCGCGCTCGACCCGCCAAGTGACGACGAAGTTATTCGGGCCATGGAGAGAGCCAGGCATTTTGAAGGCGGATTGCCATTTCTTCATGAGAAACAATGGAATAACGTTCGGATCGTCAAGAAGAGGATCTCGGACTACGTTGATCCGCCGCGATTCTATCCGCTGATCGGACCCGCTCAGCTGCATCACGCACATTACAAGTGTACGGTCTACTTCTCGGAAACCACTCACGTTGGTTGGCCCGTGCCACATACGCTGACGAATGAGGATGCCGTCGAAGTCCTCTACATCGACCACAACCACTTCCACATGGTTGGCAACGTGGACAGCGGGCAGAACACGCCGTATTAAGAGTCAAAGCCGAAGGGAAACGATCAAGGCCCACGGACAATGTTCCGCGGGCCTTTTTTGATGGAGTTTCACCTAACCTGATTTTCCCGTTCCAAGTGGTCCGACAATCGGTGGACGATTGGTACGCCCCTGTTCATGCCAGCCGAATATCACATGAACCTATTCGCTAGTCTGACCACGCGCTGCGCAGCTCGACCAGAACCAGACTACCCTGTCAGATCGAACCGAATACGGGCTGCCACGTAGAAACGCAGCCACATCGGGTGAAGTGAAGATTGCCGCTGCGCGAGGGAAACGCAAACCGAAAGGAAGTTGGCATGATGGTCTGGTCTAGTGGTGCGTCAACATAGAGTTTACTAATCCTTGGATACCGTGTATGTACCGATTCTTCGGTAAGTTCTTTCACG
>JASLPZ010000006.1:0-19082 GCA_030744725.1 Pirellulaceae bacterium
AATCCGACTCGCGACGAATCTGTTCAACCTGCTTGCTCAGTTCTTGTTGCAATTGTTGCCGTGTTACTTCTTGCTTTTGATTGATCCTCTGTTCTTCGATCTGTTTTTGTTGCTCAATTGCTACTCGGTCGGCCATCGAAGCATCGGGATTCTTTTTCAGTTCCTCGATCCGATCCTCGTACTTCTTCATTGCTTTGTCTTTTTCTTCAACGAGTGCTTCCAGTTCATCATCGAACTTATCCTGGAAGGCCTCTTTCTGTGCGAACTCGGCGTTGCGTGCAAACTGTGCCGCTTCTTCGATTTGTCGCAGCGTCGCGTGCATAGGCTTCCGCATACGGATATCGACGTAGGTGTTTTCACCCGAGAGTTCATCGATGACATTCAGTAGGAAATTGACGTTCTCGAAATGCCAGTTGATTTCCTCGTCTTCATCGGGTCGAGCCCGAATGCGGAGAAATGCGGAGGCCATCAAGTCGACGTCAGCCACGTAAATGACATTGATCGGTTTCGTTTCGGTGGCGCCGTCTGCAGCATCAGTGGCTTCTTTGGCATCTGCATCGGTAGCATCATCGGAGGCATCCGTGGCCTCGTCGTCAGGCGCGTCGTCCGATTCGTCTCCGCCGCCAGTAATGTGGGCCGCCAGAATCTGCTCGCCCGTACCAGCGCCGTACGGTAACCCCGATGGATTGTTCATGTTCGAGCGGACATCTTGATATCGAATCCGACCTGCGGATTCGAGTTGTTGTGTGGTAACGACCAACTTCTTGAATTTCAAATCACTTTCCGGTGCCGGCAGGACGACACCCGGTGCGGGCAAGAGAACTTCGGTGAGACCCTTGGTTACCGCGGATTCGGGACTAAACGCAAAGTCGACGCCGGGTGCCGTACTGCTTGCAAAGACCCACAGTGGGGTGATCTGCTCCACTCGAGCAAGTTTGGGATAAGGGTTGTAACGTTGCCAGGCGACATCCGGACTCTGGCCACCCGGTCCCGGTTCTGCCGGAGGGGCAATTCCAATGACTTGCCACAGCTGCCGGATATCGCCTTTTGGTGGTGGTGGTTGGCCGCCGCCAAACATTCCGCCAGGTGCTGGTTTCGGTTCGCCTGTTCCGGGCACCGCGCCGAAGATCATTGGCAAGGGGTCTTCGAAGATGGCCGTAGGCTGACCGCTGCGAACCGCCTCGACAAGGTTACTCATTTCGGCGGGCCCCAGTGACGAAGGCTGCACGGCGACCAGTACGTCGTACTTTCCCTCTTCGATCGGCTGCGTCGGATCGACTTCTTCGACGTCGTACTGTTTTTCGAGTTCCGTGATGATCTCCTGCTTGGGAATCTGCTGGGGCATTCCACCCGCAAATGAGAAACTACCGTTCATGTTTGCGTCGGTTCGTAGCACGCCGAGCTTTTTGCGTTCGCCCTCGGCCACGGTCCCAATCGAGCGAATCAGTTCGTATTCAACGGGGACCCCGTAGTCAAAGAACGGCACCACGACCTTTTCGAGGCCACAACTGAAGGCGGCGCCGAGCAACACGTCTTCATCTTGAAACGTACCGCGACTACGTGTGCGCACGCGAACCGGCGTGATACCAAAACGTTCCTGGGCGAGGGCCGCTTCTTCACTGAACGTCTCCAGGTTCTCGTGGATCTGAACTTCGATCTTGCCGCCTGACATCGCATCGAATTCCTTCAACAGCGAAATCAAACTGTACTTGGCTTGCACGTATTGTTCGGGTACTTGAAGGCCGACAAACGCCTCGATCACAATGGGATGGTCCGGTTCAAGACCGTGAATGATTTCGCGTGTCTTGGACGACAAAGAGCTGATTCGGCCCTCTGACATGTCCATGCGACGGTCGTAATTGCTGAACAGCATTGTGGTGGAAAACAGGATGGCAACCAGACCGGCGGCCCGAGCCACATAATGTAGAAACATCCAAGGGCCCCGCGCGCCGCCCGACCAATGCCGAGCACCAATCAACACCATGCTCAAATAGAGGCCAACTGAAATCAGTAACGCAAAATAAACGAAGGACGAAAAGCTCAGCACACCACGTCCAAAATCGTCGAACTGCGACGAGAGGCTCCAATACGACACGATGCGCGCCAGCGAGGTCTGGTGCACAATCACGTCCGCATTGGCGGCGAAGGCCAACGGGGCGTTAAACATGGCTCCCAGAATGAATCCGACCGTCATGTTCCGAGTCAGGAAAGAAGCGACCATGCCGATAGCCAGCATTGCCAGACCGACAAGCCAATAACCCAGGTAGGTGGCAAAAAAGAGGCCGGTGTCCAAATCGCCCAAGGTCAACCAGACCAGCACGATGTAATTCGAGAATTGCGAAAACAGCAATGATGCTGTGAAAATGGCCGCGGCCGCTAAGTACTTGCCAATCACAATGTCAAAGTCGTCCGCTGGCAATGTCAGCAGCAGTTCATCCGTCCCCTGGCGTCGTTCTTCCGACCAGACGCTCATCGTGATCGCGGGAATGAAGACCAACATGATGTACGGCAGGAATTGACTTAGCTGGTCAAGGTTGGCCAGGTTGGCGGTGAAGAATTCGTGGGGCCAAAACGCCGCAAACGACGTCAGCAAAACAAACAGGCATAAGAACACGTAACCTGTCGGGTTACTAAAGTAACCAATGAAGTTCCGCTTCAAGACGGCCCAGGCCACTTTCTTATAGGCGGCAAGCGGAGCGACTATCAAAACACAGACGGCCAGGAAGGCCAAGTCACGCAAGATGATCTCGAGAAACGCATTACCCATCGTTTGAACTCAACCTTTCAAGCAGTCCTAAATCAAGCCATGCCGGCCTCAACGTCACGCCGCGTCAGGACGCGTGAGGTCATGGAAGGCCTCTTCCATTTCGTCACTGTTCTTTCCAAGATCAGACACATTGCCGTCAAAAACCAGCCGCCCTTCGTTGATCACGATGACGCGACTAGCCATTGCTTCGACTTCTTTGAGAATGTGTGTCGACAGTAGAATCGTCTTTTCTTCGCTCAGCCGTCGCAGCACGTCGCGCACTTCGCGAATCTGGTTTGGATCCAGGCCGGCGGTCGGTTCATCCAAGATCAAGACATCCGGTTCGTGTAACAAAGCCTGGGCCATGCCGACACGCTGACGATATCCTTTGGAGAGCTTGCTGATCGGCTTATAGATCACACTAGAGAGCTGGCAGGTCTCGACCACCGCATCAATCCGCTCTTCTTTCTTTCCCGTCGACATACCTCGCGCTTCGGCGAAGAACGCCAGCAGACTGGAAGGCGTCATGTCAGGGTAAAGAGGCCCGTTTTCAGGCAGGTAACCCAAACGGGCTGAACCGGCAATCCGATCACTCGCCATATCATGACCAGCGATCTTGGCATACCCTTCCGATGGCGAAAGATAGCCCGTCAGGAGCTTCATCGTTGTGCTCTTGCCAGCGCCGTTAGGGCCCAGGAACGCACAGAGCTCGCCCTCGGGCACCTGGAAAGAAACGTCGCGGCAGGCGGTGAAGATCCCGTAAAACTTCGAAAGGCCGACCGCTTCGATCATCGGCGGTCGTCCCTCGGCCTTAGTTTTTTCTGTCATCCACCGTATCCCTTAATATCAATATTCAATGGAGTTTCAGGCAGTCGTTCCAACGAAAACTGTAATCGTTTCACGAGGCAGGAGCCGATTTCAGGTGGAAATAGGCCATTCGTGGTCAAGAACTCTGAGCGTCTGTTCCCAAAACAACTGGTGATTATACGCAGCGTCAATCTGTTAGGTTCGTCCCAAAACTCACCCGACGTGATCCTGGCAAGTTGTCCAATTTAGGACCCAAACGAACGAAATTCAAGCGGCCGACACCATTGATTATGCTCCTTTGACCAAATCGAGCTGGCCGGATTCTGAACGCCGCTGCGCAAAGCGCAACCGCCCCAGGCCGTCATTGGCCTCGGGGAAATCAGTCCTCAGGTGGACGCCGCGCGATTCTTCCCGCATCTGGGCAGCCTGGACCATGATTTGTGCGACTGTCAGCATATTCTGCAATTCCCAGCCGGAAGGGTCGTCAAACTGCCGCGCCAGCACATAGTGCCGCCATTGATCGATCGTCTCTGCGGCTTCGGTCAATTGCTGTCGCTCGCGCAGAACACCTGCGGCCCGCCACATCAGACTTTTCAGCGAATTCCGGATATCGAACAGATCCAGCGATTCGGCCGGCTGTTCGCACGCCGGGTTCTCCAAAGGCAAGGCGCGAAAATCGTCCGTGATTGCGGAAGCTGCCTGGGAAGCTGCCGCACCGGCGTGCGCCCCAAAGACCAGACCCTCTAGCAGGCTGTTCGATGCCAGCCGATTGGCCCCATGCAGGCCGGACGAGGTGACTTCGCCCGCGGACCATAGTCCCGGCAGGGTCGTCATGCCTTGGGAATCCACCGTCAATCCGCCGATCATGTAGTGTGCACCAGGACGCACCGGAATTCGATCGGTCGTGATGTCGATACCAAATTTGCGACACGCTTCGTCGATCCCTGGAAATCGTTCGCGTACGAATCTGGCATCGAGATGGCTGAGATCGAGATACACGTTGGGATGTCGGCTTTTTTCCATTTGGCTGACGATCGCGTGCGACACGACATCGCGAGGCGCCAATTCGCCTCGTTCATCGTAGTCCCGCATAAAGCGATGGCCTTGACGGTCAACCAACCGTCCACCTTCGCCACGAATGGCCTCAGTGATCAAGGTACGACTGCTACCTGCAATGTAGAGCACTGTCGGATGAAACTGCACGAACTCCATGTCGCGCAGTTCCGCCCCGGCTCGAAAGGAGATCGCGTGTCCGTCCGCTGTAGCCACTGCCGGATTGGTCGACTCGCGATACAGTTGCCCGGCACCGCCCGTGCAAAGAATCGTCTGCTTCGCCCAGACCATGGTCTTTTCACCACGTTCATTCGCAACCAAGGCACCTCGGCATTGGTTCTCGTGAGTCAAAAGGTCGAGCGTGAACGTGTGTTCGAAAATATCCACATTCCGCAGGCGTTGCGTCCAGGCAATCACAGCACGCATCACTTCTTTGCCGGTCTCGTCGCCCAACGCATGGGCGATTCGATTCGCGCCATGTCCACCCTCTCGCCCCAACATCAGCTCGCCGTCCTTGCGATCAAACCGCGTGCCCCACTCGATCAGTTCCTGGATGCGGCGAGGCGCTTCTTCGATGACCATTTCAACCACGGGCTTGTCGCACAAGTCCCGTCCGGCAGACAGCGTGTCATTGATGTGATCCTCAAACCGATCGTTCGGCGTGAGTACGCCGGCAATTCCACCTTGCGCATAATTACTGCTGGACTGGCGCAGGGCATCCTTGGTGACCACCAGAACAGATAGCTGAGGATCGACTTCGATCGCCGCCCGCAGGCCGGCTAATCCTCCGCCGATGACCAGAACGTCGGTGTAGCGGTGGGGAATCTTCTTGGGGTGAAAGGGGACGAGATAGCGGGGTGTGGTGTTGGACATCCAACGATTCCGTTTCGAAAATGAGATTCTTGCCGACCGCGACTGGCGCGTGTCAGCCATGATAGAGCGACGAATGACTCGGAAAAGCCCCCGGTCTGCACCCGTTTTCCTGGCAGTACAACGCCGCGATGGAACGCACCTAGCCGGAATCGTGAGAATCGGTCGGTTGTCGTTCGCTTCCAAACTCCCGCAAACTCCGATTATCCGGCGACGCTCGGGTACCGTCGCTCGGCGAAATCCCCATCCACTAAAAAGTATTCGGCCTGGTGGTCACTTGAACACCACGCCGTGTGTTCTATGATGGTCGCTTGATCGTCACTGACGGCCAGAGTGAAGGTCACCTGTCGATTTTCTCTGTATTCACAAATCGCCACGAAGGAACATTAATCATGAGCGGTCCCATGGTTCGCGGCAACGTACACGTGATCGAAGAAACCAAAACGTATGGCCAAAATGGCTTCCGCAAGCGCCTCGTGGTACTCGAACAAGACAACGGCCGGTTCGTGAATTACCTGCCGATGGAGTTCATTCAGGACGCCTGCGATTCGGTGGACGAGCTGAGCGTTGGCGATGAAGTGGAGATCAGCTATCGACTTAGCGGCCGCAAGTGGCAACGTGACCAGCAGAGTGAAGTTAAATACTTCCTGAGCGCTGAAGCGACCGAGTTCAAGGTCCTGCAAAAAGCCGGTGACAAGAGCGGCGGGCCAACCGCTGATCCGTCCGAAGCGCCGTTTGCCGACGACGAAGCACCGTTCTAGCGAGGCTGTGCCTCGGGCCGACGCGAGCTATCGCTCGATTACGGCGACCCGCTCTCCGACCAACCTGCGGTCGGTGCCCGTCGCTGAAAACTCGACTCATTTGTACAACGGTCTTGCGGATAGACGCTTTGTGGAATCCACAACCGCCAGGTTGCGAGAATCAAAAGCAGGCCAAAACTTGCCCAACACCGCTGGAACCACTGCCAGCGTGACACCGAGACTTCGCCAAATTCAAAAAAAGCAAAAGCCTTCATGCAGATCTTAGAACCGGCGTCCGCCGGTGCCGCGCTCTTCGCGAGGCCGGGCCTCATTGACGTTCAGCGTGCGCCCTTCGAGATCTTTGCCGTTCATGGCCTCGATGGCTGTGTCCGCGTCCGCACTTTCCAGCATTTCGACGAATCCGAATCCTCGAGAGCGGCCAGTTTCACGATCGGAAACCACGGTCGAGGAACTGACTTCGCCGAATTCGCTGAAAGCGTCACGAAGGCCGTCAGCAGTCGTCTTGAAGCTCAGATTCCCTACGTAAATCCGCTTGGACATATCTCAAAACCTCGAACACAAAAGTAAACGTGCTCCGCTCGACAGGGAGAACTGCTATCGCGGTCGTGTTCGTCGCACAATTGCGAACCACCGATTATATGCCTACCGCTGGCGGGATGTAGTTGCGAAGACCATCAAGGCAATGTTAATGCGTACTTCCGTGATTCGAGAGACCACCGACAATCGGTCTCTTTCTTCAAAATCCTTCGGTTGCAACGTATCCACCGTTTTGGGTGGTGGAAGCCCAGATCGCCCGTTGTCCGCTCATTATTCTTGACGAAAATCCCAGACCGAAGGCGACACTTGGTGATTCCCAACGGCAAATCGCGCCGATCGTTTGCTTGACGAAGCGACGAAACTGGTGACCATCGAGCGTTCGTGTTCGCCGACGCCCGCAACAGCCTGAGGAAGAAGCAGTCATTAGATCGTGAACATGTGATTGGCGATCCAAACCTGCGGGAATTCTTATGTTGATTCTTGAATTCGACTGTGCAAACAGTTGCGAACTCCGCTTAGAATGCGAGCTTGGGTTGCACGAACAAATTCGCTCAGACGATCAAAGGAAACGCCATGAGTCCCAGAATCAACCGCCGTCGTTTTGTCAAGACCGCCACCGGACTCGCTGTTGCTGCCGGAGCCGCCCCCATCTTTCTTCCGTCGCGCGCCTTCGGCGCAAACGAACGACTGAACATTGGTGTCATTGGCGTAGGTGGCCGTGGTGCCGGCGATCTGCAAGGCGTGGCCAGCCAGAACATCGTCGCGCTCTGTGATGTTGATGAGAACCGCCTCAACGCTGCCGCGAGCAAGCTGCCCGCCGCCAAGAAGTACTTCGACTATCGCAAACTGCTCGAACAGAAGAATCTGGACGCTATTGTGGTGGCCACGCCTGATCACCATCACGCACCGGCCACCATACGCGGATTGCGGCGAGGTCTGAATGTTTATTGTGAAAAGCCGCTGACCCACACCGTCAGCGAGGCGCGGTTGATCGCCAAGGTGGCGGCCGAACAAAAGGTCGCCACACAGATGGGAACTCAAAACCACGAGCACCCTGGTTATATCCAGCTGGTGGAATGGCTCAAGTCCGGCGTCGTCGGCCCTGTTCGGGAATTCCATGTGATAACCGATCGTCCCGGCCGCTGGTGGCCACAAGGCATTGAGAAACCGACGGAGAAACAACCCCTGCCGTCGCACCTGAAATGGGACCTATGGCAGGGGCCAGCTTCCGCACGTGACTACAATGCTGCGTACGTTCCGTTTAAGTGGCGTGGCTGGTGGGATTACGGTTGCGGCGCGATTGGCGATATGGCCATCCACCTGATGGACCCCGCCTTCTGGGCGCTGGACCTCGGTGGCAAGGTCAGTGTCACCTCAGAAGGACCGGCCCCGCACGCCGATAGCGGGCCCACGTGGATGATCACGCATTTCAAATTTGGCCAGCGCGGCGCCCTGCCGCCGGTAGACGCCTATTGGTACGAAGGAACGGCCAAGCCGAAAGGCCAAATCGCCGCAGAGCTGCCGATGAATGGATCGTTGTTTATCGGTGACAAGGGACGAATCGCCATCGAACATGGTAAGTTCCCTAAGTTGCTGCCTGCCGGCAAGTTCGCAAACGTCAAACTGCCCGAACCGTTCCTGCCGAAATCGCCGGGCCATCATCAGCAATGGATCGAAGCCTGCAAGACCGGCGGGCGAACCGGCAGTTCGTTCAGCTACGCTGGACCATTCACCGAGATCGTGCTGTTGGGAAACGTTGCGTATCGCGCGGGAGAGACGATTGACTACGATCCCGCCCAAATGAAAGTTACCAACGTCGAGTCCGCCAATGAGTATCTGACCAAGACGTACCGGAAGGGCTGGGAAGTCTGACACGGACAATGTGACACCTTGTCTTGGGTAGGACAGCGCTACGTCACAATCCACGTTGCACAGGAAGAACCGCGAATTACCCAGAGAGGGTCGTCGAATACGACAAAGTAGCCATCTCGCTCCGCCGAGATGAGCCTCATGGATGAACGGTGGAACGGCAATTCGACTCTCCCGACCGCAACGTTGGTGTGCGGTCTCCCGACCGCAATACCACTCCGACCGAAGGTCTCCATAACAGCGCGGAACGCGTGGCCACAGGCAGATGTTGCAAGAGGAGACCTTCGGTCAAGAAGTGAGCTGGTCAGGAGACCAGCCCACAACCTGAGACCAGCCCACAATGTGAGATCAGCCCACAACCTGGTGCTTGCGTCGGTCCGAGGCACGGCCTCGCTAGTTTTCGCGGACGCGAGCGGCACCTTTCTTGAACGCGTTGAACAGCTCGCGATAGGTCTCTGGTGGCTGGGAATCGACGCCAGACTCGCTCAGCCCATGCTGGTCGTCGCTGCGAACTCGACGCCGACGCAGTTTGTTTTCTGGAGAACGCAATCCCAGACTCCGCAGCGATTCGTCCAGTTCACGTCGTCCAGGCTCATCCGCCGCGTTACGCTTGAGATCTTGCCAGCGATCAACAAACTGCTTCATTTCCTCCGGGGTCCATCCCAGCTCTTCGAGCAGTTTGGGGTCCCGCCGAGACTCCAGATCTTTCAGATAATCGATCGCCATGTCAGTGGCTTTCCGCGAATACTCCAGATTTGCGGCGTCTCCTTCGGCCACTTCCAGGTCAGGATCCAATCCGGAGTTATGTCGCACGTCGGACGGCACGCCGCCGCCGGTCGGCAGGCCACTCTCGCCTGGTCGATTTCCGCCGCCTCCACCCTTTTGCTTGTCTTTCGGTTGTCGATTCTCTTGACTCGGCGCCGCCTCGGGCGACGACCCGCTGGCCCCTTCGTTTTCTCGGTTCCCGTTGGGATCCTTGCGTGACGAGGAACCGTCACCTTTCTTGTTTCCGGCCGAACCGGTCTTTCCGGGTGCTTCCTGCTTGGTCCCGGCAGCGTCGGACGATTCGCCGTCGCCCGCTTCGGCCGACGCGCCAGCGCCATCGTCCGCCGAGCTGTTTTGGCCGGCGCTATCGTTGCCGGCTTGATTCGCGCCCTGCCCCGGTCCTTTCTTGCCGCCACCGCTCTGATCACCGCTCTGGCCGCCTTCGGAGTCCGATTGCTTCTTGCTGTTGGTTGCGCCTGGGTCGCTGTCCTCTTGCGGCTCGGTGCTATCGGGGTTGCGATTCTTGGGTTTATCCCGATTGTCGACAGCCTGGTCTTGCGAGCTTTCCACCGAGCCGGACCCTTCAGTGTCTCTGCTGTTCTGGCCTGCGCCGGACTGCCCGTTGTCACCGCTGCCAGGTTCCTTTTGGCGTTCATCAGGCTCGCCGGGAACGTCCGGCTTTGGCTTGCCTTGTTGCTCGCCACTGCTCGCGTTCGTGTCGCCACCTTCTCCTGGATTGCCGGCTTTTTGGTCACCAGCACCACGTTTGATATCGGGTTGCTGCGCGCCGTCGCCCGGTTTGGATTGCGTCTGTTCTGGTTGGGGCTGCCCGTCTTCGCTAAACGGCCGGCTGTTGGTGTCGGACCCCTGCGACTGACCCGTGGCGTCGCCCTGAGGTTTGCTTTGATCGTCTGCCTGTCCGGAGGGTTTGTCCGAAGGCGCACCGCTACCTGGATTATCCGTGTTGTTTCCTGGCGGCGGGCTTCCGTCGTCTTCCCCGGCGCCGTCCCCGTTTGGATCCGGTCGTCCCTTGCCCGCCGCCTGCTCCTCCTGCATCTTGCGCAGCACTTTTTCAAATACTTCGCCGTCGTGCAACTGTTCGGGTGGCGGGTCACCAGCTTGCCCGCTGCTGGCTGCATCAGGCTGGCCACCCGTTTGCGGCGTATTTCCACCGCTTCCGCCGGACGATGAAGAATCACCAGGTTGCGGTTGACCGTCTTGGGGCGACCCGGCACCACCACTGCCCTCCTGTGGTTCTCCGTCGGGCGAACTCGCATCACCTGATTGGCCGCCGCCCACACCATCCTCGGTCTTTGTAGTTTCTTCTTCTTTTTCCTTGCCAGGTTCGTTCGGCGAAGTGGAAGGGTCGGCTGTTGGATCGTCTGGCGGTGGGTTGTCGGTGGCGTTCTTTTCCTCAGAAGGCTTATCGCCAGCCGGATCGTCGGGGTTGCGCGTGGGTTGCGGTTGATCGCGCATCGGTTTCGGCTGGCCTTCTTCGCTCGCAGAAGGTTGGCCAGGTCGAAGGCCCCGTTTCGGCGGATCGGGGATAATCTCGATTTGGTAGTTGCGGGTGCGAGCTGAATTAGATCCCACTTGATTCCCATCGACTTGATTCCCGTCGATGGGCATCCGGTTGTCTTCCGCGACTGCCCAATAGGTCACCTTGTCGTTTGCGGTTAGTCCCAGCCGCGACGGAACGAAGTCATAAGTGGCGATCGTTTGCCCACGCCGGCCGCCGGCATCCTCGAACAGCATTTCTTCCAACACATTGGTTCCGCCAGCCACTGCACGCAACATAAGGCGACTCAGGCCGAAGTCCGGATCGACCGCTCGAACCTCGATCTTGCGACGGCCGCTCACAGGAATTGTGATGCGATTCTGCGTTGGGTCGAGAATCTCGACCTCGGGTGCCAAGTCGGGGACCACGTCGATCTGATGCAGAATCGGGTGCTGGCTGTCCGCGCCGGCGTCGGTCACAAACGACAATTGGTAGGAATCGTAGACCGGTGTCCGACGATCGCCGGTCAAGGCCAAGGTAAACGTTTGGCGCGCCGTCGTGCCTTGAAACTTCATTGCCAGTTCTACCGGCGGACGCGCTGTGTCACTCGCCTCAAAAGGATTGAACGTGACTGCCGCGGAACGAATCGGCTGGTTAGCGCTGGCCACAATGGTGACGCGCGTCCCTTCTAGCGCACGGATATTCCCGTCTCGGCGTACGGTCTCCAGTGGTCGGTCGGTGTAGCGGGGGTAGTCGTATTCGATCGAGTCGACCAGGATCGAGGGTACAGGCGAGAGCGTGATCGTAAATGTCTCAGAAACCGCGTCGCCGGATTCAACTCGGTATTCGAGATCGTGTTGCAGGCCCTCCGTATCAACCGGCAATGTTGCATGGTAGGCGAGTTCGTTTTCGTCCAGCTGCATCGTCACGTGCCGTTCGACGGTCTGGCCATCGTCCGTGCTATAGATCAGCGATACGGTGTCTTTGCCTTCACGGGCACCACGCAATCGCGCCGTGACATCAACAAGCTGACCCTGCACGGCTTCGATCGTACCTGGTTGAATATCCTCGATCACAACACGACTCGGCCGCGCAATCGTTTGCCATGGAACAGCAACGCGTGCCAACGTCTGAAAGGGATCCTTCGGCGATAAGATCGTGTAGGCCGCGCCCGCCGCCAAGACTGCGACCAGTACGTAACCAACGTTGATCATCTTCGACCGATCCACGGCGGTATCGACGGGCACACTGGCCAAGTCCGTAGCCGCCTTCTGCTCCATCGCCTGATAAACAACTCGATGCACCGCGGACTGATTCGCCCGAAGCATGAGAAAATTGATCAGGCTGTTCTTCAGGGACGGGGTGCCTTGTTCGATCGATCGTGCCGCATAAAGCGGGTTGATGCGATGGATCATCAACGGCAAAACGCCTGTGACAAAATGCCAACCACAGCCGACCAACAGAATTCCCAACGCCAACAGTCGCCCGAAAAAACCCAAGCCGATGACCCAGTGGTCGATCACTGCGATCATCAACAAATAGCCGACAGCACCAGCCGCCAATGCCATCAAGGCGGTGCACAGATCCACGAACTTGACCTGGCGTTGCGTTTGCCGAAGCTGCCGCGCGACCGATTCGCCATATCCGCTGGCACCATCTCTTCCAGTCCCCTGTCCTCCGGGATGGGACGGGTCGGCCACGGGCGGTGGCAAAGTCGATTTGGCCGTTCCCGTCGCCATTTTCTTGAATCTCGTTTCCTTACGTCAGGCCGGGCGTCCGCCAGCCGCGGTGTTCCAGCCGAGTAACTTGTGTTGCGATAGCAGTTTAAGGCCTATTTCGAAGATCCTCGGCGTGACCTCAATACAGTCTTCAATTATAGACGACTGCCAAAGCCCAAAGGCCTCCAAAACCCCAAGAAATCAACGGGGCGCCTTGAGTTTCTGGGCGTTCAGACGGACGATGACGAAACGACGGGATTGCGCGGAGCCGCTCGACGGCATGAAATCCGCCAGACACGAAAAACGCCACTCGCGCCTGTTCCGCCACCCGCCCCTGCCCTTTCCATCGGTCGACGCCGATCAGACTCGACCAGCCATCGCCATCCGAACCTTTTCGCCAGAACGACGCAGCCTGCAGAAAGACCAGTACCGCCCGATGACAAACCCGTCTCCCACAAACATCATTTCTCTCCACGCTGACGATAATGTCTGCGTGGTCATTCGCACGTTGACCGCCGGAACGAAGATCGCCATCGGCGGCGTGTCGTTCACATTGGAACGCCCCGTGGGAATCGGCCACAAACTGGCAATCGCCCCAATTGCCAAAGGCGAACAAGTAAAAAAATACGGTCAGACAATCGGTTACACGACCGAGCCGATCGAGGTTGGCGACCTGGTTCACTTGCACAACCTCTCCAACGGCGACTTCCAAAAGGACTACGCGAGTGCAACGGAGATCCCACCTCCGCCAACGCCAATTACTGACCGCACCTTCCAAGGCTACCGCCGGGCTAACGGTGGCGCGGGAACGCGGAACTACATCGCGATCATTTCGACGGTGAACTGTTCGGCTTCAGTTAGCAAATACGTCGCAGAGCGTTTTGATCAGTCTTTGTTGAAGGACTATCCGAAGGTCGACGGCGTGGTCGCCTTCACGCATCAAAGCGGCTGCGGAATGCAGTTTGATGGAATCAACCATCAGATGCACAACCGCGTGATGGGTGGCATCGCGCGGCACCCCAACATCGGTGCTTATTTGTTGATCGGCCTGGGATGTGAACAAGGGGCGATGAGCCATCTTCTCACAGATCAAAACCTGGTTCAGATCAACGACGACAGCCGGCCAGCAAACTCGCCACCGGTATTCTCCATCCAAGATATGGGCGGCACCGCCAAGACAATCGAGGCTGGCGTGCGTAAGATCACGGAGATCCTGCCGCGAGCGAACGACGTTGAGCGTGTTCCAATTCCGGCCAGCGAGATCGTGCTGGGGACAGAATGTGGTGGGTCGGATGGCAATTCAGGAATCACCGCCAACCCGGCGGTTGGCATTGCCTCGGACATGCTGGTGGCCTGTGGCGGTACGGCCATCCTGGCCGAGACGTCAGAGATCTACGGCGCGGAACACTTGCTGACACGCCGCGCGGTCTCGCCCGATGTTGCAAAAAAACTGATCGACCGCATCGAGTGGTGGAAATGGTATGCGGCGACGTTCGGCGCCGAACTAGACAACAATCCTTCCGTTGGCAATAAGGAAGGCGGCCTGACGACGATCGCGGAAAAGTCGCTGGGGGCTGTCGCCAAGGGAGGTTCGACGGCACTCGTCGAGTTTTACCAATACGCCGAGCCAGTTACCAAGCGTGGTTTCGTCGTGATGGACACGCCCGGATTCGACCCTCCCAGCGTCACGGGAATGGTGGCCGGTGGTGCGAACGTGGTGGTCTTCACAACCGGACGGGGTAGCTGCTTTGGCTGCAAGCCGACGCCCTCGATCAAAGTCGCCTCGAACACCCCGATGTACACGCGGATGATCGACGACATGGACCTCAATGCCGGCGAAATCCTCAACGGCGTCCCCGTCAAAGACGTTGGCCGCGAGATCTTCGAGGAGATTCTGGCCGTCGCCAGCGGCAAGGAGACCAAGAGCGAACAGCTGGGCATCGGCGACGAAGAGTTCGTGCCCTGGGCGATCGGTCCGGTCTTGTAGCGATGGTCGGTGACACATCTGTTCGTCTTGCAGATCCGACAGTAAGCTGGTCGTCACGAGCGGATCAAACTCATTCGATCCGTGGCAATTGAATTCACGCTGATCATGGATGACCACATTGCTTGACGCCACCAAGTTTCGGAACGTCGTCAGTGGACAACGCCGAGGCCTCGTCGGCACGGCCTGGCGAGCTTTGTTTTCCGTGGCGGAACTCCCATACCGATGCGCCGTCGCTTGGCGGAATCGGCAATTCGACACCGGTCGACGAACCACGCATCAGGTCGGCGTGCCGGTGATCAGCGTCGGTAACCTGACGGTCGGAGGCACTGGCAAGACGCCGATGGTCGAGTGGCTGGCCAAGTGGTATCGCGGGCACGGAATTCGTGTGGTCGTCATCAGTCGCGGCTATGGTGCGCAGGTCGGATCCCGCAACGACGAAGCGCTCGAGCTGGAACAAAAGCTGCCCGACGTGCCACACTTGCAGAATCCCGATCGGGTCGAGGCCGCCAAGACTGCCATTGAAGAATTCGATTCGCAGTTAATTCTTCTGGACGACGCCTTTCAGCATCGTCGCATCCACCGTGATTTGAATTTGGTCTTGATCGACGCGCTCGAGCCGTTTGGCTATGGACACCTGCTGCCGCGCGGTCTGTTGCGCGAACCGATTGTGGGATTGCGCCGCGCCGATGCCGTCGTCTTGACACGTGCTGACGCTGTTAATCACGAAATTCGCGAGCAGATTCACAGCCAGGTTTCGGCGTGGACCGGCGATGCGGCGTGGATCGAGGTTTCACATCAACCCGTCGCTCTGCGAAATCACACTGGCCAAGAAGAAGCCCTCGATCCCCTGCCGGCCAACCGCATCGCCGCGTTTTGTGGGATCGGGAATCCAGCTGGCTTTCGCCACTCGCTGACTGCTTGCGGTTTCGATATCGTTGGTTTTCGTGAATTTCCCGATCATCACGCGTTTGATCGTGATGACCTGGATTCGCTCGACACGTGGGTTCGAGAACTTGACGTCGACGCGGCGATCTGCACGCACAAGGATCTGGTCAAGATTGGCACGGATTCAATTGGCACGGGCTCGGCCGGCAGGTGCCCTTTATGGGCGTTGCAGATTGGCCTGGAGATCCTTGACGGTGGCCGACAGCTCGAGGCACGATTGAGCGGCTTGCTCGAGGCAATTCAACAGACGTGATCACGCAGCTGATCGGCACCGCCGCGTGCCGGCATCCGATTGGCCAGCGGCACCTAAGTCCGACGCATGACTCTTGTCGAGCACCCGCTGATAGAGAGCTAGGTACGCGCGGGCGGCACGCGGCCAGCTGAATCGCCCAGCGTGTTGTCGCAGCCTGTCACCGAACTGTGAATCTCGCTCGACGATTTGCAGTCCCGCGCGGACTGCAGAGGCCATCGTGTCTGGGTCGAGATCATGCCAATAGAAGGCCAGGTCACCGCCAACTTCGGGCAGGCTGGTCGCGTGCGAGCAGAAGACTGGCCGCCCACTGCCCATTGCTTCAATCAACGGGAGCCCGAACCCCTCGCTACGCGACGGAAAGAGGAACGCTGTGCAGTTTTGATACAGCCAGGACCGTTCGGCGTCCGACACTTTGCCGGGTAGAATGATGCGGTCAGCCAGTTTGTTGGCTGCGGCCTTTTGTTCGATGCGATGCGCGTAGTCCGTCGATTTCGATCCAGCGATCACGATCTTGAACTCGGGCAACCGTGATGCGACATCGACCAGCGTGTGAAAGTTTTTCTTCGGCGTAATGTCGCCAATGGTAAACAAAAACCGACCTGGTTCGAGAAAGTTCGGACGCGTTGCGGCTGCGTCGCTTGGATTGACGCAGACTCCATGCGGAATGACGGCAATGTCTTTGCCTCTGATGTCGAGGTGTTCGCGAATCTCACCTGCGGCGTGTTGTGAAGCCGTTGTGAGGACGCTGGCTCGATTCACTTTGGCTTGCAGTCGCTTCAGACGTCGGCGAATGGAAGCGGGGGATTTTTCTCGGAGGAAATTCAGATCGTGAATGGTCAGGATCAGACGCGTTGATCGATGCAGCGGAAGAAACCGCGTGTCTTGATGTGTGGCGTGCCAGAGCGCTGGTCGCCCGCGGAAGGGGAGCAGGCCGCACCACGGTCTCACGAAGGGGGCCAGGGGTTCTGCGCGCCAGGGACTCGCGTCAAGGAATCGGCCGGTTCGATCCGCCAGCAATTCACGATTGCCTGGCCGCACCAACAGCACGGGTGTTAGTTGTCCGTCAAGTTCGTCGAGGAGGGCTCGGCCGAGGTGCAAGGCAAACTGTCCAAGGCCGCAGTGAACGTTGCGCAGGCGTTCGACATCGATCACCACGTTGGCCAAAAGGGGGGACTCCCAACTCAACTGCCAGTTCCACAGAATGCACACCCGTGGGGGGATAGTAACGCGACCGTGAAAATATGTCGAGACAAGCTCCAGCGGCCGCAGGCGAGGAGGGGGGGCAAGTGTCGAATTCTGTTGACACTGCCGGCCGTCGTCGATATTGTCCGCAGCACGCTGGCAGGCCAGATGCGAGTGAATCTGTCGCTGGTTGATCTGTCACTGGGCCACGCTAGCAAAGCTCGTATTCACAACAAGGTCGCAGCACTAATGAAGCTCGGAGTCATTCTCCCCAACTGGATCGGCGACGCCGCAATGGCAACTCCGGCACTTCGTGCGCTCTCCGAGCAGTTCGGATCGTCGGCAACGATCGTGGGGATCATGCGGCCGTACGTGTCCGAAGTCCTTGAAGGGTCCCCCTGGCTGCAAGAACGGATCTTTTACAACCCCAAGACAAATGGCAAGAACCAGACTTCCTGGTCCCTGATTCGACGTTTGCGGCAGATGAAACTAGACGCGATGGTCCTCTTGACCAATTCGCTCCGGACGGGTGCTATCGCCTGGTTGAGTGGCGCACGAGAACGCATCGGCTACGCCCGCAACGGTCGTGGAGTGCTTCTGACAGACGGCTTGAAGCCGTTGCGTACCGGTCGCGCCTATACGCCGGTGTCGGCGGTCGACTACTACCTGGAACTCGCCCGCGCAATGGGATGCCAGCCCGTCGCACGGACTTTGGAGCTGTCCACTACCGGTGAGAACGAACGGGCCGCCGATCGTGCTTGGAAGAATCTTGGCCTGCCGGATAACGCTAAGGTCGTCGCGATCTGCCCGGCTGGTGCTTTTGGTGCCGCGAAACATTGGCCGACGGAACAGTTCGCCGAGCTCGGTCGCCGGATCGCTGAAGCCGAAGATTGTCATGTTGTCGTGATGTGTGGTCCCGCCGAACGCAACACGGCAAACCAGATTGCTTCGCTGGCGGCGGATCGGCGCGTGGTGAGCCTCGCGCAACAAAGTCTCAGCATCGGTTTGACGAAGGCGTGCATCCGACGCGCCCAACTGGTCATTACGACTGATAGCGGCCCGCGACACTTGGCAGCCGGTTTTCAGATTCCGACGGTTGCGCTATTCGGATCGACCGACCCGCGCTGGAGCATCAACTACAATCCATGCGAAATTCGTCTTCACGAGGATCTTCCGTGCGCGCCTTGCGCGAAACGCATCTGTCCGCTGAAGCATCATCACTGTATGCGAGACCTGGCCGTGACTCGGGTTCTCGGCGCGGGGCAACAACTACTGCATCCCAGTGGCGGTAGCAGCCAGGCTGCTTAAGAGCACACGGTGGAGTCCGTCTCTGAGATACGGACCTACCTGATTGATCCGCGCTGGTACGACGTCTATCCTCTACAGCATGAACGATGCCAGCCAGGTAACACAGGTACTGCAGGCGATCGAGCAAGGAGACGCGGTGGCGGCCGAGCGCCTTCTGCCGTTGGTTTATCACGAACTGCGGCGGCTGGCAGCACAGAAAATGGCTTCGGAAAAGCAGGGACTGACGCTGCAGGCCACGGCGCTCGTCCATGAAGCCTATCTGCGACTGGTTGACAACGACCATCAGCAGAACTGGAATTCGCGTGGACATTTCTTTGCGGCCGCGGCCGAGGCGATGCGGCGGATCCTGGTCGAGAGCGCGCGCAAAAAGAGCCGGCTGAAACACGGCGGCGGCCAACAACGCGTTGACATGGACAAGACCGAGATGGCTGGTGAGGTGCCGGCGGACGACCTGTTGGCATTGGACGAGGCGATGACGCAACTGGCCGACGAGGACCCAATCAAGGCGCGGCTGGTGGAGCTGCGTTTCTTCGTAGGACTGACATCCGACGAGGCGGCAGAAGTGCTTGGTATTTCTGGAATTACGGCCAAACGCTACTGGCGGTTCGCACGTGCCTGGCTGCACCGCGAGGTTAGCAAGGGAGATTCACAGACTTTTTTTCCAGAAAATTGATCCCTTCGTGACGCATTACGTCGCACTCATGATAGAAACCCGAATTCCGGAGCCACGTCATGAGTCCTAACCAAATTGACAAAGAGCAGATCTTTAACAGCGCTGCCGAC
>JASLPZ010000006.1:19092-49303 GCA_030744725.1 Pirellulaceae bacterium
GGATCAAGCCTGTGGCAACGACGCTCAGTTGCGGACTGAAATCGAAGAACTGCTCCGCCATGATGATGATGCCGGCAGCTTTCTGGATCAGCCAGCCGTCAATTTTTCCCCTACGATCGCGATCGGCGAGTTTGACTCGGTAGACGAATCGTCTGGTGAAGTTTCGCTGGCATTTCTCGAGCCGAGCGACAAACCGGGCTGCGTCGGCACCATGGAACATTATGAAGTCATCGAACTGGTCGGACGTGGCGGGATGGGACTGGTGCTACGGGCCTTTGATCCCAAGCTGAACCGGGTGGTGGCGATCAAAGTCATGGCGCCGGAACTTGCTGCCAACCCGATGGCGGTCAAGCGATTCCTACGCGAAGCGCGGGCAGCCGCAGCAGTCAGTCACGACCATGTGGTGACGATTCACGCCATCCACGACGCGCACCGGCCACCGTTCATCGTGATGGAATTCGTCGACGGTCAGTCATTGCAGGAGAAGATCGACCGGACCGGTGGATTGGAGTTGAAGGAAACGCTTCGAATTGGGATGCAAACCGCCCGTGGCCTGTCAGCGGCGCACGAGCAAGGGCTCGTGCACCGTGATATCAAGCCGTCCAATATCCTGCTGGAAAACGGCATCGAGCGAGTGAAGTTGACCGACTTTGGGTTAGCCCGCGCGGTGGACGACGTGAGCGTCACGCAGACCGGCCAGATCGCCGGCACTCCGCAGTTCATGTCGCCTGAACAGGCGCAAGGCCAGACGGTCGACGCACGCAGTGATCTGTTCAGCTTGGGCAGCGTGCTCTATGCGGTGTGCACAAGCCGGCCTCCGTTCCGAGCTGACACGGCTTTGGCGATGCTTCGCCGTGTGACGGATGACGAGCCGCGTTCGATCTGCGAAGTGAACTCGGATATTCCTAATTGGCTGGAAGCGATCATCTTCAAGCTGCTGGCGAAAGATCCAGCTGATCGTATTCAATCGGCCAAAGAAGTCGCCGATTTATTGGGCCAGCATCTCGCTTATTTACAACATCCGACGACTGCGCCGAAGCCCCAGCCTACCGTGCCGCCCAAACTGATCGGCTCACTCCATCAGCCTAAGCCGCTCGCGGAGCGAGCGAAATACATGAGGGAACCTATCACGCGGCGTCTATGGCCAGTAGTTGCGATCGGCGTTGCGGCAATGCTAATTGGCATCGCGGTGTTTGGCATGGTTATCTATGTCGTGACCGATAACGGCACGTTAGTGATCGAGTCGACAGACAACAACGCCGTGGTGACAATCTCAAAACCGGTCAGCGACACACACAAAGGCTTCGAGATCCACGTTGTTGACAAAATCACGGGTTCTGGAGTCGTATCACTTCGTTCCGGGCATTATCGCCTTCTTGCTTTCGACACCGACCCCAACGCTGGTCATGAGTTGAAAATCCGACTTTCGAAGGAGCAATTTGTTCTCCGCCGTGGCGGCAAAGTTGTGGTCAAGGTTACAAGGGTCCCGATAGTCCAACCGGCGCAGGTCGCAGTCCCCTCCACTACTGGCATCACCGAAGTTCGCCTCTTCGATGGGCACACGAACACCATCGAGCGAGCCGTGTTTTTCAATGATGGCCATCGAGTCGCTTCCGCCAGCCTGGATACGACGATTCGAATCTGGGACGTCGCTTCAGGAAACGAGTTGCAGCGGATCGACATCGGGAAACCGTTGAGCGGGATGGCGATCTCGCCCGATGACAAATGGGTTGCCGTCGGCATTGATGACAAGCAAAACGCCTCGATTGAGATTTGGGATGTCGCGTCGGGAAACAAGATCGCGGATCTGGAATGGCGTATGGACCGTGTCGTTCGACTGGAGTTTTCGCCTGACAGACGCCATCTGTTGTCGTCTGGAGAGGATCGCGTCGCGCGCCTGTGGAATCTTAGTTCGTGGACTGTCTCGCGCGAATTCGAAATCTCCAACGCCGATACCACGTGTCTTTCCCCGGACGGCCGCCTGATCGCCGGTCGCGATCGCAAAGATGACGACTTCATCTGGTTGTGGAGCAGTGAAACATATGAACCCGAGGCACGGTTGGACACGACGACGGCTGGGAAAGTGCAGCGTTGTCAGTTCACCTCCGACTCAAAGATGCTCGTCACGGGTTCGTTCGTTGGCGTGATTCAATTCTGGGATGTGGACAGCGGAACGGAAGTTCGAAAGCTGAAGGCGCACCGAGGACCGATTTTTGACATCCAGCTAACGGGCGACGGCCGGCACCTCATATCGACGGGAATGGATCGTGGATTACGACTGTGGGATGTGCGCACCGGCAGTCTCGTTGCGGAGATCGACACAAAGCCCCGCTTTTTTAAGAGTCTCGACATTTCGCCCGATGGCCACCATGTGATCGCGGCCGGTGCATGGTCGCGGAACGCCACGGCAGGACGCTATGAAATCGATGGTGATTTCGATGCCTATTTGTACCGATTGCCGAAGAGCGTCTGGCAAAAGGCGGCCGATGTGCGCCGTGACCTGCAACCGAAGGGCAGACCGAGATCGCAGATAGCTACTAAGGAATTGGACCAGTTGGTCGAGTTAGCCGAGAACGCCCTTTCGCGAGTTGAAAAGCTGGTCAAGAATGGCGTGGTGTCGTCGGCTGACTTGATGAAGGCGTCGGCCGAGCTGATCGAAGCAAAGGTCCGTCGCGCGGAAGCTCGCAACGAGATGGGACAAGTCCTAGCACTTCTTGGCAGGTTGATCGAGTTGCGAGAAACGGAGCTCAAAATGGTCCAAGCGCTCAACCGGTCCGGCGCGGCCACGGCGTCGGATGTTCGGGCGGCGTCGAAAGCGCTTCTGGAAGCGAAAGTACGCTTGGTCGATGCGCAAGCTGACGAGTGAGTGGCGCGCTGTTTTCTTCGCGAGCGTAACTCTCCCATGTGAGACGAATTCGCGCACGGGGCTGCTGGCCGCTTGGAAGAAGGTTATCATGCCGACAATGTGCTGATGATCACCTTTGCGGGCTTTATGTTGCTGGTTTCCATGAACTCAACACACGCCTCGCTTCAATTCGCTACCGCTCTTTCAACGGCACCCGATACACAGGCCGCCGCGCGGGATGTTTGTGCCAGAGCGCTCGCCGACTTTGACGGGACGCCCGATCTGGCATTCCTGTTCTTTTCCTCACATCACGTCGAGAACGCGGACACAGTGTCAGCACTGGTCTGCGATGCGATCGGCACGGACAGCCTGCTGGGATGCAGTGGGGAGTCCATTGTGGGTGTTGGGCAAGAGGTTGAATTGGAGCCTGCCATGTCGCTCTGGTTGGCGCGGCTGCCCGGTACCTCCGTGTGGCCGATGCGGTTGGAGTACCAGCGCGCCGCCGGTGAAAGCGCATTCGTCGGCTGGCCAGAGGAACTGGCCGACGATTGGTCCGACAAAGCGGCACTGATCGTCTTGGGTGACCCGTTTAGTCTTCCTGCCGATCTGCTGCTGGAACTGGTCAACAACGAACACCCGGGAGTGCCAGTCATCGGCGGCATGGCAAGCGCCGGCCAGACGCCTGGGTCCAATCGCCTGCTGCTGGGACGCAATCTGTTCGAGCAAGGTGCCGTGGCTGTGCTGCTGCAGGGCGATGTCCAAGTCACGACCGTGGTCTCGCAGGGGTGTCGTCCAATCGGTCATCACTTTGTGATCACAAAGGCCCAGCGCAACATCATTCAAGAACTGGGCGGCATGCCGGCGTATCGTCGTCTGGAGGAACTCTTTCAGACGCTGCCCACGCGCGACCAACAGATGGTCCAACGGGGCCTGCATGTGGGGCGCGTCGTCAGTGAATATCAGGATCAGTTCGAGCAAGGAGATTTCTTGATTCGCAACGTGGTCGGCGTCGATCCCGAGGAAGGATCGATCGCGATCAGCGATTACGTGCGGCCCGGGCAGACTGTGCAGTTTCATGTTCGTGACGCTAACACCGCCGACGCGGAACTTCGCCAGCTGTTGTCACGTGTCGAAAATCCAGTCGCCGCTGGTCTGCTGTTTACCTGCAACGGGCGCGGGACCAGGTTGTTTTCCGAACCGCACCACGATGCAACGGCGATTAAGAACGCCGTGGGAGACATTCCGCTGGCCGGGCTGTTCGCCGCAGGCGAATTGGGACCGATTGGTGGCAAGAATTTTGTGCACGGATTCACAGCTAGTATTGCCTTGTTTCAGGCAGCCAGCGAGGCCGCTGACTGATCTGCTGGCGTGGGTGGTGTGGATTTGCAAACGCATTGACCCGTGGCCGGACTTGAACTGCGGCAAGTCGGAATCCAGTGGTCTCGCCCGATCAAACCAGCTAAACTTGAGGTCGCTGTAAAAACTGCTTCTTTGCCGTGCTCATGGGAGATCGCTCGATGATTCTTCGTTTCTGTTTCGTGTTGGTGATGTTGGCCGCCACTTCATCTCAAGCCGCTGACTGGGGTCAATGGCGCGGGCCTAACTTTAACGGGTCGACAGACGAATCCAATCTGCCTACACAGTGGAGCCAGACCGAAAATGTCGCGTGGTCGGTCGCCATGCCGGGACCAAGCGGCTCGACTCCTGTGGTGTGGGGCGATCATGTGTTCGTTTCGAGCACCGATCAGAAGAAGCAAACCGTAAAAGCGATCTGCCTGGACCGCAAGAGTGGCAAGGTATTGTGGCAGCATGATGTGGCCAAGGGCGTTGAGAAGAAGAAGAATTGGCGCAGCACCTACGCGGGTCCCTCGCCAGCCACAGACGGCAAGAACGTGGTCTTTTTCTACGGTAACGGCGAGTTGATTACCTACGACTTCACGGGCCAGAAGAAATGGTCTAAGAACGTCGGACCGTTCGCTTTTGGTTGGACGTACAGCACTAGCCCATTGTTGTTTGATGGAAAACTCTACATTCAGATTCTCCAGCGCGACGTGGCAGTCAAGGGCTACGGCGTACCCGGGAAGAACGATTCATACCTCTTGGCGCTTGATCCTGAAACCGGCAAGGAACTGTGGCGGAAGTTGCGTCCAAGTAAAGCGAAAGCGGAATCGCTGGAAGCGTTCACGACACCTGTCCCTTATGTGCATCAAGGCCGCAAGCAAGTTCTCATTGCTGGTGGCGACGCGTTGACAGGACATGATCCAGCTACGGGCACCGAACTTTGGCGGTGGGGAACCTGGAACCCCGAACGGATTGGACATTGGCGTTTGGTCCCTTCGCCGATCGCCGGTGACGGTGTAGTGGTGGCGTGCGCACCCAAAAGATCCCCCGTCTATGCCGTTAAGGCCGACAGCAAAGGTGACGCTGGTCTGTTGTGGAGCAGTCAAGACAACCGCCCGGTCAGCTCGGACGTCCCTACACCCGCATTCTACGATAGCGATTTTTTTGTTTTGAGCGACGTCCACAAGATGCTCTCACGAGTCGAACCAAAAACGGGCAAGGTCAAATGGACGATTGAGACACCGGGACGATCCAAGTACGAAGCCTCACCATTGGCTGCCGACGGAAAACTGTATTTGATTAACTTCGACGGTCAGGTCTCCATCATCGACGCCCAGGACGGCAAGGTCCTCAGAACGATTTCGATGGAAGATGATCCGAGAGGAAAGATCCGTTCGTCCGTGATTGCGTCTCAAGGCCAGCTGTACGTGCGGACCGATACCACGCTATTCTGCATCGGAAAGTAAGTAAGCGGACTTGGCAATAGGTCGCTGGAAGTGTGCGGGCTGCCGGTGGCCTTGATTTCGGGGCACACCATGACAAAAATGGCCCCTTCGTCCGGATCCAATTACTCGCAGGTCACGCAGACAGGCATTAAGGGATGGTTTTCGAGCACATCATCAAGCTGCAGCAAGAGTACACCGACAAATTCGTGGTGGTTGATCAGGGCGTGCCGGAATTATCCCGTTTCGAGGGGATGACCGGGACGGTTCGCACGGTGAATATGAGCGGCCGAGCGCTCGTCGAATTCGATGGCAACCTGAATATCGGCTGGTACGACATCGATCTCGACTTCCTCAAGGTGATTGATGCGCCATTGCCCAAGGAAGATCCAAAGGCGAAGACCAAGGCCTCCCCCAAGGCAGCTGCCAAGAAAAAGAAGGCGCCGCCGCCCAAGCCGGAAGCGGCAGGCAAGGGTTCTGTCTCAGACGTGCTGGCAGCGGCGCGAGGCGAAAAAACGAGCGTGAAAGCAGCACCGGCGAAACCGACCGGTGGCGCAAAGACGAGTGTCGCCGAGATACTGGCCACGGCGCGGAGAAAAAAATCAGGCGGTGCCTCATCTGCAGCCACGGTGCCTAAAGCAGCCTCACCCAAAGCGACTGCGAAGGACGCCAGAAAAATGAGCGTCGACGAAATGCTGGCCGCGGCGCGAGGCGAAAAAAGTGGTGAAGCCGCCGCCACTGCCGAAGCGCCTAACGACGAATCGGCACCCGCCAAGGAAGCCGTTCGAATCACGCTCGAATCGGCTCGACGTACGCAAGCTCCAGCCAAATCGGCACCCGCTGCCGGCAGCAGCGCGCCGGCCCAGGTCGATCGGAAGAACATGAGCGTCCAAGAGATGCTGGCTGCGGCTCGGGCCGAAAAGAGTGGTGGTGCGCCTGCAACCGCAGAGGAAGCCGTTGCCGCGCCTGAACCACCCGCGCCCACTGAACCTATCGCCGAAGAGCCTGCAGCTGAAGAACCAGCGGCTGAGACCGCTGCAGGCGGAGACTCAGTTTCCAAGCGCGATGAAATTACGGCCGTCGAAGATCAAATTGCTTATTGCCGGCAAGTCGACGGTTGATTCTCGTACGGCTCGAATTAGTAGGCCGCGAACAAGCGATGCGCAGTTCCGGTATCCATGGGATAGAGGCCTACGGCCGGATTTGCGGTTGACGTACCTTGTTGCCGACCGAAGGCAATCGGAGATTCGCGACGGTGGAAAGCCCCCACGACGACATTTCTACCAGGACGTCGAACTCGACCGTGTCTGCGGTTCGATTTCACTCAATGCGCGAGTCAGTCTTCGGACGAATTCTCGGTCGTCAAACAGCCGGAGTATCGCGGGATTTTCCATTAACGCCGATAGAGTCTCGTGCGTCATCGGATCGCCATATGACAGGAAACCACGAAGCTGTGGATCGGCGCTCAGTTGTTCCATCGTTCGTCGAACCACGGGCCGCTCGTACAGCGCTTCCACCTCGGGATGATAGGCGACAGCATTCAACGAATCGGGGCTGCGAACTAACGCGACACCGTGCTGCAAACACTTGAGAGGACCAATGTGCTCGAACGGATTGCAAGCGGTGACAATCGGTCCAATCGTGCTTGACCGAATGAATTTTGCCGCCAGGACGATTCGTTCGGATTCGTGTTGCAAAGAACTGCAGTTTTCCGTTCGGTCCGTCGATAGTTCGTCGCGAGCCAATGGTTCGATGACGATCACGCCGCCCGTCACGACCAATATCATTAGACATGCATATATGCCGCCACACGCCATCCCCAACCACCGGTTGTACGTCTGAAGCCGCGATTGTTTGCGGACCAGATAGTGCACGACGCGCCACGCGAAAATCGCCATGATCAGAGTCATGATCGCGCCGACCGTCCCGACACTAAGCAATCGATTGCTTAACCCCTGCGTCCCAAATTCGTGTTGAAACACCGGCTCGAACGCCTTGCCAACCGGGACCGCCGCGAACATGGCCAAGGCACCACCTGCGAACAAGCCGAGGAATGCCCCGACCCCGGCGCGGTAGCCGCCTCGTAGACCCAAGCCCAGGAACGCTACGGCGCCCGCCGTGGTGGTATCTCCTTGCATCCAAAAGTAGATCGATGACACGCTTGCAGTGCCGAAGATAATCAATCTAAGAGGACACGCTCGGCGTTTTCTTTTCTTGACTCTGTTGTCCGTTGGTGCGTCCATTGTCAGCCGTTCGGAAGGCAAATTACGATGTCCACTGTGGTCGACTGATGCGGTCAACGTCGTGCTGTGTCCAACGCAAATCTCGGGTCTCGGCACGTAGAGTAATCTCCGCGACAAGCCCAGTGAAACCATACGTCGAAATGGCTCCATTTTCCACTCGACAACGAAAAGTTCTGCAGTTCCGTCTGGCGTTCCAGGCCGTCCGCAAACTACGTAATCCGCAAAGCGTGGCGATTTTCTGACAGAGGGGCCTTTCGGTGGCTGGGCGGCAACATCATGATTGACGGGCGTTGTGATTTGGCATCCGCATTGACGAAAGGGAACACGGTGCTGGCTGGACATATCTACTCGCCTCGCAAGATCAAACTAATCGACGTCCCCGACCTGCCGCTCGGCAATGCAGCCTCGGCAAACGGTGACGGCCAAATCCTGTTCCAGCCAGAACTCGCGTGCTTGTGCGGATCGGACCTGCTGTTTTTTGAAGGGGACTATCCCGAATATCAATCGAAAGTCGGCCAGTCACTGCACGAGATGATTGGTCGCGTCGTGGAAACCAACGGTGCGAAATTCACGGTTGGCGATCGCGTATTGTGCGTGCCGATTGAACAGTGTGGTTTTTACGAGCGTTTTCCGGTCAGCGAGGCACGGGCAATTCCCGTCGACCCACGTCCGTCGGAGGATCAGGCGCTGCTGGCGCAACCCCTGGGAACCGTGTTGTACGCTCTGAAGAAAGTGCCCAGTGTGTTGGACAAGGACGTCGTGGTTCTGGGGCAAGGTCCAATTGGTCAATTGTTCTGCGGTGCGCTGCGTAATTTGGGTGCCCGCGAGATCATCGTTGTGGATCCGTTGGATTCACGATTGCAGACGAGTCCCAAAATGGGGGCAACAGCGATGGTCAATCCGAGGCGCGACAATGTTGTCGACGCGGTCCGACAAATTACCGCTGGCAATCTGGCGGATCTGGTTGTCGAAGCGGTGGGACATCGCGAACAACGGATCAACGACTGCTTCGATCTGGTGCGAAAGGGTGGTGATATCTTGTTCTTCGGAGTTCCGGAGGACACCATCGATGATGTTCATTGGCGCGTCATGTTCGAAAAAAACGCGTCGATTCACACCAGCATCGGCCCCAGCTTCGAGCGAGATTTTCCGCTGGCCATGCGCTGGATTGCCGAGGCTCGGATCGACGTGTCGCCGATCGTCACTCATCGCTTTCCAGTCGATCAGATTCAGTTGGCGTTCGATACGTTTGCCGAGCGGCGCGACGGTGCTCAGAAAGTGCTTGTCGATTTTCCGAAATGACCGACAACGCCACGTCAAACATTGTCGATAGCCAGCAGCAGCCAGTCGGTGTGCGAGCGGTGATGCTCGCCTTGTTCATCTCCATCCTCTGGGCCGGCAATCCGGTTGCCGTCCGCTACAGCGTCGATACGTTGCCGCCGATCTTCGTGGCGGCCCTGAGATTCTCACTCGCCACGATCCTGATGTTCTTTTGGTGTCGCGCCGAAGGCAGTCGGTTGCGTTTGACCTCGGGCCAGACACTGCCCTGCCTGTTGGCTGGCTTCGGCATGTTTGTGCAGATCGCCACGTTCAATGTGGGCGTGACGATGTCCAGTTCGTCCCATGCGACGATGTTGATCAACACCTTCGTGTTTTGGGTTCTTATCATCGAGCACATTCTGGTTCGGTCCTCGCGGTGGCAGTTGCGGAAATTCGTCGGCGTCGTGTTGGCCGCGATTGGGGTTGTGCTGGTCGTCACGCGATCTAGTGGCTCGACGCTCGACGCAGCAACACACGATCTTCCCACGCTGCGCGGCGACCTGATCTTGCTCAGCAGTGCAATGATTCTTTCAGTCAAAGTACTGTTTGTTAAGTCGGCGCTGCGAACGATCGAGCCTGGGAAGTTGGTGTTCTGGCAGAACCTGGCAAGTGTGGCGATGTTCTTCGCGTGGAGCTCGCTGACTGAGACAGTCGACCTGTCGAAGGTCACGATGCCGACCCTGGTCGCCATCATCTATCAGGGCATCTTTGTCGGCGGCATTTGCTTTGCAATCCAGGCAGTGCTTTTGCGGCGGCACGCGGCGTCTCAGATTGCCGTGTTCAGTTTTGCCACACCCCTGTTTGGCGTTCTGCTGGCGGTGATCTTTCGGGGTGACCCGCTGACACCGTGGCTGTTTGTCGCCACGGCGTGTGTGGCGATGGGCATCTTGTTGGTTAATCTGCGCCCCCGCGATGGCAGTTTGATTGACTGAAAGACCTTCAGGCTTCACTTCCACTGCTTGCTGGCCAACATCTCGCCACACAATAATTCCGTCATGACCGCATACATGCCATTGGTCCACCCGGGTACAATTGTGCGCAGGTGCTGTTGCGCGATATGGGGATCCAATTAGTCTGGATGCCGGAGCTGTTGACGAGGCACTTTGATCAACCAAGCGATTTTTGGAAGACAGGCTGACCCTTGGGCGGCCAAGACGCTCACATTCACAAGGCGACTCTCCATGACCGACGCACTTCCGCGCACGATCTCGCGGCCGCTGCAGTTCAACAACGGCTGCGCGATTGGGATCAGCAACCGCTGGCGACAGGGACAGTATTGTTCGATTCTGACTTCGGCGGGAATCGTTGGCTGTGGTATCTACGATGTCAAGACCCCTGGCGAATTCGGCCAGGCGATCGCGATCGCCAAAGGAACCCCCGCGCATCCTCTCGTCGATCCAGAAGATCTTTTCGAGGCCAAGATCGTCGACATGACCCCCAAGGCCGGTGAGCTGGGCATTGAAATCGGTATGCGCGGTCGCGATGCGGTCGAACTGCTACTGGCCTCCGAAAAGCAAGAGTAATACTTACTCTCTCTCTTCTGCTTTAACTGGCCCGGCGGGTCGATTATGCTACGAAGTCTCTCGCCACACGCATCTTGCTTCGCGCGGACGCGACATCCCCACTCCCCGTACGCTGAGGAACTCACAATGAAACGTCTTCTATTGATTTGTCTGGTAGCGACATTTGTGGCACCGGTAAGCCGCGTTTCGGCTGCCGACGATGGATGGAAAACCCTCTTTGATGGTAAGTCGATGAAAGGCTGGAAGGCCAATGAAAACAAGGACTCATGGAAGGTCGTCGATGGTGTATTAGTTTGCGCCGGTCCAAGGAGCCATTTGTTCTACACTGGCGATGACAAGCCTTTCGTTAACTTCGAATTCAAGGCTGATGTGATGACGAAGCCCGGCAGTAACGCCGGCATCTATTTCCACACCAAGTACCAGGAAGAGGGTTGGCCCAAGAACGGGTACGAAGTGCAAGTCAACGTGACACATCGCGACCCAAAAAAGACCGGAAGCCTATACGGCGTGGTCAATGTCAGCGACCCGCCGTGCAAGGACAACGAGTATTGGACACAGCACGTCATCGTGCAAGGCAAACAGATCGTTATCAAGATCAACGGAAAGACCGTTGTCGACTATACGGAGCCCGAGAACGTGAAGACAGATGCGAAGTTCACTGGACGGCGCTTGAGCAATGGCACGTTTGCGTTTCAGGCGCATGATCCAAAAAGTGTCGTTCACTTCAAGAATGTCATGGTCAAACGCCTACCATAGTCGAGATGTTCCGTACATTACGAATACAAAGTAGCGCTGTCCGATTGTCAGATCCCGTCCGTCCAAAGACAGGACCCAATTACGATAGAAAGACGCGATGAGACGCTTATTGGTTGCCCTGGCCATGGTGGCCTACTCTCTTCGGTCGTTTGCGGCGTATGCTGAAACCGTCGTTTACGTGTCCATCGCGGCAGAAAACCGAATTGCCGTGTACGCGATGGACGACAGCAACGGGAATCTCCGTCATGTCAGCGATATGCGACTGAATGCCGAACCGGGCCCACTCGCCACCGATCCGGCTGGCAAGTTCCTGTTCGCATCGGTCCGTTCGGCGGGCGATTTGGCCAGTTTTCGCCGGAGTCCTTCCACCGGCGAGCTGACTCCCGTCAGCCGAGTTGTGGCCGGTGCTGATCCAGCCTATGTGGCAACCGATCACACGGGCCGCTTTCTCTTGTCAGCTTACTACCGAGCGGGCAAGGTCGCCGTACACCGCATAGGCGACGATGGGTCACTGGCAGATCAACCACTGCAGGCCATTGACACGGATGACAAAGCTCACGCGATTGTGCTTGATCGCACAAATAGATTTGTGATGGTGCCTCATACGGGACCGAATGCGATTTTTCAGTTCCGATTTAATTCCAAGACGGGCCGGTTAACACCAAATACCGTTCCAAGAATCGTCCGGCTGGAGAATACGGGTCCGCGTCACCTGGGGTTTCATCCAACCTTGGACACGGCCTACGTGAGCGATGAACAGGGCAACAGTATCACCGCCTATGAGTTCGATGCCAACCAAGGTCGACTGACCGCGCTGCAGACGCTGTCGACGTTGCCAGCCGGTTTCGCCAGGACCAATTCGACGGCGCACATGGAAATCCATCCGTCGGGCAAGTGGGTCTATGTTGCCAATCGAGGTCATGACAGCCTGGCGGGGTTTCGAATCGATCAAAAAACCGGCCGCGTTGACCCGGTGGGGCAGACACCGACCGAGCAGACGCCGCGTTCATTCAGTATCGAGCCCAGCGGTCAGTTTCTGTTCGCAGCCGGACAGGGCTCCGGAAAATTGGCTGCGTTTCGAATCAACTCGGCTTCGGGAGTGCTAACACGGATCGCCACTTATGACGTGGGCGAACGTCCGTGGTGGGTTCTTGCTGTAAAGCAGCCGATTCCGCTGCTCCCTCGTCGGTGAACAATTCTCCTCGAACGTGCTTGACAATGAGTACGACTGTACTTATAACGTCAGTACAAGTGTACTCATGACAGAATCGAGATGACTCCGCATGAATCAGCGGCCTGCTTTATCAAAAGGTGAATTAGAAGTTGCCCGTACGATCTGGAGCCTTGGATCGGCCACGGTAGGCCAGGCATTTGAGGCGATTCCAGAAGACCGCCGACCGGATTACAGCACGGTTCAAACCTATATTCGGCGATTGGAAACGAAGGGATACCTGAGGGCTCGACGTTTGGGTCGTAACAAGGTCTACGCGCCCAAGATCCGGCCGAGCCAGGTGATCCGAGAGACAGTTGACGATTTCATGAACCGGCTATTCGACGGAGAGGCGATTCCACTGATGCGTCATCTGATTAATGATCGGGGAATCACAACAGACGAAATCAGCGCAATTCGCCAATTGCTAACTGAACATGAGGCCGAACAGAACGATGAACATTAGTCCCCAGCTGCAAAGCTTGATTTGGCTGCAGGTATGGCAGGTTACACTCCTCGTGGTGGTCGTCGGCTTTGTTGCTGTGACAACGTTACGCCGACGGCCCCACGTGGCTTTTTTGCTGTGGGCGCTTCTGTTTGTCAAATGCCTGATGCCGCCTTTGTGGAGCAGTCCGACAGGCGTGTTTTCCTGGCTGCAGGCGTCGCCCTACTCGTTGTCAGGTACGTTGGACACGGCACTGGCGGCGGCACCTGGACATTACGTGTGGACCTCAAAACGGCAACCGTCCAAGCAACCGCTGGTGAAGTCGAGCGACTCGACGAAACCACCGCAGGCCGTTACGTCAGCTAGCCATTCAGCGGGAGCAGAAGGGTGGCGGCGATTATCAACGATGTCCGTCGGCAGTATTGCGTTCACCCTTTGGATTGCCGGGACAAGCCTATTGTCAATTCTTGCGCTGATCCGATTCTCCCGCATGGCCAGAACTCTGGGGGCAAGTGGCTATCAAGCCAGTCCAGAGTTGGAAGCAGCTTTGCAGGGGCTGGCCACGAAATTGGATGTGCGAAAACGAGTTCGTTTGATTGTCTCTCCCAACAACGACGGCCCGTTGGTTTTTGGATACCGTCGGCCGCTGATTGTGCTTCCGGAAGTCATGGTGCAGGCGAAATCGGCCGCTCAGCTTGAACCGATTCTGGCACACGAACTGATTCACATCCGTCGGGGCGATACTGTTTTTGGTGCGGTTCAGTTTCTAGCGCAGGTGATTTGGTGGTTCCATCCGTTGATCTGGTGGGCAGGCCGGCAAGTGAACCGAACTTGTGAGCGTTGTTGCGATGCGGAAGTGGTCGCCAGCCTGGATTTCCGACGGCGCGACTATGCGAATTCGTTGTTGGATGTGTTGGAGTTTAAGAGTGAACTCAGACCGGGATTCGCCACACCTGGTGTGCGTGCCGTCGACATCACCAAGAATCGAGTTAAGTACATTATGAACGAATCCGTCCATTTCCAAGCTCGTCCCGCCAAGATCTACTGGATTCTGGCTATTGTTCTCGCTCTGATCGTGTTGCCCGGTGGTGCACTGCTGATCGGGGGTCGACAAGATGAATCGGCCGCGCACAAGAACGATCTTTTGGCTGAATTGCGATCCAAGGCAAGAGTAGCAATCGACAAGGAGGATTGGGGTACTGCTGTCGACGCCCTCCGAAAGGTCGTCGAGAAAGTGCCGAGCGACGCGCGAAGCTGGTTTCTGATGGGATACGCTTTGCACGCAAACGGTCAACTTGACGAGGCGATCAAGGTCCATCGCAAGGCAACCGAATTTCCTCCGACGCGTGTCGTGGCTCTTTACAACTTGAGCTGCGCATTCGCCCTGAAAGGAGACCGGGAAACAGCTCTAAAGCACCTCGAAGAATCACTTGATGCGGGTTTCACCAGCATCATACCGATCTCGGAAGATACAGACTTTGTCAGCCTGATTGATGCCTCGAAATTCAAGGAGCTCGCCGCACGCGCCATGCCGTTGGCATCGCGTGAAACCTACCGGCAATTCGACTTCTGGGTGGGAGATTGGGACGTGATGATGCCGTCGGGAGAGCAGATAGGTACGAACATTATCACCAATGATGAAAAGGGATTCCTACTGACGGAAAAGTGGACGAACAGCAGTGGCGGGACTGGAACGAGCATCAGTTTCTACGATCCAGGGGAACAGAAGTGGAAGCAAACCTGGGTGGATGAACGCGGGACGGTCGTTCGTTATACTGGCGAGTTTGAGAACGGCGAGATGCGAATGGTCGGCAAACGCACTTTGGCCAATGGCAAGGAAATGCTCTGTCGTAAGTGTTATACGCCTCGTTCGGACGGAACCGTCAGACAGGTCAACGAATGTTCTGATGATGGCGGAGCAACCTGGTCAATCTGTTTCGACGGTATCTACCATCAGCAGATGCCAATGGAAACACGGGCCCGCATCAACGTCTAACGTGACAGGCAAGAGGGTCTCATTTCATGTCGAAACTTCCCACCACGATAACGGTTTTTGTCGGACTGATGGTCTTGGCTACGCTAGCTGCCGCCTCAACGCAGGCCGTCGCCGATGAAATGCGTATCGAAATGCTGGCCCGACAGCAAGTCGAAACAACACCGAATAGTGGTACTTTTCGAACCGCTCGCAGCAATATCAAGTGGTTGCCGTCGAAGACCGCGATCGTGATATGCGACATGTGGAACGAACACTGGTGTCGCGGTGCGACGCGGCGGGTTGCCGAGATGGCCCCACGGATGAATGAAGTCGTGCAAACCGCGCGGGAAGAAGGCGTGCTGATCATCCATTGCCCGAGCAGCTGTTTGGATTTCTACAAAGATACCCCAATGCGTGCAGTTGCCAAAAACGCGCCGCCCATCAAGACGGAGATTCCGTTGCAGCGTTGGTGCCACCTGGATGAGAAGAACGAAGCGGCCTTACCCATCGATGATTCGGACGGTGGTTGTGACTGCTGGCCGCGCTGCAAATCGGGCGGGCCCTGGAAGCGACAGATCGATACGATCGAAATCGAGAAGGGTGACGCCATCACCGATAGTGGAGAAGCCTATTATCTGATGAAGCAGCGGGGCATCGAAAACGTCATCGTGATGGGTGTACATACCAATATGTGCGTGCTCGGACGACCGTTTTCCATTCGCCAGATGGTCTATCAAGGCCAAAACGTCGTCCTGATGCGCGATATGACCGACACCATGTACAATTCGCGGATGAAGCCCTACGTGCCGCACACGCAAGGCACCGATCTCGTGGTTGACCACATCGAAAAGTATTGGTGCCCGACCGTAACTTCGTCGGTCTTCACCGGCAAAGAGGAATTTGTTTTTGCCGAAAAGAACCAGCCTCATGTCGTGTTCGTGATCGGCGAACGCGAGTATCAGACGAATGAATCTCTGCCGGCTTTCGCACAAGAACATCTCACCCCGCGTGGCGTACGCCACACGATCATTCATGCCGACGAAAAGGACAAGAATAACTTTCCGGGTTTGGCGGCGTTGAAAACGGCTGACCTGCTCTTCCTGAGTGTCCGCCGCCGATCGTTGCCGGAAGAACAGCTGAAGCTGGTACGTGAGTTTATGGCTTCCGGAAAACCGCTGGTGGGTATCCGAACTGCCAATCACGCGTTCCACACCAAAGGCAAGCATCCCTCTGGCCACGCAGAGTGGCAGTCATTTGATGCGGACGTGCTGGGCGGCAACTACCACAGCCACCATCCCAACGGCATCAAGTCCCAGTTGACCTTGGCCGCGCAGGCAGGCGAACATGCGATCCTTAACGGTGTGTCCGTCACCTCGTTTCAGGGCAACGGATCCCTGTACGAAGTCAGTCCGCTCGCCAAATCGACGATTCCGCTGGTGATAGGGAAAATCGAAGGTCAGCCTGCCGAACCTGTGGCTTGGACGCACAGGTTTGGCAAGAGTCGAGTCTTCTACACGTCGTTGGGACAGGTCGATGATTTCCAATCGGACGACTTCAATCGACTCCTGGTCAACGCGGTGTTCTGGGGGCTGAATAAGACGGTGCCAGCAGCAAAGGCAGAATAGAAGACGATACAATCTGGTGGATAATCCTCACAAACAGCCTGTTGATCTTCATGGATTGGCGTAAGGCGAAGGGGGTCGGGAGTCTTTTTCGGCCATCGGCGTCTGCCGGTCGTAAGTCGCTACCCGAAAGAGACTCCCGACCCCCTCCTGGCCCAGCAGCAAAGGCGCCCAGGCGATAGCGTCTTTCTTGGTCACTTCGGCGCGCCGTTCACACGCGTTTGATAGTAGCTGCGGCGGACGGCACACGGAGTGTGCCTGCTACCTTGACGGCCGCACTACACCAGGCCCCACTTCTTTCGCAAGAACCACTCGCCCGTCAGAAAGCCGACAAAAAGCAGCAACATCGCCCAAGCGTCTTGCGCGGTGTCGCCCAGTTGCCATTTGGCTTGTACGTCAATTTCCAGCTCGTCGCGACGATCCTTGAGCTTCTTCATCAGTGCGGGGAGTTGTTCAGGTGCAATCGGTTCGCCTCCAGCCTCCTTGGTCAGATTGGCAATTCGCGCCATCAGTGGATAATCGGTGGCGGGATTGCTGAGTTCAACATCGCGGTCCAAAATCTGAAATGTGGTGCGGGCCGCGCCGATCGCCGCGCCGGCGCGCGTGACGCTTAGTTCGACTAGATAATCGCCGGGCGCAGTCATGGCATCGACAGCGCCAATAAACTGATCGTCATCGGTCGTCAACGAAACGGGTTGTCGAGTTCCGTCTTGCGCCACGATTTCTGCTTTGAATTCGGCATCGGTGATCACCTCACCCGTTGGAGCTGTCGCACCGGCAACAAACGAAATGCGGCTGCCCGGGTTGTAGCGTCGTTGGTCGAGCTTGATCCACACATCATGCTTGGCGAGATCTTCGCGACTGGCTAACCAAAGGATGGCCTGGCGCCAGAACCGCCGGTGTTCCGACTGACGACCAAACTGCCACCATCGAATCGTGCTATTCCCGGCGAACGCCAACACTCGCCCCCGACCGTAGGCTCCGGAAACCAGTAGCGGCACCCCGCCCGGAGTGTCCGCCAACACGCGGCCGGTTGGTTTGACACCCACCTTATTGGCACCTTTCAAGGGCGGTAACGAATTCCAAATTTGAATGTTCTTGTCGCCCGTTGCCAACCTCGTCACCGGGTGGTCGCCCGTCGGTCGCATCTTCAGATCACCCCAGATATGAAGGTCTCGGCTGACAGGTTCTGTGGGCCCAAGATCCTGCCGCTCGAATCTGCCCATCGTTATGGGAAGCATGTCCGCCATTGGCGTCTTTTGGTAACCGCCTGGGCCGAAGCTGTTAAAGCCGCCCAGCATCATCAACCCCTTACCCTGTTCGACGAGCGTCTGGATCGCTTTGTTGTTTTCGGCTCCGAGGACCGTCGCGTCAATATTTTCGATCAGTAGCACGTCGAAATCGGCGGATCGCAATGCGGCCGATACAACTGCGTCGCGACCTGGTTTTGAGGAATTGACATAGACATCCTCCAATTGGATGTCGGCCGAAGCATCCAGCGAGCGTCGCAACAATCGTTGCTCGCCTAACAGATCACCGTACAGATATATCACACGGAGGCCACCTTCCAGCACGGTGACAAATGCACTCAACTCGTTATTACGAGTTACCAGTTCACCAGGCTGATCGGCAGCCCGAAGCGTGACTTTGTATTGCCCCGGTCGCTCAGGCGAGAAGGCCGTAGCAACCGGGATCTGTTCGCCTTCGGCACGCACCGTGACCTGCTGTGGTCCCAGCACCCGCTTGTTGCCAGCTGGGTCTTCAACGATAAGGCTGACGGGGATCGCTTGATTAACATAGCCTCGCACACGCAAGCTGCCCTTGATGTTCAGTTCGTTCTTCACAAAGACAGTGTATTGTTCCGGGAGATTCTCCAGCACGACGTCGCGCGCTTGTGCGCTATTTCCGACAGGCCCAAACGCCACTGCGTAGAGCGGATATTGCATTCTCGCAATGTTTCGTGCCGCCTGCTGGACTTCGACCTGTGGTGCAAAGGCGGTCTGAGCACCGTCGCCTAAAACGATGACGCCCACCACGCGTTGCCCCAATTCACGCTGGACCGCTTCGTGCAACGTCGTGCCAAGATCGGTTTGGTCACCGGTCGGAGTGGTGGGAAACACAATGCCACTCGCTCCGAACTCGATCGGATGCAATTGCTGATCGTACGCGTACAACTTCACTTGAAGACGATCCGACAATTCTCGCAGGTCGACTTCAATCGACTTCAAAGCGGCCTGCTGCGATTGCCATCGCGTGTCCGAACCGGTCGCTCCGGGCAACTGCATACTGCGAGACTGGTCGAACAGAATCACCAACACGCCCGACTGAGCTTGCCGCGACGTGCTCACCAAGGTCGGTCGCAGCATCGCGATCATCAGCAGGAGAATGACAGCCAGGCGCAACCCAGTCAGCACGGCGCGCCGGATTCGTGGCAACTGCTTGTAGTTGGGGCCGACTGACAGCAACGCTATCAGTCCCAAGGTCATCAGAGCAACCAGGGGATAGCTGTTGAGGATCGGGTTGCAATTCCATTGAGTCATTGAGTTAGTCGTCTCGGGTGTTCCTGCGTGTCGCCCTGGGTCGCGAAGGTCACGTCGGCTTGCGGTAGAAACGATTCGAGAACAGGTGTTCGAGTCCGACGACGATCACCAGCAGGGCCATCAAGTACGGATAGAACTCTCGGCCCACGCGCGCATGCCCCACTTCCAAGACAATCTCGTCGCGGTCACGTGCTAATTGATAGCGGTCCTTGCCCAGTATGCTCTCAAGATAGTCCGCCGATAGTCGTCGCAGATCGCTTTCCTGGGGCGCCAAGTTTACGGAGAATCCACGCGTAACAGGACCACCGCGAAAACCTTTCAACCGGTACGCGCCGGGCCGATCGGTAACTCGCACCGTGAGCAGGTCTTCGTGCGCCGTCACGTCCAACAGTTCGTCGCGCGGTGGGAACAGATCGTATCGCGCTGGATACTCGTCGGCATTGTTTTGGATTCGTGCGGTTTCTCCGACGGCATAATTCAACCGCTGATCGCTCGTGCCGGCGAGATGCCGCGTGGACTCGTTGACCAACACGAAATAGGGCCAATTGACTTCGCTAGTGGCCAGTTCGTTCCAACACGCTCGGCCCGTCGGACGCAAAGGGTCGGAAACAGGCGTCGCCCACGTTAGCACACGCCCTTTGCCCAGCACGGTCTCCACGATCGCCGGTTTTCCGTTGCTTAGCGCAGTGATGACGGTCGTATTCGGGCTGAGGTCTTCGAGCACCCAGTGTAGAAAGATCGGCGCTGCATCCCACGGTACGCTCGTCGCCTGCTGGCGAAAAGCCGCCAAGATGGCATGATCGTAGCGGGTGGGAGCCAGCAATAACTCACGCTCTGGCGAACGCCAAACTCGTGCCAGTTTCGCTCCCAACACCCGCTTTGCCTCATCAATGTTGAACGACGGGGTCGACGTTTTTACGGCGGCGTTGTGCCCAAGAAATACTGCCAGACCGCCGCCGTGTTCCACAAATCGAGCCATGCGTTTCCATTGCGACGGTGTTACGGGTCCAGGATCGACCAGGCTGACCACCGCGTAGTTTTGCAGTGAGTGATTCTCCAAATCGCCTTGCCCAATCACTGTGCAGTGAAATCGAGCACGATTCGTTTCGCGGAATTCAAACGGCGCAATCGCTTCGGTCAACAGTGTTGTGTCCACGCCGTTAGGCGCAACCACCAACACGGGCCAGGATTCGACCACATTGACGGTAAAATAGCGCACGTTGTCCACAGATAAGTTGTCATTTTGAGTCAAGCGAACAGACCCATGATGAACGCCGACGGATAACCCACGTACTTGAAATCTGATCTTCTTCGAGCCGTCTCTGTCGAGTTCATTCTCTTGGTGATCCCGACGCACGGCCTTCGGCAAGAGCGTCTGGCCGTCGACAATAATTGGGCGGTCCGGATCGAGCTCTTCAACAAACAGCTCGACTGCATACCGACCGCCAGCCCCCAATGCCGTGACTTCCGTCTCCACGACCAGATCGTTATCACCGGCCAGAGTTTCAGCGGAGAGCTGCAGAGCACCTAACGAAATGTTTCGCGGAACTTCGACACCGACATCGACGACGTACACTGTTACATCACGCGCGTTATCCAGCGCCGTAGACAGCGTGCTTGACTGATCGTCTTTCCATGACGAGCGTGTCAAGTCCGTGAACACGTAAATCTCTTTTCGCGTCTTGTCGCTGTTGGTCAGTAGCCGTAATGCGCTCTGAATGGCCCGGGGTAGCGGTTCGCGGTTGCCATCGGTGTTGAGCCGTGATACGGCTTTCCGCGCTGCGGAAAGATCGACCGAAAACAAGGCGGGTTCCAGGCGTGATTCGACAATCGCCACATCGCTATCCAGCGGAAACTGGCCGATCAACCAGGTCGCGGTTTCGCAGGCAGCATCCAGTCGAGTCTGGTTCTGAAACTGGTACATCATCGCCGGGGACGAGTCGATCACGAGCGCTGCGGCGACCGGCGCCTGCTGGTCGCCCAGTAGAACACTCGGGCTGTTCCGCAGATTTCCGATCGTGCTGGTTACCAGCGCCACCAACAAGAGCCCGCACGCTGTCGACAGAATGCTGATCAGCAGACCGCCCTTTCTTTGCACCAACGAGATGATCAAGCAGACGACAACCACGGACAGCATCACGAACAGACCGGCCGACATCAGCCAGCCGGCGACTGCAGTCGAATCGACGCTGGGGCGAGCCAGGGCAAGAACTACCACGGCAACCGCCAGACACCGCAGTGCCAGCAACAACCAATGTCGTAGTTTCAACGTGCGACGGTTGGTTTCGCGACGTTGGCTGAGAAACTGCAAGGCGGGAAACGTCAGCTGCTTCGGTTTTTGGCGCATCACCAAGTGCAACACGATGGGAATGGCCGTGAAGAGTCCGCCAATCAGTAAGGACAAGTTGACGAAAGCCATGGTGCGTTCAACACCTCGCGCGGCGGCTGAGCAAGTATTCGAGCAACGCCTTGTCGAACTGCATACTCGTATCCAACGGCACATAGTCGATACCGATTTGAAAACAGTTCCGCTTAAAATCCTGCCGAAAGTCGTTGATCTCCTGCAGATAGTCCTGACGGAAATTGGTGGCGTCGACCTCCACGCGATCGTTGGTCTCCGGATCTTCGAACTCAATCAACCCATCGAACGGGAAATTCACTTCCGCTTCATCCAGGATATGGAACAGAATGACATCGTGACCACCGTGACGCAGCTGTCGCAACGATTGTAAGATCTCCGTGGGATCGCCCAGCAAGTCCGAGAACAGCATGATCAGACTACGGTGCCGCAGCATCGCCGCGATTTGTGTCAGACACTTGGCAATCTCCGTCTGACCCGTCGGTTTGAGATTCGCCAGATGGGAAAGCACGTTACCCAACTGCGTACGTTTGGATTTGGGTGCCAGGCAATCGCGGACTCGATCATCAAACGTGATCAGACCCACGGGATCTTGTTGGTGCACCATCAGGTAGCACAATGCCGCGGCCAGGCAAATGGCATAGTCGAACTTTGTCAGTTCCTGGCGGTGCGTGTATCCCATGGACTGGCTGAGGTCCATCACCAAGTAGCCAGTGATATTGGTTTCCGCCTCGAACTTCTTGATGTAGTATTTGTCAGTCTTCGCGTAGACCAGCCAATCGATATCCTTGGGGTCGTCGCCGTGGCTGTAACGACGGTGTTCACTGAACTCGACAGAAAACCCATGAAACGGGCTCGCGTGCAACCCTTGCAGGAAACCCTTCACCACGAACTGGGCGCGCAGGTCGAGCCGTTTGATCTGATTGATCACCTCCGGCTTCAGATATTTCTCGACCGTTGCCATGGTGAGTTCTACGTACCTCGCGGAGGCGGAGGTGGAGGCGTTGGATTGTTGGCGAACTTTGGAATCTCGGGTTCGGGCGTCTGTTTCAGAAGTTTCAGCACGACATCCTCGGCTGTCATCCCTTCAGCTTGGGCCTGGAAGTTGGTACTGAGCCGATGGCGCAACACGGGCACAGCGATCTTCTTGATGTCATCAACGGCCACCGAAAAACGCCCATCCATCGCAGCGATGGCTTTGCCGCCATTGATCAAGAACTGTCCAGCTCGGGGTCCAGCTCCCCAGTCGACCAATTCCTTGACGAAATCGGGCGCAGTCGGGTCTGCCGGCCGCGTCGCGCGTACCAGTCGCGAGACATACTTCACGATGAACTCGCTGACCGCAACTGAACTGACCAGTTTTTGCACGTTTACGATTGCTCGACCAGAGAGCACTTTGCTGACTTCGACTTTTTCATTCCGCGTGGTGGTCGACAGAATTCGTTCCTCTTCATCAGCCGTTGGGTAGCCGACTTTGATATTGAACATAAAGCGATCCAACTGCGCTTCTGGCAGCGGATAGGTCCCCTCCTGTTCGATCGGATTCTGCGTTGCGATGGTGAAGAACGGATCAGGCAGTGTGTACGTTTCCCGTCCGACCGTTACTTCGCCCTCTTGCATGGCCTGCAGCAAAGCCGCCTGTGTTTTGGGAGGAGTTCGATTAATCTCATCCGCCAGCACAATACTCGAGAAAATCGGCCCTTCGACAAAGCGAAAGTTGCGCCGGCCATCGGCGTCTTCCTCCAACACATTGGTCCCAGTAATATCCGACGGCATCAGGTCCGGAGTGAACTGTATGCGTTTGAATCCAACGTCCAGAATCTTCGCCAACGTACTGACCATCAGCGTCTTAGCCAAACCGGGAACACCTTCCAAAAGGCAGTGTCCTCGCGTAAAAATGGCCGCAAACAGCTGTTCGATGACTTCATCCTGGCCGACGATGATCTTCTGCAGCTCCTGCTTCATCACCATGCGATGATGGCTGAACTCCTGCAAGACTTCGCCAAGGCTCCGTTGTTTTGTGGTCATATTGTAGATTGTATGCCTTTCGCCGCCCTCGAGTGGCGAGAAGTTCGCGCGATCGGGGTGAACCGGGGATGATCGCCGGTTCGATCCCGCCGAATTGATTGCCGCCGTAACTTTTGAATCCTAAGATATTTAAGATGACCGTTGGGCCGTCTACGAGAGGAACTCGCGGCATGTCGACAAAAAAAGGCTACACGCTGATTGTGCTGGTGCTACTTGCGCTAGTTGCGACGCCTGTACGGGGGGACATCTCCGCCGACCAAGTTCGTAAGTCCATCCGTGGTGGCGTCGGCTACTTGAAGAAGTACCAAAAAGTCAACGGAAGCTGGACGGACCACCCAGGCTATCCGGGCGGGTTAACGGCACTCTGCTCGTTGGCCATGATCAACGCGGGAGTTCCAGTTTCGGATCCCTCCATTCAGCGAGCACTGAAGTTCGTGCGTTCACTCGGAAAACCGAGAATGGTCTACAGTACGTCTTTGATCACCATGTTCTTGTGCGCCGCCGAACCGGACGAGGACGCCTCGCTGATCCGCGTGAACGTGAATTGGTTGGAGAGAATCCAGTTCAAGACGGGTCTTCATGAGGGGTCGTGGGCCTACTCGGAACGCAAGGTCTCGGGCGACAATTCCAATTCACAATTTGCTTTGTTGGCGCTTCATGAAGCCGAACGCGCCGGCGTGAAGGTCAAGGAATCAACGTGGCAATCTGCACGGGACTACTGGTTGAGGATGCAAAAGGAAGATGGGTCGTGGGGATATGTCAAAGGCGAGCCATCCACCGGCAGCATGACTTGTGCCGGAATTGCCTCGCTATTGATCACTTCAGGAAGAGTCCATCAGGGCGACGCCAAAGTGCAAGGTGGAACAGTCCATTGTTGCGGCACGCAATCTGACGATGAACCGCTTCGCCGAGCTCTCGACTGGCTGGGCGCAAAGTTCTCCGTCGAGCGTAATCCAAACCCCTACTCCGGCCTGCGGGCCAATCTCGACACAACACACCTGTACTACTATCTGTACGGTGTCGAACGCGTGGGGCGTCTGTCGGGAAATCGCTTCATCGGTCGCCATGATTGGTTCCGTGAAGGTGCCGCGTTCCTGGTCGACGGCCAAGACTCATTGTCCGGATTCTGGCGGGGTGATTATCACGCGGAGCAGAACGCACTGGTCGCCACGTCCTTCGCATTGCTCTTTCTGGCCAAAGGCCGTCGGCCCATCCTCATCACCCAGCTCAAGCACGGTCGTGGTGGTGGTTGGAATCCGCATCGGAGTTCGATAAAGAACCTCACACGGCGGATGGAGCAGCGTTGGCGACGCGATCTGACCTGGCAGACGATTGACGCACGCGCCGCAACGATTGATGACTTGCTGGAAACGCCTGTCCTGTTTATTTCCGGCCGAGACTCTCTGGAATTGTCGAGCGACCAAAAGAACAATCTACGCGAATACATTAACCAGGGCGGATTTATTTTTGCCGAAGCATGTTGCGGCGGCGATGGATTTGATCGTTCGTTCAAGGCGCTCATGAAAGAGCTGTTCAAAGACTCCAGCCTGCAGTTGTTGCCGCCTGAGCATCCCGTATGGTACGCCGAAGAGAAAGTCGATCCTGACTATCTGCGGCCATTGTACGGCGTCGACGCCTGCTGTCGCACCAGCATTATCTACTGCCCACAGGACCTTTCGTGTTTCTGGGAACTGAACCGCCCGGGGCGAGATTCTTCCTATCCAGCCAACGTGCAGGCGGAAATCGAGGCCTGCGTTCGGATCGGCGAAAACGTGGTGACCTATGCCACCAATCGTGAACTCAAGAACAAGCTGGACCGACCCCAATTCACGCTCAACCGCAACGCGCCCGATCAGCCCGAACGCGGCGTTTTGTATATCCCCAAGCTGATGTACGCGGGGGGTGGCGACGAAGCACCCAATGCGCTGCCGAATCTCTTGAACGTGTTTCGCGAAAAAGCTCAGATGCGCGTGGGCGTCGAGAACCGCAAGGTGCTGGCCACAGATCCTTCGTTATTTACCTACCCGCTGCTGTTTATGCATGGACGGCGCGCGTTTCGCTTGACTGCAGCCGAACGCAGCGCCCTGGCGTTGTTCATCGAACGCGGTGGGGTGATTGTGGCGGATTCGATCTGTGCTAGCCCCGAATTCAGCACGGCGTTTCGTCGAGAGTTCTCGGCGATCTTTCCAACGCAAGAGCTGGCCCGCATTCCAACGGGACACCCATTATTCACACGGGACTTTGGTGGTTACGATCTGAACCAGGTGACATTGCGTGACCCGCAAATGCGTGCCGGCGACGATCCGTTGACGGCACACCTGAAGAAGGTCTCACCGCTCTTGGAAGGTCTGCAAATCGATGACCGCATTTCCGTTGTCTTTTCGCCCTACGACATCAGTTGCGCGCTGGAAAATGGGTCGTCGCTACAGTGCAAAGGGTACGTAAAAGGCGACGCCGCGCGACTAGCAATCAACATCATTCTCTTTGCATTGCAGCAGTGAGGTTCGGATCTAATCCAGCAGCCAGTTCGCGGCGTGCATTGCGTTTTCGTCGCCGTTGCCTTTGACAGAATTCACATTGCCCGGCTTGCCAGCAGCCTGATAGGCAGCACTGACAACCATGGGTGTCGCGCCTTGCTCGCCGGCGATCAGTAGCTTGTGTGGCGCGGACAACGCGAGCAACGCTGGAAGATCGCCGTACTTGACCGCACCCGGAATGAAGTTCGCATCACGGTACGACCGGAGATTGGCAAATCGGAAACCTTCCGTATCGATGGCAGCGCGGTCCACAGCTTTCCCGGCAATCGCGCGGGCAGCCGCCACGATCGGACCCGCGCCGTTGACGCCCACCAGATGGACATGGGCTGGCGCGTGGTCGTCGTTCCGAATCCATGATATCAGCGATAGGACATCATGCACGCGACGGGCGAAGACCGTGTGATTGTAACCAAATGTGTAGCCGGCGAACTCGCGTGGATTCTTGACGACTGGCATCGCGTCGAATGTCTGCTCAGCGGCGAGAAACTCGCCTTGATAAAGTAGATCAGCACTTACAACGGACGCGCCACGGGCCAACAACGCGCGGACGGACGGGTTGGGCCGATCAGCGGAATCGAAAACACCCCGTTTACCGCGCCCATCCAGCCAGATCACGACGTGGTTGTTCCAAGGCCTGGCTGTTGGATAGAACGAGATGATTGGAAGTACCTCGCCCTGATTAACATTGCGCAGGATATCCTTGAAATATAGAAAGCCGCCCAGTTCTTCCTTGGCGATTTTCTCACGTTCGATCGATCCCGCCATCGGCATGGCGCGACCAATCATCGTCTCGACCGCCCCGCCAACGACTTCGCGGTACTCGGCCAGCGACGGCTCGTCTTCTGGCATCAATGCGGCGATTTGCCGATCGGACTGATCAGCCATCCATTTTGTCAGGGCCCGTTCGTACTGCGGTCCGCCCTCGGGGCGCGGATGCTTGTCATCCCAGACCGTCGCTTCCGCGGTTGTAAGCAATCTCCAATCGCGTTCCTTAATCGGCTGGTCCAGGCCGAACTTGAGATGCTTGTTGAACAGATCGTACATCAAATGACGCGTCACATAGTTGTAGTTGTGTGGGAAATGGTTGAGCGGCTTGCACATGATGTGGTCAGCGACGCCCAGCATGGTGTAGAGCTGCTTGAGTTCAGGAAAGCCCTTAGTCATCATCTCCTTGGTCCAGTCATTCGCCGTCGTCATGCCTTGAGGCTTGGGCGCAAATAGGGCACACAGTTCGACGTTCCCCGTGCCGATTCGCAATAGACTGCAGTTCTCGCACGTACAACCACCTTGCATCGATGTGGAAACCATGCCTTGAGGAAAGGCCGCCACGGGACGTGGATCGACAGCACACAACAGAATCGTCTGTGTGCCGCCGCCGCTCCCACCGGTAACCGCAATCCGCCGCGGATCGACATCCGGCAGGCCACTGAGAAAGTCTAAAGCGCGAATCGAGTTCCACGATTGCAGACCCATGATGCTCTGCAAACGCAGTTCGGCCTGCGTGCTGAATAAGCCCCAACTCTCGCGACTCTCAAACTCCGGTCGCTGTTTGGCGAATCGATGAGCCAACTCGTAGGAGAGCTGCACACTGTCCGCGTATCCGATCATGTCGTAGATAAAGGCCACACAGCCCATCCGTGCGAGTTGAACGCAGCGCGAAAGTTTGGGAAATCGATTGCCTTGCTCAAACTTCTCGGCGCCAGATTCGATCAACCCTTTCATCTTTGCGGCGCCATAATCTTGCAAACGGCCGCCGTGGCCGTGGGGGCAAAGGACTGCAGGGCGGCTAGCGTTACCATCGCCTTTTCCAGCTGGTCGAAATAACAGCCCGGTAACGAAGTGATTCGGCACGCTTTCGAAGTAGACTTTTTCGATCGTAAAACCATCCTGCTCGATGCGACCGTGAATCACCGAGTTCAGCGGCGTACGCTCCGGCAACGGCCAGGTGCCCGTGGCCACCTGCACACGACGTCGCAATTCGGCCGCTCGCTTCTCCCAAGCTTCGGGAGAATCGGGCACCGAAAATGGGAAATACCCGTTAAGATCCTTCTGCTCATTCAATCGACGATCTTGTGGAACCTGACCGTCCGGCAAGACGCGCGAAACATCGCCGCGTGCCGGCGCGGAAAGTCCGAGACTGATCGCGGCGGCCAACACCGTCAACTTGGACAAGGCGAGAATCGAACGATGACGAGAGAACAAGGACGTCATTTTCATCGGGTTACCTCTTTCTCAGACAGGCTACTCGGTGGCGAGTGGGGCCGTGTTGGATGCTTCGTTGGTCTGTGCGCTGGGTTGGTCTGTTCGCCGGGTTGATCTCTGCGGTGGGCAGCAGTTCCACCACATGTGAACAAGGGGGGGAAGTTGATTATAGCCAACCCGCAACGCCGCATGACAGCGATTCGCCCCGGCGGCCACGGTTCTTGCCCGCGCCACAGTACTCTTGCCGCACGAAGCTGCACGTCGTAGATTGCTCGACACTCGCATTACGACCGATTCCTCTTGCAAGGCCACCATGATGGATCAGCAACCCACATCTACGGATCACCAGGACAAACAGTCGGATGGCCCGAAATGGCAGCTCTTGGACCGAATTCAGCGGCGAATTCTGGGTGTCCTCGTCGAAAAGGCCAAAACGACGCCAGAGGCCTATCCGTTATCGCTGAATGCCATCACGACAGGCAGTAATCAGAAGAGCAATCGGGCACCCCAGATGCAACTGGAGTCGGACGATGTGGAGCTTGAACTGGACAATCTGCGCTCAATCGGTGCGGTCGTCGAGGTGCAATCCGGTGGTCGAGTGCCGAAGTACAAACATCTGGCCTACGATTGGTTGGGTGTCGACAAATACGAATTGGCGGTCATGGCCGAGTTGCTGCTGCGCGGCGAACAAACGATTGGAGAACTGCGCGGCCGTGCAGCCCGGATGGAACCGATCGCAGATCTGAACACGCTCAGGCCGATCATTCAGTCGCTGGTGGCCAAGGGGCTGGTTGTCGAATTGACACCCGCTGGACGTGGTCAGGTAGTTACGCACGCGTTGTATTCAGAGCGTGAACTCAACCAGTTGCGTGATCACTTTGCAGGCGGTGCGCCGCTGCACGAATCGGCCCCGACGTCGCCTTTAAGCGCTCCCGCCGCTCTGGCCAGTGCAACGACTGCACCCACCATCGACCAAGACGACTTCGCTGCGTTACAGGTGGAGGTCGCCGAACTCAGAGAACTTGTAGAACAGCTACGATCAGACCTGGACAAGGTACTGTCATAGCATGGCGGCCTGTCGATTTCGGCGTGGGCCAGCAGCAGCGTGCGTTAGGATCGAGCAAACAATCTTCGCCGCCTTATCATCTCTAGTTGGACAGCGCCAGTTTCATCGTTAAGTAGTTGCTGAAATTGGCCTTCCATCAACAGAGAGAAATAGGCGATCCTCCGCGTGGTTTCAATCACGTAGATCACGGAGGATCGCCATGATGACTTTGAAGGAACTCAAGAACCTCGGTCGAGTGCTGACATCTTTTTTAGCGATGTTTGCCGACTGTTTCACGAGCTTGGCCGGTCGGCAGTTGTTGAGAGTCTATGTCAAGGGACAGTTGTCGGACATTCAAAGAAAGAATTGTGAGGCCATCGCCTTGAAGTTTGCTCAGGCTCCCAGAACGCTACAGCGTTTTCTCGAATCGATCAAGTGGAACGAGGAGAAACTGCGAGATCGCTGTCAGCAGATTATCGCTCGCGACCATGTGCATGACGAGGCGATCGGCACCATCGACGAATCAGGAACGACCAAGAGTGGTTCCTGTACGGCCGGCGCCGGTCGGCAATACAACGGCAGTCGTGGCAAAGTCGAAAACTGCACCGTGGGGGTTCATCTGGGTTATTCGACCCCCGAATTCCAAACGCTCCTCGATAGTCAGCTGTACCTGCCTGAAGACTGGACGAACGATCCGTCGCGTCGTAAAAAAACTACATCCCTGACGAAATCGAGTTTCAGACAAAGCAGCAAATTGCGTTGGGCTTGATCGATCGCG
>JASLPZ010000070.1:0-23994 GCA_030744725.1 Pirellulaceae bacterium
GAAAACCGTAGCAAACTAACAACTAAAAAGCGAAATAGTCTGTCGAGGGGAGAAGGGGCGCGAGGAACGCGCTGCCGGACTTTTCTCGTATTCAATAGCGAAAAAGTCCCGCAAGCGGGAGAGGTGTGATGAACTGTGTAGAGACCAATGCCCAGAGGGAGAGATGGCAGATTCGCCAAACGCACAACCACTTCGTTGCATAAAGTAGAATAACTCCTACGACAAAACGACTTCGCAACAGGATTGACGCATCATGAACTGCTGGACTCGAATGTTTGCCGCATCGGCGGCCTGTTTGCTGCTCGTCCTCACGGCCACTGCAAACGAAGCGGCACCGCCCTCACGCCCCAACATCGTCATTGTGCTCGTCGATGACATGGGGTTTTCAGACGTCGGTTGCTACGGCGGGGAAATCGATACACCCAATATCGATCGCCTGGCGACTGGCGGCCTGCGATTCACTCAGTTTTACAACGCGGGTCGCTGTTGCCCGACGCGTGCGAGTCTAATGACGGGGCGCCACCCACACCAAGTCGGCATCGGCCACATGACCGCGCCACCGAAGAGTCCGCTCGGTTTCGAAGGACCGTATCAAGGCTACTTGAATGACAATTGCGTGACGATTGCCCAAGTATTGAAGAGTGCCGGGTATCACACGCTAATGACGGGCAAGTGGCATCTGGGTGCGGATCGCAAAGAATGCTGGCCGTTGCAACGAGGGTTCGATCGCTACTACGGTGGGCTCAGCGGCGCTTTCAATTATTTCAAACCGGGTGGTGATCGGGGCATCACTCGGGGAAACGATCCAGTTGGCACGGACGCAGCGTTTTACGCGACCGATACGTTTACCGATGTCGCCTGCGAGTACATCTCTGACGTATCCAAGAAGGACGATCAACCTTTCTTTCTGTATCTGGCCTACAACGCACCCCACTGGCCGTTGAATTCGAAATGGGGCGAATTTCAGAAATACAAAGGCAAGTACATGGAAGGTTGGGAAGCGTTGATGAAACAACGCTTGGCGAAGCAGAAGAAGATTGGACTAGTCAGCGAGGATATACAGCCGGCACCACACGTTGGCCCAAAGTGGGATTCGCTCAGCGAGAAACAGCGCGAGAATCTCGATTCGATCATGGCCGCCTACGCCGGCTGCATCGATTCAATCGACCAAAACATTGGCAAGCTGACAAGTCATCTCGACCAACTCGGCGAACTCGACAACACCGTGATTTTCTTTCTCTCGGACAACGGTGCCTGTCAGGAGGGCGGTCGTCTCGGCCAAGGCAATGCGGCAATGGTGAAAGATCCGCCGCTGGGAACGACCGCAGGTGTCCGTCTCGGTCTGGCCTGGGCCAACGCCTGCAACACGCCGTTTCGCCTTTACAAACACTTCGTCCATGAAGGGGGAGCATGTACGCCAATGATTGCGTCGTGGCCAGCTGGAATCAGGCAGGACCGCCGAGGTTCATTTGTCCGTGACTTCGCGTACCTTCCCGATTTCATGGTGACATGCGCTGAACTGGCCGGTGCCGATTATCCCCAAAACGTCCCACCATGCGAGGGTGTTTCCGTCGTGCCTTTGCTCGAAGGCAGCAACACACCCGTTCACAAGACGCCGATCTACTGGGAGCACGAAGGAAACGCAGCAGTTCGCTGGGGAGATTGGAAGCTCGTTCGCGAATATCAAAAGCCGTGGGAGTTGTACGACATGGATTCGGACCGCGCCGAAATGAACAACTTGGCCGAGACGCGGCAAGGCAAGCGGGACGAGATGGTCGCATTGTGGGAAACGTGGGCAAAGAAGAACGAGGTTGCTTTCCCAAAACGGTTCAACATGTATGAATTCTTAAGGAACAAACGGCAAAAGAAGCCAGTCACAAAGCGGTCCAAGACGGCCGCAAAATCAAGCAATCTACCCAACATCATTTTCATGATGGCGGATGATATGGGGCTGGGAGACACGAGCTCGTATCAAGACGTAACAGACAATTCTGATGCCGAACAGGTGAAGACACCGGCCATGGAACGGTTGGCGAAGATGGGCATTCGATTCACTGACGCACATAGCCCGTCGTCGCGCTGTACGGCAACGCGGCAAGCCTTGCTGACGGGACGCTATACGTGGCGAACGCGACTGAAATACAGTGTGCTGTGGGGGCCGCAAGGCGATCCGCTCATCGAACGGAATCGTCCAACGTTGGCAACACTGTTGCGCGACAGTGGCTACCGAACGGGGATGAGCGGCAAGTGGCATGTAGGCCTGACGTACCGTCGTGCGGATGGACGGCCGGCTACATCCTACGATGAAGTCGATCTCCGGCACGGTATTGCGGATGGACCCTTGAATCACGGATTCGATTTCTTCCATGGGACTTCACGGAGCCATCCCACTTCCGCTTCTCAGGGCTGGTTGTCTGACAAACGGGTGGCAGCCGCGATCGGACCGAAGCAAGTCAACAAGTCACAATACGTGCTCAATGAAACCGGTCCAAAGAACTACGAAATGGCGAAGCAGTTTCTCGACGGCCACTTCGCCAATGAACAACACCGAATCAAACCGTTTTTCCTATACTACGCCTGCCATTCAAATCATTTGAGCCACGATCCTTGCGACCAACTCGGCGAGCGCAAGGTCAAGGGGCAAAGTCACCCGGGGGGTAAACGTTCCGATTTCATCTATGAAAACGACGTGGCTTTGGATTTGCTCCTTGAGTTCCTTCAGGAGACCGACGATCCGCGGCGGCCGGGCGCAAAGCTGCTCGCCAATACGTTGGTCATCCTCACCAGTGACAACGGTTCGGAGTCCAAAAGAAAGACGGCGACAGGGCCGCTACGCAGCTATAAGGGTTCGGTGTATGAAGGCGGACATCGGGTCCCGTTCATCGCGGCCTGGAAACAAGGCGGCATTGGCGATGGTGACGCCGGGACGGCGGGGCAGACGAGCGCAGTTCCGATTTGTCATGTCGATATCTTCGCGACGCTCGCCGAGATCCTGGGGAAACCGTTACCCGCGGATGCGGCGGAGGACAGCGTTAGCGTACTCGGCCCGCTCCGTGGAATTCTTCCTGTGTCGCGGCCGCCACTGATTCATCACGATCACAAGGAAGGCGCAGCCCCCAGAAAAGCGGCTACGGCAGCTGCGGCCTGGCTAGCGATTCGTGTCGACGACCCTGTCGTGGCTGGCAAGCCACAACAGGGCCAGTGGAAACTTCTTGTTGACGAAGGGCTGCTGATCAAGGGTAAGGCGAACCCTCGCGAACTTTACGAATTAGCCAGCGACCTTGCCGAGACAACGAATCGCGTCAACGAACCCAACCTTCAACCATTGGTCCTGCAACTGACGGCCAGATTACAGGACATTCACGACCGCGGGGGCATTCGTTTACCGTCGAAACTGACCAACAGATTAGGCAACCACCCGTGACACAAGCAGACACCACACCTGAATTGTCTCGCCAGTTCTTGGCGTTCGTCCAACAGCAAGCCCGTTCGTTGCGTGCCGGCGATACACCGCCAAAGTCACTCGAGCAGTGGACGACGGCACGAGAGCGACTGCAGCGTCAGCTGATTCGGTCATGGGGTGGGTTCCCGAAAGAGCCCTGTCCGCTCGAACCACGCGTCCTGGGAACTCTGCAGCGCGATGGCTATCGCGTGGAGAAAGTTGTTCTGCAAACGCGCCCTGGCGTTCTGATGACTGCCAATGCTTACGTGCCCGCGGGCGACGGACGGCGGCCGGCCGTACTGTGCGTGCATGGTCATTGGCGGCGTGCCAAACAAGAACCGGTCGTGCAGTCGCGCTGTATCGGACTGGCCAAACTTGGTTTCTTCGTGCTGATGGTTGATGCCTTCGGTGCCGGCGAACGCGGAATCGGCAAGGCGTTGGGCGAATACCACGGCGAGATGGTCGCCGCCACACTCTGGCCAACCGGTTTAGCACTGGCCGGATTGCAGGTGTACGAGAACATGCGCGCCGTTGACTATCTGCAAGGCCGCCCTGAAGTCGATCCAGATCACATCGGCGTGACGGGGGCCAGTGGTGGTGGGAACCAAACGATGTACGTGGGCGCGATCGACCAACGACTGAAGTGCGTCGTGCCGGTCTGTTCCGTCGGCACGTACCAGGCGTATCTTGGCGCCGCTTGCTGCATGTGCGAAGTCTCCCCATCGACATTGTCGTACAGCGAAGAAGCGGCCGTGCTGGCCTTGGTCGCGCCGCGTGCGTTGATGGTTGTTAATGCAACCAAGGACGCCTTTCAATTTTCCGTCGGCGAAGCCAAGAAGTCACTGGCGGCCGCAGGCCACGTCTTTGCGCTTTACGAAAAGGACGATCGGCTCCGGCACGCTGTGTTCGAGTCGCGCCATGACTACAACCAGGCCATGCGCGAAGCGATGTACGGCTGGATGTCGTGTCATCTCAAAGGTGAAGGAGATGGCTCGCCAATTACCGAGCCGACAATTGAAACAGAGGAACCCGAGGCACTCCGTTGTTTTCCCGGTGAATCACGACCCGACGATTTCGTCACGCTACCCGCGTTTGCGGCAACCGAGGCGCGACGGTTACTCCGCCTAAGGCCGAATCCCGATCATCTCGAGAGGTGGGAGGCCGAAGATACGTTGATGCGGGAATCGATGCCGCGTATCTTGGGGGGATTCCCGCAGCCAACCCCGCTCGATACCAAAAACACTGATGATGGCAACGTGCAGTCAATCACGTTCTCGTCTGAGCCCGGCATTACGGTGCTGGCTCGCCGCGACAAGGCCGCCGAACAAGCTCGCGGTCTAGCTGTGCTGCTTGACCTGGACCAGGGTCGCCAAGCTGCTGATACGCCAACCGCCAGATCTCTGTTGCAGCAACGATGGGACGTCGTCACCGCGGACTTACGAGCAACGGGCGCAACGGCACATCGATCCGACAAGATCGGTCGCGCCCCTGATCACAACACCGCGGAATGGTCCATGTGGCTCGGTCGTCCTCTGTTGGGCCAATGGGTATGGGATGTCCGAAGGCTACTCGACGCGCTCTCTGAGGATGCCCGAGGCCTACCCAAGGCGGTCGCCGTGATTGGAGTTGGACCGGCCAGCTTGGTCGCACTCTGTGTCGCGGCTCTGGATCGTCGAATTGACCGGGCGGCCACTGTCGGCGGGCTGACCAGTTATGTGAGCGACGTGCCGTATGAGAACCAGCGGCTCGGGATCATGGTCCCCGGAATTCTACGAGACCTTGGCGATGTCCCACAGCTCGCCGCCTTAACAGCACCCAGACCGCTGGTGATTGCCGGCGGCGTCAGTGGTTCGGGCAAGGCATCTTCATTGGAACAGCTTCAATCGGCTTTCGCGCGGACGCGCACGGTATACGAACTGCGCGGGATTCCCAACGGGCCAGACATTCTGGCAACAACCGATGCGGCCGACTTGGTCACCAAGTTGACAAGGTGACAAGACTTAGCGTTGGACGCGTGCCGAGCCGCCTTTTGCGAGCGCTTCAACCTCCGGCAGCTTCGCCATGCTAACGTCACCGGGAAACGTGGTCAGGAGTGCGCCGTGCGCCCAACCGAGCCGCAGAGCTTCCTCTGGTGAACGGCCCGTGATCAAGCCATAAATCAAGCCGGACGCAAAACCGTCACCGCCACCGATCCGGTCCAGCACATCCAGCTGGCACATCGGGCTGACATAGCGTTGACCATCGAGCCATAGCACGGCCGCCCAGTCGTGGCGATTTGTCGAATGGACTTCTCGTAATGTCGTGGCCACCAACTTGACGTTGGGAAATTTCTCGACTGCCTGGTCGATCATCGTGAAGAATGAATCCGGGTCGAGCTTTGATGATTTCTTTTCGAACTCCGGCCCCTTGATCCCCAGTCCTTTCTGCAAATCCTCTTCATTGCCAAACACCGCATCGACATTGTTGACGATGCGTTTGATCATCTCCTGGCCTTTTTCGAGGCCGCCGATCGAATCCCAGAGTTTGGCGCGGTAGTTCAGGTCAAACGAATTAATGGCACCACTGGCTTTGGCCGCCTCCATACCTTCGATGATCAGATCGGCCGTCGTCTCGGACAGGGCGGCAAAAATTCCTCCCGAATGGAACCAGCGAGCTCCGCCGGCAAGGATCTTGCCCCATTCGAAATCGCCTTTTTTCAATAACGCGCCCGCTTCGTTGGCTCGGTTATAGAAGACCACCGGAGCCCGCACACCGTGACCGCGATCGCTGTAGACCGTAGCCATGTTCGGACCACGCACACCATCATGTTCGAACATCTTGTAATGCGACTGGACTCCCCTTTCTTGAACACGAGCTTGAATCAGCTCGCCGATGCCATTGTTCACCATGGCGGTGGCGATGGCGGTCTTCAATCCAAAACAGCTGGCCAGATTTGCGGCCACATTGTATTCGCCGCCAGAAACATGGATGTCGAACGACCGCGCCGTTCGAAACGGCAAAATGCCAGGATCGAGGCGGTGAACGAGTGCGCCCAACGCGAGAAAATCCAATTCGCAATCGTCTTGTCGAATCTGCAAGCCAGCCATATCAAAACTCCCAATGATCTGCAGACTCTGTCTAGACCGTCACGGAAGCGAAGCCGCCATCCACAACAATGTTCTGGCCCGTAACGAATGACGAAGCATTTTGCGATGCAAGCCATACCACCGCACCTGCTAACTCGGCCGGTTTACCAAAACGAGCCATCGGTGTGTGGCCGATGATTTGACCGCCACGTTCGGTGTAACTGCCGTCCTCGTTGAACAGCAAGGCACGGTTCTGGTCGGCGGGAAAAAAGCCCGGGCTTATCGCGTTGACACGGACACCGCGCGTTGCCCATTCTCGGGCCAAAAACTGCGTCAAGTTGATCACGGCCGCCTTCGCTGCTGAATAGGCCACTACGCGTGACAGAGGAATCATCCCCGCCATCGACGCAATGTTGATAATGCTGCCCTGCTCTCCCGACAACATGGTCTCACCGAATACTTGCGAGGGTAACAGCACGCCCCCCACCAGATTCAGATCAAACACATTGTGCCAAGCCTCCTCTGGCAACTTGCAAAAATCGGCACCCGGCGGCAATGTTGCCTCGGGTCTATTTCCGCCCGCGGCGTTGACAAGGACACTGGGAGCGCCAAATTCGGCACTGATTGCGTCTCGCGCGGCCAGTAGCGAATCGCGGTCCATCGCGTCGGCAGCCTGAAAGATCGCCTCGCCACCACCGTTCGTGATCACATCGACGCGTTGATTTCCCCGTTGGGCACTTCGGCCTACAATGGCCACTCGGGCACCTTGACGGGCCAGCGCTTCTGCCATGGCACCGCCGAGCACGCCTGTGCCGCCAATGACAACGGCAGTTTGATTCTCAAGACTAAAAAGATCAGTGTTCATCGCATTCCTTGATTCGTGTCAGCAAGCCGCCAGAGGCCTGAATTTGGCCAGGCGAAGTCCCGGTCCCAGTAGGACCGTACGTTGAACCCCCTAAGGTACCAATCCAAGACCGAGTTGAACATGGTCCCCCAAGACGGCGGATTGCCTTTCACCGATCGTTGCGAGCACCCTAATTCTCGGTGTCGACACGCCACTACGTTGCTTCTCTGTTCGACTCCGCCGCACATTCTGAGAGTACCTGCAGCAGCTTGGCCAGGTCTGGCCGATCTGCGGGATCTTGACTGCGGTACTCGTAGACGACACGTCCGGTTGAGTCGAGGATAAAGTCGCCACCCAACTGATGGACATCTTCTTGTGGTCGTTGCGGCATTTTGTCTCGCAGCATGAGCTTCAGGTATTGCAATAGCGCTCGCGGCCTAAGCAACCGCGACCAAGTCGCTCGCTCCAAACCGAAGGCTTGGTACGCCTTCCGTCGGGGATCCGCCAGCATGCGCATCGGCCATCTGCGACCACTGAGGTACTGTTTTAGCCTGACCGGTGCCACGAACGAAATGACTACGATCTTGGCTCCCAAACGGTCAAACTCTGAAAGTCTCTCATGCACCTGCACCAGATGCTCCTGGCACGGAAGTCATGCCAAGTGACGTAAGAAGATCAATAGCAAAGGCTGCCCGAATAATTCCCTCAGGGTCACAGCTTCATCGTCGGCGGTTCGCAGCACAAGGTTTTCAAACATGAGATCTCTGAGAATTGGAAACGGGAAGGATGCAACACGGAACGTAGCTGATCTTTCGGCCGGACGCTACTAATTCGACTCATCCAGATCACTTTCCCAGCGATCAAATTCGTTCACAAGGCGAGTCAGTTGATCTGGCTCGTTCGTGGCCAAGTCGTTCATTTCGCCTTGGTCATTAGCCAAATCGAACAACATCCAGCGCGCAGTGGGCCCAACGCGAACGATCTTCCGGTCACCCATTCGGAGTGCAGCGTGCTGGCGATAATTGAAGTACAGCGAATCGTGCGGAGACCGACTGCCTTTGGAGGATAAGACAGGCAGTGGATCTCGACCGTCGAGTTTTCGATCTTTGGGCAATTCAGCTCCGGCAACCTTTGCACACGCGATAAACAGATCCGGTGACCAAAGTGGTTGATCGATAGTTCGTGCCGCCTCAGCGACTTCATTCTCGGGTCCAACATAAACATCATTGCCTCTCCGCGAAAGCACGTTCCTTTCGCGGAGCGAAAGGCGACTATCGGACAGTAATTCCTCGAACGGTCCTTAGTCAAAACGTGAGAGGTGATGACGCGCAATCTACGTCTGATTACCGTCACCTCTCCCTCCGGGAGAGGTCGGGCGCGTTAGCGGCCGGGAGAGGGAGAATTTAATGTGTGTATGCCACTTCACTTTATCAACCTCGAAAAAGTCCCTCTCCCGCAGCTGAAGCCGCGATCTCTCCCAAGCAGACTTTTTCGCTTTGAAGGTTTAGGAGAGCCTTGAACATGTCCTTCTCCCTTCGGGAGAAGGTGGCCGAAGGCCGGATGAGGGGTGGTTGATTTCATTTGGCGGTTCGCCCCCTCATCCTATCCTTCTCCCCGAGAAGAGAAGGGGCTCGCTGCCGGCTGTTTCTCAAAAGCGAAAAAGTCTGCAAGGGAGAGATCGGAGATTTGCCAAACCCAACCAATTCAGCGCATGAAGTGACGCCGTTGGGATGGCGCCATGCCGCTCACTGCGCGGGTGGCAGAGTCTCTTCGGTACGCACCAGCTGAGCTGCTGGTTTACGAAAGACCAATTATTGGCTGACGGGATTCTTCGCCCTCCGCCAGCTTGGTATAATGCAATCGTCGTATAATGCGATCATCGGTGGATGGAACCGAAGTCCCACTCAATCAACAGAGAGAATCTTGTAGTCCGTACGACTTTTCTGAACAGGTCCGTCATGCCTGATTGGAGGCATGTGAATGATGCCAACCAGACAGAATTCAGCTACGTGTTTCTTGTTTCTCCTTTTGGTTACTTTCGGCATCGCTTGTGCGGACGAACCGCAAGGACTGGGCGCTCTGGCCATGGCGGAATTCAGCCGACCATCACTACTTGGGCGATTCGACAGCAATCAGGACGGCCATCTAGACGCGGCGGAACGAAAGTCCTTACGGGCGGCGTTCGGTGGTATTGATGTGCCTATGCTGCCGATGAGACCCGATCGGTACACACTTGGCAATGGGCCAAAGCACGTCGCTTTCTCGCAACTAAGCGAACTAGACAATACTGGCAAGGACAACTCGATCAGCAACGCTGGCGCCACGTTGGGCAGAGTGTTGTTCTATGAGAAGCTACTGTCCAAAAACAACACGACTGCCTGCGCGTCTTGTCACCTCCAAGAAAAGGCTTTCGCGGATCCGCGCCGTTTTAGTATTGGATTCAAAGGTGATAGAACAGGGCGAAACTCGATGAGTCTGGGTAATGGACGATTTACGATTGTCAACGGTAGCAGTCCTGGTTTTTTCTGGGACGAAAGAGCGGTGACGCTGGAAGACCAAGCTCTCATGCCGATTGAGGACAAAATCGAAATGGGTATGAAGCTGACTGATCTCGAGCAGAAACTTCGGCGCCTGCCGTACTACCCGCTGCTGTTTGCCGCGGCGTTTGGCCCAAACGAAGTCACTAACGACGGGATCGCCAAAGCGCTTGCACAGTTCATGCGATCGCTGGTCTCGTTTAACTCGAAATTCGACCGCGCGGCGGACGCGGTCGGGGGCAATGACTATTCACAAGACTTTGACGATTTCACACCGGAAGAGAATCTTGGAAAGTCACTGTTCATCGATGGCGTCGGCAACATTGCCGAGCTTGGCTGCGCACACTGTCACGTGCCTCCATCATTTGGAATGCCAAGGTCATTCAACAATGGACTCGAATTGCAGTATGCCGATCAAGGCTTGGGAGCTCGGGACGTCCCCTCCAATGCTCCGTTTACGCCGACGAATGACGGTAAGTTTAAAGCTTCGTCACTGCGAAACATCGCGCTGACTGGACCGTACATGCACGATGGACGCTTCAACACACTGCAACAGGTCATTGAACACTACAGCAGTGGTGTGCATCGGCACGCTAATCTGGAGATAGCAATTGACGAGGAAGAAGGCGCAATTGGTAAGGGACCCTCTGGGTTTCGATTAACACGCAAGCAAAAGTCGGCACTCGTTGCTTTCTTGAAGACACTGACTGACGAAGAGTTCATTTCCGATCCGAGATTCTCTGATCCTTTTGTGCGTCTGGATGATTGATCAGAACGTTAACAGGGACAATATCTACCATGCGAATCACAATCGTATTCATCATCTGCCTGCTGCTTGTGTCGCGCGTGGCAACCGCCGAAGAGACAACGGCCAGCCAGAAGTATGAGGCGCTCCTTGCCGCATTCGAAGAGGACGGTGGCACTCGTGCCTTTGCAAAACGCTTCGTTGTGTTGGCGCGTGAACACATTGAAGAGCCTGCCGCCGCTGATGCGTTGTTGTGGGTCGTCGATAAGGTTCGCGGCCGACGCGAAACAGCACAGGCGATCATGTTGCTGGAGCAACACCATGCTGAGAGCAAGAAAATGGGGCCGGGCTGCAAATTGGTCTCGCGGGCACGGTCCGTCGGTGCAGAAAAGTTGCTGCGTGTGACGCTCGAAAGAAACAAGGACAAGCATGTGCAGGCTCAAGCGTGTTTCTACCTCGCCCAACTACTCGATCGCGAAGCAAGCATCATCGAACAACTAAGAGCAGATCCGGACCTTGCACCACGCGTTCTGCAGTACTACGGCAAGGAGTACGGCGACCACCTTGCGTCGCTCGAGCCCGTCGAGCTGGCAAGGCAACGGGAAAAAGTGTACGAGCGACTGTTCAAGTCGTTTGCTGACGTTGAGATTGATGACGAAAACATCGGAAAGATCGCCGAGGACGCCCTTTATGCGATTCGGCATCTGTCCGTGGGCAAACCCGCGCCCGAAATCAAAGGCATCGACATCAGTGGTAATGAGTTCAAGTTGAGCGACTACCGCGGCAAAGTGGTCATGCTCAGCTTTTGGGCGCATTGGTGAGGTCCTTGCCGGGAAATGTACCCGCACGAGCGGTCGCTCGTGAAGAAGTTGAGCGGAAAGCCCTTTGCGTTATTGGGTATCAACAGTGACAAGGACCTCGAAACTCTACGGGAAACCGTTATCGAAGAACGAATCACCTGGCGGAGTTGGTGGGATGAGGGTCAGATTGACGGGCCAATTCAAACGACCTGGCAAGTTCTCCAGCGGCCGACGATTCACCTGCTCGATGCGAAGGGCGTCATTCGATACAAGAACGTCCAACCGGAGGGCCTTGATGCAGCGATCGATGAGTTGCTCGCCGAGACGCAAGGAAAGCGCGACTGAACTCGGGAAGCAATCTCGATTGTGAGGAGCTCCGTTGGTGACGTCGCCGAACCGTTGCTGTTCAATCTGCTAGTGGTGGCTCGCTGGAGAACTCTGCGGCATAACCAATCGACTTGAGGGCGGCAACGACCTCGGCTCTCGGCACGTCCCGACCCTTCTCAGTGCCGATCGTTGCTTGTCCGGCTTTGTAATCAACTTTGACTGCCAGCACACCCGGTGCTGTTTTGATGGCCGCTTCGGCCTTCGGTGCTCACGTATGTCACGTCATGCCTTCGATTGTGAGCACGGTTCGATCCATGTCAGCAGTGAATCCTCCGCTCGATGCAAAGAGACCGGTGAAGACTTGCGGAAAGAACAGAAAGACCACCGCTACGACCGTCACTGCCCAGAGCATGATCCTGTTGAATGTCATGATCTTGGAGCGCCGTCGACCGCTCGTTGCGCCGCCGCTTTCGTCTCCGCCTGACGTCGTTGGTCTGGGGCGATACGAAAGGTAAAAGGCTGCGCCCAGGAACACGAACGTCACAGCCATAAGAACCGGCCGAAAACGCTCCATTGCCGTGGTCATCCCCGCACCGGAGATACCGCCCAAAATTAACAGGGGCGGCAGCCAACATCAGCTCGATGCGATGAACGCTGAAAGCAACGCCCCAAAATTGGCAAATCCCTCGGCGCGGTTCGACGAAACATCTTGGTCGTTCGGCTGAGTCTCAGTCGCGCCCGGCGACTCGGGTTTCTTCGACGCTCAGCAATCCGTCGCGGGCGCCCCGACCGGCAGCGTGTCGTCGGACATGGATCTTCCTCCACATGCGGAACGGATTGCCAACCCGTCCTACTCGGTTACTTTCGCCTCGAATCCAAACTCACCAATCTTTTCCAATAGCTGGTCGACCGTGATGCGTTCAGCGTCATAGCTCACGAAAAGCAGATCCAAGTCTTCCTCAGATTCTAATTCGCGTTCCCATTCGTCTTCAACCGACTCAACTGCGTCAAGCTCTGCCAGAGCTTGTTTGACCGTATTCGGTCAGTCGCCTCACAACACTTTTAGCCTCTTGTTCATCCCTGCGACGTATAAAGTGATCTGCTTTGGACTTGATGACTGATCCACCTGGCTGATCGGTGAAACCGGTGGTGTCGACGAAGAGCTACAACCGGCAACCAGCAGCGCAACCGCGAACGATAGGCATACTCGCTTGACTAACACGGGGTCACTCACTGGCAACCTCGCAAACAACGCGGAAGCCGATCAGTTGATAACGCGTGTTCGGCATGGCACGGTAGCGATAGGCGGACCGGCATGCCCGTCCATCATCGACCCAACACCCACCTCGCACGACCACAAAATAATTCTGGTCGCCGTTATTGGTGAACTTGGTCGGCACAACACCAAACGGCGGCCCGAGCGGATCTTCATCTGGACTATCCAGATAGTAATCTGGGTCGTACCAATCGGCACACCATTCCGCGACATTGCCATGCATGTCGTACAGACCGAATGAGGTTGGCTCGTACGATCCAACTTTCGCCGTCCGCCGAAGATACTTGTCTCGTTTGGCATCACCCGCCGGATATTCTCCATTGAAATTTGCTTGGCTCGAAGAGAGTGATTCGCCGACGTGAAACGCCGTTGACGTCCCCGCGCGACAGGCATACTCCCATTCAGATTCGGTAGGTAGTCGATATTTGCGTCCCGCGCGCTTCTCATCCGGCCGCGCCGAAAGCCGCTCGCAGAAGATCTTGGCAAGTTTCCATTCGACGTTTTCAGCTGGATTGTCGCCGCCCTTGAACGTAGATTGTTCTCGGAACTTTTCGAGCCCTTGCATCACTTTGACGTACTCGGCCTGTTTCACTTCGTAGACACCGATGTAAAACGGTTTGGTAATCGAGACCTCGTGCAGTTCTTCTTTGCTATCTCGTTCAGCTTCGCTTCGCGGTGATCCCATCATGAAACTGCCCGCTGGAATCCGAGCCAACTTCATATCGATTGAATTTGTCATGATCTGAGAATCGTCAGATTGCGCGAGTGGCGTTCCGAGGATAGTGACAATCGTCAAAAGACAAAATGTAATGGTGAATGCTCGATGAGTCATGGTGTGCTTTCTAATTGTGTCCAATCTCTTGCCTTTGAGAAACATGTCGCTGCTCGTCCAGGATGCTTTGAGCTGGCTTTCGTTCGCGCAACAAGTGGATCGTCGTTCCGTCGAAGGCGGCCTCAGCAGGTAAGGGGCTGCCGTGAAACAATGCCGGCGACGACCAGAGGCCATACGCACCAGCATTGCAAAACGCCAGCACATCGCCACGGGACAACGCTGGCAACAGGCTGGCTTCGATCATCACGTCGTCTGGCAAACTGAGACAGCCCAGCACATCAATTGGCGTGAGCGCCGAGAGGTCGCCATCGAGCACCAACGGCGGATTCTGATTCGAGCGGAGGGAAAGTCCGCACAGATCGGCGCGCTGGTGAACACCGCCGTCGACGACCACGGCGGATCGACCTTGAACTGTCTGGTGGCCGAAAACGGACGTTAAGTACCAACCAGCCTCGGCGACCAGGTAACGACCGAGTTCGAGCGCTATGCGAGCTGGCGAAGCTCGCTCGACCAACTCTTGCATTTCAGCACCGACGCGACGGAGATCAAGACCGTCCTCGCCCGGCCCGTATGGAATGCCAAATCCCCCGCCAAGGTTAATCAACTTTGGCGCGATGCCCAGCGTGTCGGCCGCGCGAAGGGACAAGTCCATAGCATTGCGCATATGTACGTTGACTTCGTCGGCATCCAGTACCTGTGAACCAGCATACACGTGAAACCCAATCACGTCGATTTCGCACGACGGCAGATACCGACGGCAGCGGTCCAACGCGTCAGGCGTGAAGCCAAAACGAGATTCGCTTCCCGCCTGCACGACGGCGTATGAACCGAAGTCCGGTCGCAGACGCAGCACGGCAGCGTTTGGCAAACCCTCATCGGACAGCCACTGCAGTTCGCTGAATGAATCAACCGAGACGATCGCTTCCGGTGCTTCGCGCAACTGTGCAATTGTCTCCGGCATCTTGAACGGGCCGGCAACGAAGATTCGTTCGGCGGGAAAGCCAGCTTCGATCGCCGTCGCCAACTCGCCTGCCGAGGCGACATCTGCTCCGATTCCACAATCCGCGAAGACATCGCAGATTCCGAGCGAAGCGTTTGACTTCAGCGAATAGAGGATTTCAACTTCCGGCGGCAAGTGACTCTGCAGTTTTTCGACCTGCCCTCTCAATCGCTGGATGTCAAACGCATAGGTTGGCGTACCATGGCACCTCGCAATTTCCTTGAGCGCATACAGCGTGTTTGCGTCTGACAATTTAAGATTCTCGATCGTATTGCTCATTCCAGCAAATGCCTTACTTGACGATCCATTGCCATGTCCAAAAACCAATTACGAACAACGTCGCCAGCCAGGTGGTTGCCATACTAATTCGGCTTCCGCGTTTCAGAATGTAGAGTGTGTAGTGGGCTCGTCCCAATAACACTGCGGTGAAACCGATCAACACCGGTGACAACCAACTCGAAACCAATGCTGCTGTACCCCCTGCTAACCCGAACAGGGCAAGAATACCGGCAGCAGTTCAGTTGGGAACCGTTGCGGCCGCACCAATCAAGGCGCCGAACATGGTGGTTGTCTTGTTGTCTCGAGCGGCTTGGGCACATTCTTTTTCTGGCTTCACAATTACTCCTCAACTTCGACATTGGTTACTAGAATTCGGCGGGGTTTCGTCGGCTGCTTCTTCAAAACGCTCGGCCATCGGCCAACGTAGTTGTCGATTTGACCCGTGACACGAACAACCTTTCCGCTGCCCGTCAGCATCTGTACCTGGCCAAATGTCGCCACGTGCCCGTCACCCGAATGCTGTTGTAGAATAAACTCCGCATTCGAGCCGGAGACCTTCAGAACGGTTTGTTGCGAGGCCGTATGCAACTCACCGATCACGGTCACCTCAAGGCTCACGATTCCGCTACGGGTACCACCAGAAAGTCGAGTGGCCCAGACGCTCTCATGCAACTTGTCGAGATCGATGAGCGCGCCTTTCCGCGCACGAAACGTGACCGTTCCTTGATCGTACTTGGCCGTTTTGTCTAGTTTCTTGAATACAACCGAATGTTCGTCCACGTCATACAGACGTGCAGTGGCGTCACACGCCACACCTGCTCATCAGTGCATCTCCGCGCCAGTCACGGTCATCACGCCATTGACGATCTGGCCGTAGGCGGACGGCACGGCTAACAGCGAAAATGCCACTAAGGGAAGGCAACATTTGAAGTTCATTCTTCAGTCTCCTTAGGCTGCGAAACAGATTCTGGATTAAGTCGCTAATTCATCCTCGATGGTACGGTTTTAGCTCATCGTTTGTCGTATTACCATTCAACGAATCAAGGGCTGGTCGTGCTGCCGGCAGACTTGTTGAGAGGGTCCAACTGACCCTCGGTTGGTTCCGCTCAGCAAAACCACGATTCGGTCAAGCGAGGAGCGCGGTGCCGCTCGGGAGACAACTGGCAGACGACACTTTCTGGGTCGCGGCCGTTGGCCAGTTCTTTCACGCCGTGAAAGGTTGCCGCCGTATCCGTTTCATTGTCGGCGTCCCGCGCAACAAGTTGGGCTACGTCTTTTTGTAGCTGATCCATGCGAGCGTCGGGATGTTCCCAGCGATACGTGAACGCGGCTTCATCGAGCGGCCCGCGGTAGGGCAAGGTCTCTTCGTGGTCAGCCAGCCACGATCCCGGCGGAATGAGCAGTCGGACCGAATACTGAACTGGATCAATGTGGTCGATCAGTCCGTTGGTTTCGACAAACTCCAACACTTCCAAAAAGTCTTCTCGGGTTGTCCAGGGAGTAAAACTGACCCAAGTCGGTCGCGGGGCGATACCCGCCTCTCGTACGAACTGCACCGCGGAAACGACATCCGCGTGCGTGTGTTTCTTGTCAAGGATCGTCAGCACCCGGTCGCTCAGCGATTCAACCGCGGTGATGATAAACAAACATCCGGCTTTGGCAAACTCGGGAAGCGCTTGGCCACGATTCAACAAGTGTTCGATCTTGGAGGTAAAGTCGAACGTCAGTGACGGAAATTCTTCATGCATGGCGCGGACGACACGCAGCGCATGGTTGGGCCCGTTGAGAAAATCAGGATCGCCGAAGGAAATATGGGTCGCACCTGCCCGTACCTGTCGGCGTATGTCTTCCAGGACAACCTCTTGTGGTAAAACAAAAAATCGACCGCCATACACTGGCGGAATGGGACAATGGGTACACATGTGGAGACAACCGCGGCTGGCTTCAGCGTACCCGGCTGTTCGGCGCTGACCATTGTGTTCGAGCTGTGCGTAGTCCTCCAGCGGTGGAAGAGGACGGCGGTTGGGAGTCGCGAAAGATAGCTTTTCCAGGACCGGAAGGGCGATCCTTCCACGGCGACTGACGCCCTCGATCTCGCCCGAGTCGTTCGATTCTAGCGACTCCACCAATGCCACAAGCGGCTTCTCATACTCACCGCCCAGGCACGAGTGGGCGCCATGTTCCAACAAGTAGTCAGAATTCAACGATGCGTAGAGACCGTAGAAACAGATGTGGCACGACGGATTCAGCTCGCGAATTCGCTCGGCGACGCGTACGCCCAATCGTAAAGCGGTATGCATGGGAACCGAGATCCCAATGAAGGCAGCACGCGTTATCTTCTCTTCGTCAAATTCTTCAACCGCGATGTCCATCGCGGCGGGCTCAAAACCTGCTCGTTCCAAAAAGCCCAGTGGCAAAGCGACGCCAAGCGGCTGATGGCCAAGCTCGTAGCAGGAAATCAGAAGTACGGATCCTGGTGATCGTAAGTTCATCGATCCATCTCTTCAGCTAGGAGGTTTGCAGAACCTCCTGACAGTTTAACCGTAAGTAACCTGACGTAGAAGCGTTTCTCACGATATTCCTGGCAAGACAGGTCGGCAACGACGCTAGTCGGCCTTGCCTATTCTCCCACTTTCCTTGTATTTGGCAGCGTTGTCGTGGGCTGCCTGCCGTTTGATCGGCCAAACCGTACCGGTTGCAGGGGATATTTCGTCGATCTGCTTGATTCCCTCCTGGAAGTGCGGTCTATTCTGATTCACCCGCGGCTACAGCACGGCCAATGATTGGAAACGAAATCAGTGGCAAAACCGCTTGTCGACAGGTTCCCAGAGTCGCCGTCAAGACAGATGCCTGCATCAAAGGAAGCAATTCGATGAGATTCACGCGATTATTCCGTGCCTTGTTCGCCATCGCGACAATCCAACTTGGCGCGCATTGCCTTGAGGTCCGAGCCGTGGACGCGATTGACATTGGCGGCCAGAGAGAACTATTCGTCGATGACGCGCTAATCGACCAAACCGACGGCGACCTCGAATTAAGGCTCCAGCGCCCACAGCCGGCCAAAGTCGTCCTGACCACAGACAAACCATGGGAAGGCAACACGTCGGCCTACTACACCGTATTTCACGACAAGGCCGCGGGGCTGTATCGGATGTACTATCGCGGTTCGCATTTTGACACCAACACCAAGAAGGCCGCGCATCCCGAGGTGACTTGCTACGCCGAAAGCAAAGACGGCGTAAATTGGAACAAACCTGAACTTGGTCTATTCGAATTTGGCGGATCGAAGAATAACAACATCGTCTGGTCCGGCATCGGCACACACTGTTTTGCTGTTTTCAAGGACGCCAATCCGGCATGTGCCGCCGATGCGCGCTACAAGGCGATTTCGCGTGGCCGGCCGATCGGAAAGAAGGGGCTCTACGTGTTTCAGTCTCCCGATGGTATTCACTGGTCCCTGATCAAAAACGAGCCGGTGATTACCGAAGGCTACTTCGATTCTCAAAATCTGGCTTTTTGGGATGTGCATTCGAAGATATATCGCGAATATCATCGGACTTTCGTCAACGGAGTCCGCGCGATCATGACGGGCACGTCGGACGACTTTGTGAACTGGACCAATCCCAAGTTGCTGGACTATGGTGACGCGCCAAACGAACATCTCTATACGAACGCCGTGCAGCGCTATGAGCGGGCGCCACATATGCTGATCGGATTCCCCACCCGATACCTGCCGAAACAGGCGAGCCGCGTTGAACCGGTTTTCATGGCCAGTCGCGATGGACTGAACTTCAAGCGTTGGCCTGCCGCGGTGGTTCCGGAGGATGCGCCGGAAGATCGTAGCGGCAACCGCAGCAACTATATGACATGGGGTATGGTCCAACTGCCAGGAAACGATCGCGAATTCTCCGTCTACGCCACCGAAGCTTACTACACCGGACCAGACAGTCGGGTGCGCCGCTTCACGTATCGCGTGGATGGCTTTGTGTCCGCCAAGGGAGGCCCGCAAGGCGGCTCGCTCACCACCAAGCCGATCCGATTCCGCGGCAAACAACTGGAAGTCAACTTCGCCACGCACGGCAAAGGACAGGTCCGCGTCGAATTGCAGGATGCCAACGGAAAGGTGATCCCGGGCTTTGCGGCAACCAATTGCTCACCACTGACCGGCAACGCAACGGCGCAAACAGTCCAATGGAATACGAAAGCCGTTTTGGCGTCGTTGTCGGAAGAAACGATTCGCATCAAGTTCGAGGTGACAGACGGCGACCTCTATTCATATCGATTCCACGATTAAGCTTGGTGTGCAGAGACTGGATCGGAAATGAACGGTGGTTCGTACTTGCGAAGTACAGCGCTCGACACCGGCTACGCGATGATCTCGCGGACAACGCGTGCGCCAAATTGATGCGTAAGTTTTTCCCGCAATCGATTTCGCTCAAAGAATAGTTTGTCGTGCTGCAATCCCAGCAGATAGAGAATCGTCGCGTGCCAATCTTGGATGCTGACGCGACTCTCAGCAGCCGCGTAACCGATTTCGTCCGTGTTGCCGTGGACCACGCCCGCTTTGACGCCGCCACCGGCCATCCATGACGAAAACCCATACGGTCCATGATCGCGTCCAGCGTTCTTGTTGTCACCATTGGCCGCGACTTGGGCTGTCGGCAAACGTCCAAATTCGCCACCCCAAATCACAAGCGTGGAATCCAACAATCCGCGTTGCCGCAGATCTCGCAATAGACCTGCAATCGGCTTGTCCGTCTTGCGACAGATGTCTGGTAGCGACGTGCGAATCGCCTTGTGGTTATCCCAGGCCTGTCCTTTGGGAAAGAGTTGCACAAACCGAACGCCGCGCTCAATCAACCGTCGCGCTAACAGGCACCGACGACCGAAGCTGTCGGTCTCGTCTGCACCAATCCCGTACATCGCGAGCGTTTGCGGCGTCTCGCGAGAGAGATCCAACGTCCGAGTTGCTTCGACTTGCATCCGTGACAGCAAGGCGTTGTCCAAGTCGTGCAATTCGTGTTCGGCTGTGATCGCCGAGCGTTGGCGAAAGGCCGTCGACGTCACGATCAAGCAGTGGACGTGTTTGATGCTCCAACCATGTTCGACGGACTCAACGGCCAGCCAATCCAACAGTTCTGGATGTGACGGCAGCGTTCCCAGCCGACCAAAATTGTCAGCGGTCTTGACGATCCCCTGCCCGAACTGCTGCTGCCAGATGCGGTTAACCAGAACGCGCGCGGTCAAGGGATGGTTGGGACGTGTCAGCCAGCGAGCCAATGCGAGCCGTCGTCCCGTCTTGGGAGAGGCGTGCTGCGGCGGCTGCACCGTAAATGGGTGCTGCTTGTTTTCCAAAACCGTTGGAATTCCGGGCGCGACTGGCCGCACGGGTTGTGTATCGTCACCGCGACGGTAAACGTACGTGGGCGAAGGACGACCACGATCCCACAAAGCGCGAATCTGCGTCGGTTGCTGCAGTGTTGCCTGAAGTGTGGTCAGTTGCTTTTGTAACGCCTTCTTGTCCTTCGCTTCAATGTCTTTGGCTTCAAACCGCAGTTGGACGGCTGCGATCTCCGCCTCGATAGGGCCATTGTGATCAGTCAGCTGTTGTCGCTGATCGCTGGTCATCACCTCCAAGAATCAGCGTCTGGATTTGACCCATTGATTCCCAAACGGCTGGGGCGTCAGCCAGTCAAATTCGTCGTAGGCACCTTTGAAGATCGCGACCAGCCGGTAGTAGTCGCGCTGCGGAATCGGGTCGTATTTGTGGCTGTGGCAACGAGCACAGTTCATGGTCAAACCCAACACGCTACGAGAGACATCGATTTCCGCGTTCGGAGATCCAACCCACCTTCGGAATATTCCGGACCATGACACATGGTGCAGCGCCGCAGCATGATGGGAACGACATCGTGCTCGGTAAGCCGCGGCAAGTCGTCATTTGGCGACATGGCGAAACGTGCTCCGCCTTCGATCCAGCGTTTGATCTTCGCGATCTCAACGGTACTTAGCCGTTTCTCTTCATCCGGCGGCATCTCACCGGACTCAACTAATTCAAAAAGGCGACTCGACTCCACTTCGCCCGCCACCACGATCTCACCTAACTCGCCGCCACGTCGGACACCAGCCGCCTCGCTCAAATTGAGTTCGGCTTCGTACGATTTCTTGGTGTGACATTCAAAACAATGCTTGGCAAAGATCGGTCGAACGTCGACTTCAAAGACCAGAGCATCACCACGCACATCACTCGCCTCGCCCACGCTTGCAATCACCAAGCGCAGTGCCGAAACAATGAGACAGACGAGAATCCTGGTGAGTGATCGCATACGGTTGCAGTTGTGTCTTGGGCCGAGCTTGGTCTTGGCTAAAACGCCTCGTGATATCAAAAACTGGCGAGCAGTGCAGGGAGATTCCGTCCGCTTCCAACGTCAGACCAAAGACAACTCGTTGCAAACTCGTTACGAAACAGCTCGCAGGACCTGCGACAATGGACCGAATGCCGGCAGCTTGTGGGTACGAGCTGTACTCCGATGGGGTTCTCGGTGGAGCACCAATTCGTCCTACGGACAGATTCGAATGACCTGAAGTACAAGACACTCACCAAACGAGTATTGCAAGGGAGACACAGAACATGAATCGAGTCATTTTGGTTGCGGTAGTACTGGCAGCTTCATGTTCATCACCGGATTCGTTGACAGAAAACCAACAAACCGTGTGGGCTGCTGCGGGCGACGAGACACCGTTGGCCAGCCGGATCGTGTCCGTGGGGCTGTTCAAGAACGGTTTGGCCGTCGTTCGACGAACGGCCACTGTGCCAACCTCGGGTACCTATCTCGTCGACGATGTCCCCGTGCCCGTTCACGGAACGTACTGGGTGGAAAGTGACGCTCGAATCACTACGCGCATTTCGCGACGCATCGTCGAATTGCCGGAGGAGCCGGCCAATGGAATCGACTTTCAAGAGGATCTGGCCGGCAAGGAAGTCGCCATCCACTTCGCTGAGATTGGTGTGCCACCGGTCAAGGGAACAGTCATTGCCATCGAGTCGCCTGGTGATGAATGGAATCGGGACTATCGCACACCACAGTATGGCAATTACTTCGGCGGCCGAGCCTCAAACCAGGCACCAAACCGAATGCTCGTACTGAAGACCGAACGCGGGCGCAGCTACGTCGACACTTCGCGGATCGCTCATCTTGAGGCGTTCGGTGCCGCGCCAATCGTCCGCAAGCGAAAGCCCGTCATGCTATTCGCGGTTGCAACTGCTGAGGCGAGACCAGCCACCATCTCCATTACCTACCTGGCCAAAGGGATGGCGTGGGTGCCAAGCTATCGAGTTGACATTTCCCACCCCAAGACGTTGACGCTTCGACAGAAGGCAGTCATCAAGAACGAATTGGCAGGGATCGAGGAAGCAGAGATTCACCTGATTTCCGGCTATCCCAGCATTCAGTTTTCTCACGTGAATTCGCCCCTATCACCTGGCTCGACCTGGAGCACGTTTTTTCAACAGCTTAATCAAGCAGCTGGCTCCCGTCATGCATCGATGAGCAATGTGCTTTCGCAACAGGCAATTTCATTCAATTCGACCAGTTCCAATAATGGGAACGAACTTGCGGCGATCCCGACTGGAGAAGGCGTCGACCTGCACTACCAGAACATCGGTAAGCAAGTGCTGGACGAAGGCGATTCGCTATCGCTAGAGACAGCTGCGGGAAAGGCGAATTACGAACGGCTTGTCGAATGGCTCGTGCCGGACACCCGCAATGCCCATGGCCAGTACGTTTCGGAACACGAACGGAATCAAAATCCAGAAAAGTTCCAAGATGCGGCCTGGGATGCGGTTCGGTTTCGCAACCCATTGGATTTCCCCATGACGACTGCGCCGGCGATGATTGTCGCAGGCAACCGTTTCAATGGTCAACAAACAAGCTACTGGGTCAATGCCGGAGAAGAAACCACGTTACACGTCACGAAGGCGCTGAGCGTGCGAACTAGAAATATCGAACATGAGCAAGCTGGGCAACGCGAAATCGTTCACGTTGGCGGCCATCAATACCGAAAGGCGACGGTCGTGGGCGAGCTGATTGCAAACAATCATCGTGATGAAACAATCAAGCTCGTCATACAACGCCGTTTCTCTGGCGAATTGCTCACCGCCGATCAGTCACCCATTTCCACCTTGCGGGAAGAAGGCGTGTGGTCTGTGAACAAACGCAACCAACTCACCTGGACGTTGGCACTGAGACCGGGAGAGGAAGTGAAGCTGGCGTATGTGAACGGCGCTCGAAAATGCTAGCGCTTGGGCGGGGGATTCGCGTGTAATCAAGAGGAGGTAGCGTCCTTGGCTTATCTCGTACGTTTGTGAGGGTTTTCAAACCGACAGGCTCACAGATGTACGGGGGATCGGGTGTTTAAGGACGTGGAAAAATGGGTCGAGATTCGACGTAGGGTACTGAACAAGGAAATCAGCAAGCGGCAGGCGTGCCGGGATTACAAGGTTCCCTGGCGGACTCTGGAGAGAATCCTGGAGCATGTCGAGCCGCCAGGGTATCAACTCAAGCAGCCTCGTCAGAAACGGAAGCTGGATCCGTTTCTGCCGATTATTCATGAGATGCTGGAGGGGGATCGTCAGGCTCCCAGGAAACAGCGTCACACGGCGCAGCGGATTTTTGACCGCTTGGTTGCTGAGCATAAATACGACGGCGGCTACACGATTGTCAAAGACGCGGTCCGTGCCTGGCGGCACGGCCAAGCAGAAGTCTTTGTGCCGTTGAGCCGTGTCCTTCCGGTAAGCCTGTATGAATCATTTTGGTGGCATTGCTACCGTGGTTGGTTTCCGAATTT
>JASLPZ010000071.1:0-23972 GCA_030744725.1 Pirellulaceae bacterium
AAACTGACCGGGTCGATTAACGTGAATACGCCGGCTCGCCGCTGGTCGTTCAGCCACCGGCGATGCCGATCCCAGCCTGCATTTCCAGCGTAGGACGTGTATCCGAAACCCTGGGGAGAAGTAGAATCTCCAGCTTGTGGTTTATCTCCATAGGTTGGATCTGAAGGACACAGAAACGCCGGCAACACGACGGACTGTAGTTCAGTATTGTTACCTATGTTCTGCCTGAGCCCCGGCACTTTGAAATCGATACGGTCATGAAGTGGCTGCTGCTCCATGAACGGGAGAATGAGCGCAATCCAAGTGTAATTCCTCTGGCCGCCCGACACACCCGCATTGTTCGTTGTTCTGGACAGCCCAGTCTTTCGGTTGCCACCCCACCATATTGCGTCAGGCGGAAACGTCTTATAGGTGTCGTGGTAGTTGTGAAGCGCGATACCGATCTGCTTCAAATTGTTGCTGCACGACATTCTTCTTGCCGCTTCCCTCGCTGCCTGGACAGCAGGCAGAAGCAGCGCGACTAAGATACCGATGATGGCGATCACCACCAACAGCTCAACCAGCGTGAAGCCGCGAGTTTTGCGGCCTATCCGGACATTCGTCAACATGACCAACCCTCCTCATTGAAAGAAATAAAGAGAAATAAGGAATACACAAAACGGATAAGACCGTCATTGTCGCAATATGTGAGAATCAATTCGGAGATCCGATCAGGACATTCTGAAATCCAACTTGTCGTTGAAGAGGAAACAGATGATATTCAGTTAAACTTATGTGCATACCGTAGTCAAGCGGTTTCTCCGCAAAACCCTGTAGCCCTCGGTGCCCGCCGCTTCTTCCAGACACTGAAACCACATCGTAAGACTTGTCTTCTTCTCTGGGGTCACAGTATTGAACTGTTTGAGCTGCGCATCGTCAAAACTCAAAACATAATGCGCTGTACGTTACGTTGGTTCCTTGTACGTGTACGGCAGGTCTCTTCTCGTCGCGGGAAGTTGCAGGGAGGCCATGTGACGCTGAGATTCCCCAGCACCTGCCGGCAAGACAGCAAGCGACGCCAACACAAGGACAATCCAATTCCACAGGCGCGACGCGCTACCGACAAAGCGATCCTCGCTAAGCAAGCGAGAATGGCATTTCCACGGCATCATGCTCCACCGCCGCCCCAAATGCAACCCTTCGGCGGCGTTCTTGTGATTCTACCCGCCGTCGTCGGAGAGCGTAATCGGCGTCAGCACGGCAGAAAACCACCTGTCTAACCCGCTTGCGTAAGACCATCCATGAGTGTATTGAACGTCTCCTTCTCAGCAGCTTCGATCAGTTTGAGTTGTGCCCATTCCGTTTGAGGAATGTGGCGCTCGATCGCCGATGTAACTCGCGCACGCAGTTCAGTGGCTGGAAGTGCATCCATAACCGCGAATCGGTGAAAGCGCGACATCATACTCATGTGTCCAGCGGATGCGGCTTTTCTCATTTCACTATGGCGCTACGATCGGTGGTTGTGTTGCAATCGTCGTCGTCGCTTTCTGGCTGAACAACCTCACGACGACCCGAAATTGCGATGACTAGCGATGTCACCACCCAAAAACGCTGGCGGCCACGGTTCACGGTCACGACGCCGGTGGAATCTCTCAAACGGAGTCAAGCATGAGTAAGTTTGCGTACAAGATCGCTATGGTGCAATGTGGATACGTTCCCGTCGTTAGGGCGTGGTTTTTGGAGCACTTGGCTTGCCAGCCAAAAAGGGAGCCTTGACGCAGATTTGGCCGGTTGCGGAGTGGGCGGGTATGATTGGGGTATGGCAACAGATCTTGAGTCGCGACGGTTCACAGTGATTGAGCTATTCGTGTACGTGTCAGCGCTCAGCGTAACGCTTGGGCTGCTTAGAGTGAGCATGTTGAGCGTCGGGGCACTCATCGGTATGCCCGTGGGCGTCGTTATGTTTGGTCGTCGATACGTGATTACCGGTGCCTTGCTTGGTGCGGTAGCAATTTGGCCGATACTGTTCGTTCTGGCTTACATCTACCTGTACGCGAATGGCGCATTTCCAGGTTCAAGGGGGATGTGATGACCACCCAACCCACGCCGAAACGTTGGCGGTGGGGGCAACAACGGTGCATTTCCTGTCCAGATTTGCTAGGCTTGCGGTTGGGCAAATGGGGCGAGCATTATTCCAAAATCTCAGAGGATGGACCTGACGTGACTTCTGTACCTGAACCGATTCGGCAAAACCGCCCGGCCGAGGTCGATTTGTGCGTTTCGCGCTATGACCAGGTGGCGGGGATGTTGGTCTCGCTGTTGATCTTGATCGGCTGCGCGGTAGGGACCATGTTCATCATCTGGTTGACGACGACACTCGTCTTTCGACAGGATGCCGTGCCGATCGAGTGGATCGAAAGTCCTGCTGGTCGCGGTGCCAATCCACCCGGCTTTGAGCGCGACATGTTGGCGCCCGGCATGGAAGAGATGCCGGAGTTAGCCGAGCCGCAATTAGAAACCGCATTGGAAGCGGTCACCAATACCGTTTCTTCTCTGGCCGCGTTCAACGATGTGCTCAACACCACGTCATCCAATAAAGGTGATCGTGGTCGTGGTGACAAACGCCCGCCGGGTCCAGAAGGCGAGGGCGACAATGTCATTCCTCGTTGGGAACGCTGGGAAGTTCGATGGGTTTCGTCCGGCATCCAGGCGTATGCGCGGCAGTTGGACTTTTTTAAAATCGAACTGGGGGCTGGCGGCGGCGGGTCTGCGCTCATGGACTATGCCTATGAACTAAGCAAGTCCCCGAAGAAGCGCCAAGGAACAAGCAAGGCGGAAGAACGTTTGTTCATGACGTGGAAGGGTGGCACGCTGCAGCAATTTGACAGGACTTTGTTGAGACGTGCTGGCATCGACACCAACAACAAGCGCGTCATGTTCCAGTTCTTTCCAGAACAGGTGGAAGAAAGCTTGGCACAGATCGAAAAGGCGAATGCTGACAAGTTGGGGCACCTCAGTGACAAAGAGTATTTGAAGACGATCTTCGGCGTCCGAGCCAAAAGGCGCCAGTACGAGTTCTTCGTGGCAGAACAACGATTCCGCCCCGTACCTCCTTAGAATTCGCAGCCGTCGCGACTAGCGCGCCCGGATGGTGCTGATTTGGCCGGTTGCGCGGCGGGCGGGTATGATTGGGGTATGGCAAGAGAACGACCAAAACGCTGGTTGCGGTTTAGCCTGGCCACACTGCTCGTGTTGACCGCATTCTGTGCAGTTGGCTTGTCGTGGCTGAGTGACCGCCGACAACTCCTGAAGAAGATTGAGTCGTTGGAAGCGAACCTGGCCGAAACTCAGCAGGCACTTGTGCGTGCGAAAGGAAGACCGCGGGTCTTGTCCGTACCAAGCCATAGCTACGCCCCACTGCCTCCAGCCGAGGAGTGGAATTCAGGGCTATCGCGTGGTCGCCCGTGGCCCAGCGAACTCAAATGACCACCCAGCCCACCACCCCGAAACGCTGGCGGCCAAGGTTCTCGGTCAGGACGTTGGTGGTGTTCGTCTCGTTGGTGTGCTACTACGCGGCGTGCTGGGCAACGCAGCGGATCTTTCTCGTTTCTGCGAACGAAAAAGGCATATCGGATCTGCGTCTGACTACGAAACACACAGTCCGTCAGTCGTGACGGTTTTTCCAAATCCTGATAATGTGACCAACGGTTGCTCGAATCGACGGCCATCGAAACGATCCAACGCGGCTGTGCCCACCTGGATTGACAACCACACCAGCGCCTTGCAAGTGGACCCTTCGAGCGCACTCGCATCCCTAATCGTCTTCGGCAAGCCGAGATGGCAGAGCAGGCAGTTTTTTTCCATTTTCCGCGCTAAGCACTCTGATTCCTGTCGTCTAGTCCTGTAGCACTCGACTCAGAGTTCTTTGTGGGAGAACCGAGGATGCAGATTCTTATTGCCTTGGCGAAAGTCGCCTGCGTAAAGCTGTTTGCCGGTTTCGTGAACAGCCGGTTGATGGCGGAATCGCCCGGCGCGGACGAGTTGACTCCGCGCCGACATCCGGATGGGATTGCTAACGGTATGATGTGTCTCCGGCGGCAAAAGTGTGCCGGCCAGCGGTTTTGTTCAGAAGCGGTTGATGGTCGAGTTGCCCGCCGCCGAGAATCGATTCTCCGCCGCGGGATGGACCAACCCAGTGACGATCCCAGGATGAGCGATGGCTTACCGATGGCTCGTGCCCTTTGATCGAGTCACCAGATTTGTTCACAGCAAGCCAAATCATTCGGCATAATGTGGGCTCCGCTACTTGATGATGAGAGTGAAGAATGACAGACCACCGCAGCGGAAACGCATCTTCCTCGGATCGGCAGCAACGGCTCGACGAAATTCTCGCCGACTTGATGCGATCGATCGATGCGGGTGAGGCGATAGACCGCGACGCGTGGCTAGTCCGGCATCCGGAGTTCGCGGCGGAACTGCAGAAGTTCTTTGCGAAGAACGAACGTGTCGAGAAGCTGGTCCGGCCGCTCCGCCAGGCCGCAGCGAATGCGCTGTATGTTCGGTGTCCCCACTGCCACAATCCGATTGAGCTGTTGGACCAAGCACCGCTGTCAGGCATTAGCTGTCCCTCGTGCGGAAGCAGCTTCAGTCTAGTCGGCAACAACACATTGTCGCACGATCCGAGTACGAAATCGTTCGGCCACTTCGAGCTGCTCGACCAGGTCGGCATCGGTCAGTTCGGCAGTGTCTGGAAGGCTCGCGATACGAAGCTGGACCGGACCGTGGCGATCAAGATTCCACGCAATGGACGGATGGACTCGACTCAGACCGAGATGTTCCTTCGCGATGCCCGGGCAGCCGCTCAATTGAAACATCCGAACATCGTCAGCGTTCACGAAGTCGGCAAACAAGACGACACGATCTACATCGTCAGCGGCTTCGTTCAAGGAGCGACGCTGAAGGAGTGGACGGAGGCCAGGCGGCTAACGCCGCGCGAGGCTGCCGAACTGTGTGTCAAGATCGCCAAGGCGCTGCATCACGCTCACGAGGCAGGTGTGATCCATCGTGACTTGAAGCCCAGCAACATCATGATGGACGCCGAGGGTGAGCCACACATCGTCGACTTCGGCTTGGCCAAACGTGAAGCAGGCGAGATCACGATGACGCTCGAAGGTCAGATCCTCGGCACTCCCGCCTACATGTCTCCCGAACAGGCTCGCGGCGAAGGCCATATCCGCCGGCAGATCGGGAAGGGCGCGGAGGTGCTCGCGTTCCCGCTCGAAGCGATCGACCGGACGCTCGCCGGTCGTCTGGTGCCGCCGCACGTTGGCCACTTCGTCGCGCCAACGAACCGCCAGTTGCCGGTAAGCTTCCCAGCAGGTCAACTCGTCGCCGCGGCCCTGCAAGGCATTGTGTTTCACGTAACGGACGTGGGCTTCGACGATCCCTTTGGATTCCGGGTCGCGTCGCTGGCAAGCGATCGGCTCCAGACAATAATGACCGCACAGCGCCAGAAACTCCGGATGCAAACAGGCGTTCCGGCCCGAACCATTGAGCACCGCCGCTTTCAAATTGTCGAAGATGATCCGCCGGGGAGAGCCGCCAAAGAACTGCAAGGCATGATCGATCGACCGGTAAAACTCGGCCTTGCGTTGCGACAGCGTGAACTCGATGTAACTCAGCCGGCTGTAGCACAGCACGGCGACGAAGACCGACACGTTCCGCCAAGTGTCTTCAATGCGGATCTTCCCGCAACAACCCCAATCGACTTGCATCGCTTGGCCCGGTTGCCAGGTCACCTCTTGATAGACGCGGCCGCGCGGCGGGCGGATCTGTTTGACGTACCTGCGCACCGTGATCACGCTGCCTGTGTAACCATCCGGCCCACGACAGATCTCTTCCCAGATCCGCATGGCTGACAGCCCGGGAGAGTGAGCCAGCAACGGGGCGATCTTATCGTGATAGGGCGCCAGCGCGGAGGTTCGTTTCGCACGGCTTGTTTCATCAGGTGGTTGCTGAAGTTCCAGGGCCGCCTTGACGGTCGCCCGGTCGCAACCCAGCTCGCGCGCGATCGCTCGCTGCGAAAGCCCTTCCACTTCGTGCAGGCGGCGAATCTCCGCCCATTGCGAAACTTTCATGGCGACATCCTTTAACCCGCTACGGTTCACGATCGGGCGAGTATCCTGGGCATGGCGATGGTGTCTGAAGTGAGGCTACGGTTCGGACGCATCCGGCGGTGGTGAAAAAATCTCCGCTAGGGCCTGCAACCCGTGCAGTGCGTCTCGCCCGCCTCGCTCGACACGCCCCGGAATGGGCAACGAGAGCACCTGGGTCAGCGGCGTCTGGTAAGCCACCAGGTCGTGCGTCAGCAATTCGTCACGGGCCGCCGCCACCGCCTGTTCCGGCATACGCAACCGCACGGCCACGGTGGCGTCACGCCAGTACGACAAGCCGTGTTTGTCGCCGACGGCAGCTAGAAAGAAATACAACACGATCGCATCGTGCGAGAGCCGGGCGGCAAACTCACGTAAGAAGCGGCGATCGATCCAGGAAAAACCGCTGGTCGGCGGTTGTCGCACCCGATCGGCGACAAGAATGCGTTTGTGCGTCATGTCCGGTCTCCTGAGACGTTCCTTTTTTCCGGCCGGACAAGATAACGGCACGTCAGAAGACCGCGAATAGTCGCCGACCGACAAACGCGTTGCCGCCGCCGCCACCCCGATCTGGCGGAATGTTCTTGGTGTGTCGGCCAGGATGGTTGGACTTGTTTTCAGCGCGTCGTTGGTATTCGACCCTGCGCTTGAAGCGGCCCGCGGAGGTGTTGCGGCGCAACCATTTACGCTCACGGTCAGTGACGCGACGCAGGGCCTGGCGGCAATCGTCGCTGCAGTATCTGGCGGTGACGCGCGAAGAGGACCGACGCGACTCGTAACATCCTGGCCGGTCGCAAAAATCCTCGAAAGAATTGTTCCTGCGTGACCACGCGCGGTCCGAACCTGACGCGGGTTGCTGAGCGGCAGTATTTTGGGAACTCGTTTGTTGTTTCTTGCGATTTCTTCTTTGACGTTCGGCCTGGGCGTGTTGCTGGCGTTGTTGTGGAGACTGGCGACATCGTCGTTGCCGTTTGGCCGCTTGCCAACGCCGAACTTCTCGCAGGCAGTGGGCCTGCTGGCAGTAGCGTTGGTTCCAGCGGACAGGCCGAAAACGGTTGCCACAGTTCTTACGCAGGCACAGCCGCGGTGGCAAACAGCCAGCGGTAGTGGATTTCCCGTCGTTGTTAACGGTATTCTGGACTTGTCCCATGGGAGGCTTTGCTCCCTCGGGCACTTTGATTAAGTCAAACGCCTACAGCACCGTTCCAGAATAGTCCGATCGAAATCGAGTGCCTCAAGCGAAGAAAAAAAAGAAGTAGACGGATCAGAAATGATCTGAGCAGAGGAAGGAAACGATCAGAAGGAAAAATGAAGAAGTAGACCCGAAGGAAAAGTGGTCGGCCTTCAATGATCGATACTGGCTGGTTTTATGTGATCGCTATCATACATTGCCCGATAGTCCGAGAGAAGTCGGCAAACGGTTCTTCGCGATACGTCCATCTTGGCGGCAATCTGAAATTGGGAGTGCCCAGCAAGATGCAATCGGAGTGCTTCCCTGCATTGCTCGATGCGTTCCGGGGTCAGTTCATCGGATTCAATTGCCGTCAAAGCCAAGTCGGTCATTTCACTTCAATCCCGTGCAAAGGCCGATTTTGTGCCAATATGTGCCAATCAACGTATCAGGCGTCGAACCCGAAGAGTGACTCTAGCCTGTCTGTGTGCTCGTAAAGCTCATCGTAGTGCCTTCTAACGTAGAAGCGTTTCGTGCCCTTTTCGCTGTGCCCCAGGAATGATCCCGTCAGGTGTGGAGCCACTTTTTCGATTTCGTTTGCGGCCGTCTTTCTGAAGTGCTTGAAACTTCGCTTGGCAGTTTTGAATCCGGCCGCTCTCTTGCGGCGATCGAAGGCGAGTCGAATAGCGTCATTCACAATCAGATTGTCTTTGTCGTTTATCCGCTCCACGAGCAAAGGGCCGCCATTCTGATTCAACAGCACCGGCCCCCGGCCTTGGCTACGATGCCGTAGTAGAAGCCAGAGTGTGGACGGCCACAACTTCGCTTTCGTCAGAACACCTGTCTTGTGCCTTTCTCGCTCAATGATGCCGGATTCCCAATCGATCATCGATTCGTCGAGCGTGGCGATATCGATTTGCGTATATCCGAGATTCAGAGCCAACATAATGTAGAGCCGTGTCCGCTCTGTGGCGGATTTCACAAGCAGCTTGATTTCATCGACCGTCCAGAAAACGGGCTTTGGTTGATCGAGTTGAACTCCTGCCGCATATCTACTCAACTTCTTCGGCAAATCGGCCAATAGGTTCTCATCTACCAGCCAACGCAGCCATTGGACAACCGTGCGTAGCCGTTTCCTGAGTGTGGTCTTGGAGAACTTGCCGTAGTCGACAAGGTGCCATTGCTGGGCACGGTAGACATTCAGAATTCCCGCGTCGATTTCGGCAACCTTCGTGACTGCCGGGTAATTCACTCGAATGAAATTGCAGAATGTATCGAGTTGCGTCTTATCCTCCGACCATTGTTTCAACTTCAGGTCGCCTCGCTTCGCCTGCCTTTGGCGTCCATCAAGCCATAGCTCGGCCAACTCTGTAATCCGCTTTCCGTTGTACGACTGCACAGACTCAGGGGAGACGACTTGGTCACTGTGGACGAAGGGCTCAAATCCACGGGACAAAATCCACCCGGGATCAGTGGCCCACCGAACGGGCGTAAGATGGGCTTTGTTTGCTTGGTTTTCAGGTGCATTCGAATGCACTGAATTCGATTGCGTTTTGCCCTGCAAATCCTCGGGGATCAATGCTCCAGTCAGGGTGTACGGACTAGGTCCTAGCCCGTCCTGCCAAGCCTTTACTCGTTTCCACTCTCGACAGGAAGCAAGATATCCGGCTCGGTCGGCTTTCCCCCTGCACTTGGTCTTGAGGTAGAACCTTTTCCCACGGTATTGCTTTCTCCAGCACTTGGCATGCTTTACCCAGGTCAAATCGTACTTGCGAGGCATCGCTGTTTCTCCGTTTTCTTGGGGATTGGTCGAAAAGCGGAGCCAGCGTATCAGTGCCCTACCGGGTCAGTCGAGCAATAGTTGAAAACCCGGTCAGCTACGCAGTTTCAGGGCGACTTTGGGAGCAGTTTGGGACCACTTCGGGAACATCCGACCCCAATGCGGCAAATCGCCCTTGCTCGGTGCGTTGCCGCAAGCCGTTGCGGAGAAGCAACTTCTAAGAAAAAGGAAAGTGGTCGGGGGCGGTCTCGAACCGCCGACACACGGATTTTCAGTCCGTTGCTCTACCAACTGAGCTACCCGACCTGGAGGTGCCTGATGGACGACCGTCAGCTACGCTGACAGGTCGACCTCCTCGCGCCGAGGCACTAGCTTAGCAACGATCAGGGGATTCCTTCAATCCCACACCGGCCAATTCAATCCCACAAATGACCAGGCCGTTTGGCACTGGGGTCTGGTAATTTGGTTGGACGCCGTTCCCAGATTTCTCTCGCCGTGCCGCACCGTCGGCGATTGGCAGTTTGGGAAACCGAGTTTCACTATTTCCGCAGAGCGTCGCGGTCGGCGGGCCGATGAGCCGCACCGACAGACGACGCTCGGCCAAACGGCGTCGTTCCCGGGGGACGCACGCGAACTCCCAACGGTACAAGGACTTCGGTCCAGAACCGCTTGCTTGACAACTGGGGTCCGCCGCATTACCATCGGTGGCGTCATCCATGCGCTGTATCTTGTGGCGAGTTCTCCGTCTTGATTCGGTTGTTCCTCCGAATCTCCAACCCAGGTGATTGTTTAAGGATGGAACTAACGTGACTTCTGTACCTGAACCGATTCGCCGAAATCGCCCGATCGAGGTCGAAATGCGCGTTTCGCGCTATGACCAGGTGGCGGGAATGTTAGTCTCGCTGTTGATCTTAATCGGCTGCGCCGTGGGGATCATGTTTGTCATCTGGTTGACGATGACACTCGTCTTTCGACAGGCTGCCGTGCCAATCAAGTTGATCGAAAACGCTGCTGGCCGCGGTGATAATCCACCAGGTTTTGAGCGTGACATGTTGGCCCCCGGCATGGAGGAGATGCCGGAGTTAGCCGAACCGCAGTTAGAGGCCGCATTGGAAGCGGTTACCAGTGCTGTTTCGTCGGTGGCCGCGTCCACCGATGTGCTCAACACCGCGTCATCGGTCACGAGCAAAGGCGAAGGTGGTCGTGGTGATAGTCGCCCGCCGGGTCCGGAAGGCGAGGGCGACAATATTATTCCTCGTTGGGAACGCTGGGAAGTTCGATGGGTTTCGACCGGCATCCCAGCGTACGCGCGGCAGTTGGATTTTTTTAAGATTGAACTGGGTGCTGGCGGTGGATCCCCGCTCATGGACTATGCCTACGACTTAAGTAAGTCTCCGAAAAAACGTCAGGGTACAAGCAAGGCGGAAAAACGTTTGTACATGACGTGGAAGGGTGGCACGCTGCAGCAATTTGACCGGACGTTGCTGGGGCGCGTCGGCATCGGTACCAACAACCGCATCATGTTTCAGTTCTATCCAGAAGAGGTGGAAGACCGCTTGGCATGGATTGAAAAAGTGAATGCGGACAAGCTGGGGCATCTCAGTGTCAAAGAGTATTTGAAGACAATCTTCGGCGTCAAAGCCAAAGGGAGTCAATACGAGTTCTTTGTGGCAGAACAACGATTCCGTCCCGCACCTCCTTAATAATCGTAGGGGCTTAGAGGTCGCAAGGGGCTTATGTGGCTGCCGTTTCCAAGCAAGCAGAATTGGCAGCACTTTTTAACATAGCCATAGTTGCCCGAAGCTTCCCGGGAAATTCGGCTACACAGCAAAATAATAGAATGAAGAGATTCCACGCATGGCTGAGCTTACAAAGATCGTCGGTGTCATTGTCTACGTTTTCATGGGTTCTATGGCCTTGTGGGGTGCGTTCTGCTGCGTGATGGTGTGGGCACGCGTTGCCCAAAAGCGTTTCAAAAACGAGAAGATTCAAGACGAGTTCCTGGATACGGTGGACGAACCGCTATCCAAGGGTGACTTTGACGACGCGACCGTGTTGTGTGAAGGCGACCCGCGCGCAATCCCACAACTGGCCATGTTGGCTGTCCTGAATCGCAGCATCGGGTTCACCAAAGCAAGGCAATTGGTCGAAGACCGTTTTCAGCGCGATATTCTGGCCGACTTGGAACATCGATTGACCTGGGTCCATACGATCATCAAGAGCGCGCCAATGGTCGGATTATTCGGCACGGTAACCGGAATGATGGGTGCCTTTGATAAACTGGCAACATCCGAAAACGTCAAACCCGACGAGTTGGCCGAAAATATTAGCTTTGCCTTGATCACGACCGCCTGCGGCTTGGCAATCGCGATTCCACTGATCATCGCCGTCGCTGCGGTCAACATCCGAATTCGGAAGATGGAAGAGTTGACGGTCGCGGGAATCAATCGCTTTCTCGAGTCGTTCCAAGCCGCACTCAAGATGGCAGGACGCAAAAAGTAGGCAACAATGGCCAGCGTGACAACAATTCCGGAATTCGAAGACGTCGATGAGCGCCCCGAGCCGCTTGCGCCGCGGGAAGCGTTGGAAGATACGGAGATGGACATCACTCCGATGATCGACATCACATTTCTCTTGTTGATCTTCTTTATTGTCTCTTCCAAAATGGATCAATCTACGAATGTTCCCTTGCCGCCCGCCCAAACGGGTGTGGCCATCCCGGTAAGGAACTCGATCATCATCACCGTAGGACCGGGTGATGCGGCCGACGGCCCGGCGAACGTCTACAAGGGTGATGGAATCAAACCGGAAAACGCCTTTGACAAAGGTGACATGCAGGCCCAAGAGGAAGAAATCTCGGCTTTTGTCGAGGATGCGATGGCGGAGGACCCACAGAAGACTTATGTCCTCATCAAGGCAGCCAAGGGGATCAAGCATCGCGAAGTTGCACGAGTTCAGACGGCCGTTAGCAAACCTGCCGCCGTTCAACAACTGCATGTCGCCGTCATGGAGGCTCAGTAGCCAGGTGTCAGTTTCCTTCAAATGTCCGTCGTGTCGCATCACGATCTCCGGATCGGATGTCCTGGTGGGTCGCAAAGTGCGCTGCCCCGAGTGCGATGCCATGGTCACCGTTCCCTCGGACCTGACGCCGGACAGCAAGACGGATTCACTTGCCCAGCAAGATGGTAGGGGAACGGTCTATCTCGATGCGTCCGGCGTAACCGATTCAAGAGAAACGGTGATGCTCGAGTCGATCGATGTGATCGAACCGGCACCCGCCGGACCCGCACCGGGAGAACTGGTACCGCCGGTCGGAGTCATGCAGCCCATCTCTGTGCCGCCTCTGCCGTTGGCGAAGGATTTGCAGCAAGACGAGGATGCGGAGTCTCCGGCCATGGAGCCCAGCCGTAAACTCGAAGAGACAGAGATGGACATGACACCGATGGTGGATGTGACCTTCCTACTTTTGATCTTCTTCATGGTCACGGCATCGTTCACGCTACAAAAATCGCTGCAGATCCCCAAGTCCGAATCACAGGATCCAAGTACGGAAGTTGTCGAGGAAGAGCCTGACGATCAATCCGATTTCGTCACCGTACTTGTCGATGAAAACAACACCTACCAAGTCACGACGGTCGACAGCGAAGACGAAGCGCCAAGCGAACAGGATTTGCATATTCTGCTGCGATTGGCGCGCGAAGGCGACAGCACCGGCACGATTCCAACCAAGCTGCGCGTCGAGGCCAACGGAGAGGCTGTGCATGAGAAGGTTGTGGCGGCGCTCGATGCGGGCCCCGCGACGGGCTTTTCCGAAGTGCAACTGCTGACCGTCGAAACCGAATAAGAAACCAAGAAGAACCACACCGGCAAAAAATGCCAGAGACAATGCCGGATATTTAGTTTGACTTCTTTACTTTAAGGCGCATCACGCGGGAGCGTGATGGCTACTTTGTGTCGGCACAACAAGCGTTGATAAGCCGATCGATCGCCCGCAGATGCACGCAATACCGCACCACATCGAGAATTCACTCTTGCCGAGGAAGTAGCCGGGGATGTCCGCGAAAAAGCTAATTGAGTTGTTGGAACGGAACGCGATGCTTGAGGACTCCGTCATCAAGGAGGTTCGCAAGCTTGTCGCCGATAGCAAAAGTAAGGTCACGGCCGAATCCGTAGCTAAAGCACTGGTTGATAAGGGACACTTGACGAAGTTTCAAGCGACCAAGCTGGTCAACGAAGTGACGGCGCAAAAGGAGGCCACTAAGGAAGCGCGTGCGAAAGCGAAGGGAAAGAAGGAAGACGAGGAAGAGGAATTGGGCTTCGTCAGTGACGAAGAATTGGACGGCACTGACGCACCAGCGGCGGGCGACGCGGACGACGTTGTTATGCTGGAAGATGCTGGTGGCGGCGAGGTTACAGGGCTGACGCCCGTCGAAGATGCGGCCGGTGGCCTCACGCCCGTGGGTACGCCGCCAGCAGCACTCACGCCTTTGCCCGACCAGTCCTTGACGCCGTTGGGCGATGCTGGCGGCCTCACCCCGTTGGAGGGTCTCCACAGCGGTGCGGCGAGCTTGGATCCATTTGCGACGGAGCAGCCCGCGCCCGGCAAGCCCGCACCTGGAGACCCTCAGCTGCCCAGCCGCAAGGGGAGAGGCCATCGCAACCGGTGGGATAGCAAACTGATGCTCGGCGGCGGCTTTACCTTGATCCTACTGATCATATTAGGAGTTGTGATTTATAAAAGTGTCACCACTGCGCCGGCGGTTGAGATGTGGGACGCGGCGATGGAAGACTATCGCTCGGCAGCGTACCCACAAGCGATGAAACGGTTCGAAAACTTCCTAAAGAAATATCCCGAAGACGACAACGCCAGTGAAGCCCGCGTGCGGATCAACTTCTGCCTAATCCGTGCCGTGATCAACAGCCCCGACAAGGGACTCCAGCGCGCCAAGGAGCTGCTACCTCCGATCACCGAAGAACCATCGTTCTCGATTGCCCGGCCGGAATTAGCGAAGATGCTGATTCAGATTCCAGAGGGGTTTATCAAGAAGGCCAAGGCGACGGGAAACGTTGATGATAAAGAAAAGTTGGCTGATCTAGCTGACGTCAGTTTGAACGACTTGGTCCTGAACTCGACTTACGTGCCCACTTCCGTCAGGCAATCGATTCAAAAAGACATTCAGGAATCGACGGAAGATATTGCCGGGATCCGCCGTGACGTCAACCGTGGCAAGGACCTGCGAAAAGCGATCGACGAGATTGACAGCAAGCTGGAATCCAATGACACGGTGGGAGCCTTTGCCATATTCAAAGCGTTAATCAAGGAATACCCAAGCCTGGAAGCTGACGCCGATCTGATGGACGCAGTCAAGCGCATCACAACGCTTGAAGGTGGCTTGGTGAAAGTCACGGACGAGCCTGTCAGCGCACTTTCCGCGGAAGACGACGGAACTCCCGGTCATACGCGGATTGTCCTGACGACTCGCGAAGGAAAAGGTTCGACGCGTGTTCAGAATCGAGTCGCCACGCTTTTGGCTGGCGGGTCGGTCTTGGGGCTTGACGCCGGCACTGGCAAAGTCTTGTGGGATCGCTTCGTCGGATATGGGACGCGTTTTCATCCCGTTCGTCTTTCCAAGCAACCGGATGCCGACGTGCTCGTGGTGGATGACCAAGAGTTGGTGCGACTCAATGCAACCACGGGCCAGGTCGTTTACCGACTGCCGGCCGGTGCGGCCATCACGAGTCCGGCCATTGCGGGCAACAAGATCTATGTTCCCACCATTCGCGGCGGGATCTACGAAGTCGACGCTGCGACGGGGGAATCAGCCCGGCATGTTTCGATTCCGCAACAACTGTCGACGGGACTCGGCGTCGCGAACAACCTGCCCTTCATATTCCAACCGGGCGACCATTCCAATCTCTACGCATTGACAACGGACGATCTCACCTGCAAGGACGTGTACTATTTCGGCCACCGGGGCGGCACGATCGCCGTTCCGCCTGTCGTCTTGATGGGGCATGTGTTTGTCGCCGAAAACAAGGGTCGTGACTTTTCCTTGCTGCACGTGTTGAAGATTGACAGCGAAGGTGAACGACTGTTGCAAACTGCGCAAGAGCCGATTCGACTCAAAGGAAACGTTGTCGTCCCTTTGCAAGTCTACGGCAGTCGGCTGCTGGCTGTGACGGATCGGTCTGACGTGCGCGTGTTCAACATCAACGTCAATGCTGAAGAAAACCCCGTTGCTGCGGCGGCGGTCAAGTCCGCAGCGTCGGACGAAACCATGATCTCCTACCCCCTCACGGATTCCGGGACGCTGTGGTTGGCAGACAATCGGCTCGCCAAATTCGATATCCAAGTTACCTCCAAGGACATCATTCTGCGAGAGAACATGAATCGCGGTGATGCGTTCGTCGCGCCATTACAAATGCATGGTGACGTCTTGGTGCTTGCGCGGCGGAAGAGCGCATCTGCCGGCGTAACGATTTCGGCGGTCAATATCGACCAACCACGACGCCCACTTTGGGAGACCAACGTTGGTATTCCGGTCGGCCGAGTGGCCGTGGATGTGGAGAAGAGTCAAATCAGGGTGATTACGGCTGCCGCCGCGTTATTCAGCATCGACAAGGATTCGGTAACGACAGGACTGAACGATCAGCCGACCATGACGGCACGCTCAACCACCGCCATCCCGCTCGCCTTTACCGAACAGATCGAGTTACCCAATGGTCGAATCGCGTTCTTCAACCCAGGGGATCACAATCAACTATTGACCTACGATCCGGCCAAAGCGAGTCGCCAGCTCAATATCCAACCGCTCGACTTAGCCGGAGCTGCCGTGACTTGCACCCCCATCGCGTTCCAGGACGGCTTGCTGGTTCCGCTGGACCAGGGAGCGGTGCGTCTGATCGATCCAGCCACTGGGCAAGACAAAGTACTACCTTTTCAACCGCGGCTGGAACCAGGCGAAAAACTCAAATGGCTAAGACCGACGGTTGTCGGAAGTGACGGACGCGAATTCATCATCGCCAACGATCGTCGCGAAATCTATCGCATCGGTATCAAAGACACGCCAAAACCATTCCTGGCGGAATTGGCCAATGGACAGCTTGATGTTGACTTTACCTCGCAATTGGCAGCAGTCGGTGATGTTGCCTTTGCCGTGGTTCAAACGAGCGGAGGCGATGTGTTGAAACCGATTTCGACCGGCGACCTCACAGTCGGTGACGATATCGACTTGCAAGGAGCACGTGTCACATGGGGTCCGCATCGCGTGGGTGATGTGGTCATGGTCATTACCGACCGCAAACAGCTTCGCTGCTTTCAGGCTGACCGTACGGAGCGTTGGGAGCAGCCGGGCATCGCGTACGGCACTCCAGCAAGTCCGCCATTGGAAGTGGACGGCGATTTTATTTTCGCCAGCCAGAGTGGCACGCTCTGGAGAATGTCGGGAGCCACCGGCGAAGAAGTCGACAAAACGGAGTTGAGCGAACCCGTCGGATCTGGGCCGATTTCTTACAAAGGAAGCCTATTGCTTTGCGGAAACGACGGCACGTTGCACGTGCTTCCGATGTTGGCCAAACCCGCGCCTTAGCTGGACAGCGTCACTTTGACGTACCCGCGGCTGATCAATGACGAATGACCAAACACCCAAGGACGAAGGAATGAGGAAATCCGAAGCCCAATGTTGTCAGCTACCATGGTACCGCTTGGATTTCGTCCTTGGCCGTTTTCGGCATTCGTTATTCGGGCTTCTTTCGTCATTTGTCATTCGTCATTTACGATAAGGTGATACTCTGCAGTAGCACTTTCAACCGAGACGACACCAAGAGAACAGTGATTCTGATGAAAGTTTCGAAGGCACATACGAAGATCCCAATCAACGCACGGATCGGGTCGCCCAAATCCGTCCGTGGATGTGCTGCCGTGTCTTTCGCACCGTTTGCCATGCTGCTGATAGCGTGTTTCTTCCCGATGTTTGCCGTGGGCCAAGACGAAGCCGAAGCTGAAGCAGAGGATCCACCCGAACTGCCGGAAGTCAGGTTGCTTGAACAAGATCCGTTCGACTTGATCACGTTGGACGAGACAAACAAGAAAGCTCAACTGCGGGTCTACCCGATCTCCTTTCCTGGCGGAAGACCGCCCGCTAATCCGAATCCGGCGGACAAGATCAAATTCCGCCTAATCAAAGACGACAAGGAATACGAAGTCTTCTGGCGAAATATCTTGCGCTATGAGCCGTTTGATGTGCTGTTGCTGCAAGAAGCAGAGCGGTTGCGTAATGCGAAGAACTTTGACGAGGCCTTCGAATACTATCTCCTGTGTCAATCAAGTTATCCATCCGTTCCTGGGCTCGCACGTTCGATTAATCAGTACCTGTATCTTGACGCCGCTAACTTGACACAGAACAAGGATTATCCCGCAGCGCTGGCCGTGCTGGAAGAACTGTACGACCGCGATAAGGACTTTAGATTCACTCCGAATGCGCGCAGCGTGATGTCGGTCATGGGCACGCTGTTGAACGTGATCATAACGCGTTACGAGAATGACGACGACTACGGGTCAATGCGGCAGATCATCACCCGCGTCGTCACAAAATATGGGGCCGACAGACCGCCCACCATCGACGAAAAGGCTCGCAAGCTGGCAGCGTTGGCAGCCGAGAAGCGAGAAGAAGCGCGCGAACTCGTCAATAACAGGCGCTATCACGATGCGATCAGTGCGTCCAAGGAGATGATGGACATTTGGCCGCACGTACAAGGTGCCAAAGAACTGAACGCCTGGATTGTCGAGCAGTTTCCGCAAGTGAATATCGGTGTCACGCAACCCGCCATTTCGCACAATGCGCAGCGACTCGAGAACTGGGGCGCGCGGCGGACCGGAATGCTCTTGCATCGGACGCTTGTCGAGTTTAAAGGGGCGGGCAATGAAGGTGGACAATACACGCTGAGCCTCGGTGCCATGCAACGAAGCAACGACTATCGCAAACTGACTCTGAATCTAAAACAGTTCACCGACGACGAAGACTCGCTGGTCACGGGCTATCAAGTCGCCCAAAGGTTATTGGACCTGGCAAACCCGAAATCACCCAACTATAGCGCGGCCTGGGGCGGCGTCATGTCCGCTGCGAGGGTGAAGGACGTCATGCAGGTCGAATTGGAATTGCGACAGCCGCATGTCTTGCCCGAGGCACTGTTGCGGATACCGCTCGTGCCTGTCAACGATGATACCGCGGCGCTGGGCAACGGTTTGTTCGAAGTTTCCAAACGAGACAGTGCACGCATTCATTACAAGGTGAAGGGTTTCGAACCTGGCCAACGACTGGCGGAAATCGTCGAGCATACTTTTGAGGACACACAACTCGCGATGTCGGCCCTGCGACGTGGCGATGTTGACGTCGTCGATCGGTTATTTCCCGCGGATGCCGCCAGACTTTCGGCGGGTCTTGGAGGGGACGACGAAATCGCAATTGAACAATATGCATTACCGACAATCCATATGCTGTTGATCAGTTCTGACAACCCGTTTCTTGCCAATCGCGACTTTCGCCGCGCCTTCATTTTCGCCATCCATCGCGAGTTGATCCTCAAGCAGGAATTACTGGGAAATCGTGACATCCCAGGCTGCCAGTTGATCAGCGGTCCGTTTGCGGCAGGTGTTGGCGATCGCGACCCGCTAGCCTATGCCTACGACATTACGATCGAACCGCGGGGGTATTTCCCGCGGCTGGGCAAGCTTCTGATGGTCGTTGCCCAACGCGAAGTCGAGGAGATGGCGAAAAAAAAGAGCGAGCCAAAGCCGGAACTGACGAAGTTCGTGTTGGGTCACCCCGCCTACGAATCGGCTCGTCTGGCGTGCCAGGCCATCGCCGCGCACCTGAATATCATTGACGTCGAGATCGAACTCAAACAGTTTCCACCCGGCGTCACGCGCGACCCGGACAATGAGGCCGATCTGACCTACGCCGAAGTGGCGATCTGGGAACCGCTAGTTGATGCGCGTCGCCTGCTGGGGCAAGAAGAACTGCAGGGTATCGATAGCCCGTACATGAAGCACGCACTGCGGAACCTGGATGCTGCGCAGACCTGGGGAGACGTGCGCGACCGTTTGCTTGATCTGCATCGGACCGCCCACAATGAAGCGGCCGTGATTCCCTTGTGGCAAATGGTTGATTCGTTCGCCTACAGGAAACAGCTTCGCAATATTGTTGGGACAGACGGCCCGCCTGTGTGGCTATACCAGAACATTGACCAATGGCGATTGAGCGCCAGCGGAAATGCGGAATGACGTTGTTACAAAGATTCAATCCATATATGGCTCACTCCTACCGAGCACGACGCCTGCGTATGTCTCGCTTCGGCGCTACATTGGCCGTCTTGATCAGCGGAATTGCGTTGTTGCAGTCGTCGGCGCAAGCACAGACATCCTGGGAGTTTTCTCCCTACCAGATTCGCGTTTGGCTGGCAGTTGACCATAGCGGCGAATTGAACGCCCGGATCGAAGATGAGATCAAGTCGACTTTGCTCCAGCGAGCAGAATCAGCCGTTGGTGCTTGCTGGACGTTGACCGTCGGACCTCCGCCTGTGGAGCTCGCCGCCGACATGTCAGTCGATGTAGCACTGATTACTCCTGACGCGGTCGATGCGATTGACAAGGCCATTCTGCTCGAGAACGACAAGTTGATACTGATTAGCGTTGGTGCCAATCCACGAGAGGCGGTGATTCGCGTGCGCGAAATTGACTGCCGCATGCGTCACTTTGGCCCGGTCGTGAAACGCCAGGTGCGGCAGCCAGACTGTCTGGCCCAAGAGACTTTTGGTGCCCTGGTAGACGCTTTTGCTCCCGTCGTACGGATCGAAGACGGTCAAGATAGGAATCTGGTCACGCGTCTTCGCGCGGGCGGACTGATTACAAGCAAGGACTCGCCCGCCTACATCGGCGTCGGCGATTTCTTGCGGCCCGTTGTTCGCAAGAACGATCGGCTAGGAGTGCACACTCGGATTGATGTGGTCGTGTGGACCTATTTGCAGGTGGAGAGTCACAACAAAATCAATCCGAATATTCTGAATTGCTATGTTCATTCGGCCATGCGAAGCCCAATTCGCGGTCGTGGTGGAACGCGACGCGAGCAATTTGCGTTTGGGCTTCGGGCAACACACGAGTCGACGATGCTCAACGTCGTCGCTCAAGTCCGTCGCAGTGAAACTCCCTACCCTTTGCCCGGCATCGAAGTCTATTCAAAGAAACCGTCCACCGACCCGCTGCCGCAGACTCCTGATGAGAAATTGGCGGCTTCCAAGAAGAACCCTGCGATCAAACTTGGCGAAACTGACTGGCGAGGGTCGATTTTGATCACCCGCTACGAAATGCCCGTCCGGATCGTCTACCTGAAGAATGGCGGCCAGCTGTTGCGCCGGCTGCCGATTGTGCCGGGATTCGACACCGAGCTCTTGTCCGATGTACCGGATGATGACCCACGCTTACAAGCCGAGAGCGTTGTGAAAGGGTTTCACGGCCAAATCAAAGACCTGGTCGCTCAACGGCAGATTCTCGCCGCGAGAATCAAGAAACGCCTGGGAGAAGGGAAAGTTGAGGACGCCAAGAAGATGTTGGTTGACTTTGGCCAATTGGAAACCCGCGCCAATATGGCCGAGCGATTGGACAAGGCGCAAAGGCAGCAAGTTCCGTCACAGAACAAGTACGTGCAAGGTCGTATTGAAACTCTGTACGGAGATACACGTTCAATGCTGGCGAAGTATCTTCGGCCTGAATTGTCGAGCGAATTGAAGAATGCGATTGTCGAATCCGAGCGAAATGGCGGAGTGAGTCCGGAAGTGGCAACTGATCCAGTAAGTGCTGATGCAGCTCCGGTCGCCGTCAGTACGCCACCGACGGTTGGCACATCAGCAGACACCGGCTCCCCGCCTCCAGCGGGGACGGGTGCTCCTGCGAGCACGGGTGCACCGGCACCTTCACCCGGTGCTCCTTCGGAGGAACCCGCTGGACTGAGCAGCCCAGCGCCTTCCAGCTAGCGAGGCTGTGCCTCGGACCGACACAAGCTGTCACTCGGTTGCGGCGACGAGCTCCCCGACCAACCTGCGGTCAGTGCCCCGTCGCTGAAGTCCAGGAAAGGGGTCGGGGCCAGGAGGGGGGCGGGAGTCACGGCAAGCCACAACCAGTCGCTGAAGCTGAGAAACTTCCGGACCTGACCCCCACGTTCGTCGCCAAACACCGTTCTCGTGATTTCTTGTTGCGGCCTACGACCACAACAAGCCGACGGCAAACCCAACGGCGACGCCCACAGCCAGCGTCACCGGCACCGCAATGCAGAGCGCCGCGATCACAGCTTCGTGATTGGTGCGTGGATCATTTTGCCTGGGTAACGGCGGAGGCATGGGCGGGCGGACACGCGTCTCTTGGCCGCCCACCGAATGGGTTGCCTGCGAGGCCTGCCCCGAACTCTCAGTCCGTAGGTCGTCGCCTTCGTGCGTGTCCTGTTCATCGACTTCCGTGGGTACCGGTGGGGGCGTCCAGCGAGACTTCGTCAAATGCAGGCTCGGTACAATTGCCGTTTCACTCGCCCACGGCTCCAGACGTGTCACTACTTCGGTCATCGTTTGGATCCGCACGGCGGGATCCTTCTCCATCATGTCCGCGATGATCTCGACGAACTCTTCATTGATATCGGGATTGAAGCGGCGCGGATGCCAAGGCGTTTCCTCCAGATGTCGCCGCGCCTTGCTGGCTGGGGTCCCACCAGGGAACGGCACCTTGCCCGTGATGGCGTAATACAATGTGCAGCCAAGCGAGTAAATGTCGCTGGCCTCGCAAATGTCGTGTGGGTTCCGAATCTGTTCCGGCGATAGGTAATCGGCCGTGCCAACAATCTTGCCCGCGCGAGGATCCTGCTCATCCTGTTCGTTCAAGAATCCGGCCAATCCCAGATCCGAGACTTTACCAATCCCGTCCGGCGTCACCAAGATATTACCCGGTTTGACGTCACGGTGAATCAGGCCACTCTGATGGGCATAGTCCAGTCCCAAGGCCGCAAACATGATCACGCTTGCCGCCTGATTCACATTCAACGGCCCTTCCGAACGGATCAGCCTTCGCAAGTCCAATCCTGGAACATATTCGGTGACCAGATAATGAACTCGCCCATCATTACCGGCATCAAAGGCGCGAACCAGGTTAGGGTGATCGAGCTTGGCCTGTGTGCGAATCTCACGTGAGAAACTCTTAATCGCCTCAGGTGTCGACTTGTTTGCAGGCAACACTTTGACGGCAACTTCCCGTCCCATCACGTTGTGTTCTGCTTTATAAACCTCGCCCATGCCTCCCGCGCCAATAAAGTCCGTCACTACGTACGGGCCAAGATTGAACTTGGTCCGGCCGGTCAACAACTTGTCAGATTGGTAGCGACTGATAACTTCCGCTTGGACAAGACGATTCGACAAGACTTCATCGGAAATATCCAATTTTGGATTTGATGCTTCGGTCCGCAAGGCCTCATCGGCCTGATCGATGTCCAGCTGCGTCACGAGGCCACTCGTCAACGCGGAATTTCGAAATACTGACTGGGTTGAGTTTGGCACCGCTCACGACCGCAACCGAAGAGGAAACTTATTGCCAGATGGCCACGCAATACTAGCGTACCGAGCAGACATACTTTGCGCCAAGCGATTCCCAACGGCAGGAACAAGAATTGCCTGAAAGGGCTTGAATTCGTGGAATTCGCCGCAGATTTGGATCGCAGAATGCAGATTCATACCAGAACCTCACTCGGTACCACAACGTTAAGTCACATCCCTTTCCAGGGTAGGGATTAAGCCGTCTTTTTGTTCCGCGTTTCGATCCAAATCACAACGCCCTTGAATGCGGGCGTTTTGGACTGAGCGTCGGTGCCGCGCGGCACCAGGATGTTGGCTTCAGGGTAGTACATCAGGGCATTCCCAGCACGAATCTCGGCGAAGCTCCGTGCCAACACATGATCCAGACGGCCCGTATCGCTGACCACATTGACGCGTTGGTTGTGGATCAGCCCGAATCGGTCGAGATCTGTCGGATTCATCAAGATGATGTCGCGCCGATCCTGACCTCGATACAGATCTTCGTCTTCGTATACGACCGTGTTGAACTGACCTTCGCTTCGAACCGTCATCAAACGCAACTGCTGGTCGCCACCTTGAAGATCGGGCAACCGATGCACATGGAGTGCGGCACGACCGGTCTCAGTTGAAAACCTGGGTTGATGAAACGTCCGACCGTCGATCTGAAATTCCTCCTTCGTCTGGCCGATCTCGGCGAGCTTTTCAAAACCGGGCACAACCTTGGCAATTGCCTGCCGAATGTGACCGGTGTCTCGCATCGACATCCAGTCGATCGGTCCGCCTGAACCGATCACTCGCTCGCCAAGATCAGCAATCAGCTCGACCTCACTGCGAGGCCCCGCCAGTCGGCTTGGACCACCATCGCTGAGTCGCACAAAGTTGAACATCGATTCCTGGGTAGTGGACTGAGGCTCCTCGTCACGCGCCACCACAGGCAAAATCAGCGTCTCGTCCGCCAATGCGTGGGCATGCCCTGTGTTAAGCGTGGTGTTCAGATAGACCAATGTCTCCAGCCGACTGATTGCCTCGCCCGCAAACGTAGCATCAGGATTGGAACCGTAGAGATTTCCACCCAGACAGAACCCCAACTTCAAATCGCGTTGGTGCGCGGCCTCCATACAGGACATCGTGTCGAAGCCAAGCGTTGTTGGCAATTCGATCCCAAACTTGGACTCCAATCGCTCGAAGACTGCGTCCTTCAGTTTTGGAGTCACCCTAGGCCGCGCCAAAGTTGGCATTTCCTGGTGAACTGAGCTAGTTTTTGGAGGGCAGTTTTGTTTCACTG
>JASLPZ010000072.1:0-23959 GCA_030744725.1 Pirellulaceae bacterium
GCTGCGCATTTGATTCACACGGTCCGTCGAGACGCCTTCCGCGCGAAACAGTACGCGCAGTATCGGCTGAAGCGAATGATTGGTACGGGCGGAATGGGCGAGGTTTACGAGGCGGAACATCTTCTGCTGAAGCGGCCGTGTGCGATCAAGCTGATTCACAAGGAGCGTTACACCGATTCAAAAGCGCTGGCCAGATTCGAACGTGAGGTGAAGGCGACTGCCAGCCTGACTCATCCAAACACCATCGAGGTGTTTGACTACGGCCAAATGTCGGACGGTACGTTCTATTACGTGATGGAGTTGTTGCCTGGCATGAGCTTGGCAGAACTAATCGAGTGTCACGGTCCATTGCCACCGGCTCGAGCAATCTATCTACTGCGACAAGTCTGTAGCGCACTGCAGGAGGCTCACGATCGGGGGCTGATCCATCGCGACATCAAGCCTGCGAACATCTTCGCGGCCGAACGAGGCGGCATGTACGATGTTGCCAAATTGCTTGATTTCGGCCTCGTCCGAGAAACCAAATTAAGTTCGTCGACAAAGTTGACCGGTTTGAACACGATCGGGGGCACACCGCTCTATATGGCGCCTGAGCAGGCCACCGCTTACAGCAAGGCGGACGCGAGGAGCGATCTCTACTCGCTTGGCTGCGTGGCATATCATCTCGTCACGGGGCAGCCCCCGTTTGCGGGAGAGTCCGCGATGGCGATCATCCTGCGCCACAGCAGCGCCGAAGTTGAGGCTCCGTCACGGCTCCAACATGGTCTTCCGGCCGATGTCGACGCTGTCATTGTCCGCTGCCTGCGAAAATCACCGGGCGATCGGTTTCAAACAGCGACCGAATTGGAGCAAGCCTTTGCGGAGTGCGACTGTTCCAATGAATGGACGCGCGAAGACGCCAGATCCTGGTGGCAAAGCCTGGATCGATGCAGTGACGCGACAGCAACCATTTAGTGCGTCTTGGACCCACGACTCACCGACCCCGTCACCTCCTTGAACGGTACTGGGGCTAAACCGCCAACCAAGAAGCACAGCCAAGAAGTATTGCGAGCCAGACCAATGGTGGCCTGGCTCGCAGTGAACGAACGTCATGATATGAAGTATTCAGTTGAAGTTGCAGTCCATGCCGAGTCGCATTTTCAATTCGTCGAATTGCTCGACGTAGCTGTCGCTCGATGAATGCACATGTTCAGCTTCGGTGATGAACTTAATGTCATTGCGTGGGCCGACATCGTAGGAACGCATGATCGACTCGAAGTCACTGAGCGGTTTTCCGTAGACGATGAGCAGCTTGTGTTCATCGAATTGCACTTCTTGCGGAATCGCTGGGTTCAAGGCGGCGATTCCAGTGCAGCCATCGTTCAGCAGCATGTCCTCGAATTCCCACAACACGCTTTTCAGCACGGGGGCATCGATGTGTTCGCGATACAGGTCGTGATGGCCAGCTTGGCGATTATGGCTAGTTTCGAGAACGACGTCCAATTCGCTACCAAGCGGTTCGATTAACTCCATGAACAACTCGAACAGCACGTTTGCTGAGGCCGAGGCCATGATGACAGGAACCGTCATATTGGATTCATCGTCCTTATAGACGTCGTACCGGTATCCCTGTTCCGGAACGACCTGCAAGTCGAATGAGGGACGCACCGCTTCGGTCAATCGAAAGTTGCCGTAACGTTGGACGCTTAAGTGTGATTCCAACTCTTCCTCGCTGAGATCTTCAAAGCTACTTGAGTTGACCGTTGTCGGTTCACCTTCGTGCAGCACGTTTCGAAAAAACTGTTTCAAAAAGCCCATCGTCGTCCTCGGTGTGTTTTCCAGGCGAGCTCGTTTCGGGGGGGACGGCACAAATGCCAGCTTGAGAGCTTTCTATGACAAATCCTAGGTTATCGTTTGGCCCGGTTCGGGCCCTTTTTGCGGCATGTCCATCGACCAGACATTTGGTGGCGATTCTGGCCCGAATAACTGATTTAATCGGCCAAAACGATCACGATTTTGTAGAGCGACGTACTTGCGGAATCGGCGGTCACCCGCGGGTCCACCAAACTCTAGCACTCTGTTTGCGACGCGCGACGTGCATCGACGCTGGATCGCAAACTAAATTGCAGCAGCAAATTGCCGAGCCGTCAGATTGGGCACGGCTTTCCACGCGGGCTGCACTATACTGTTGCGAAGGTGCTGATTTCGTAGGCGATGTGGTTCCTCGGAAACAAGGAGAGATAAGTGTGCTGAACGGGACACGGAAGGAACGACGAATTGCGTTAGAGATGACACATGCTGCGGTCGTATCGAGTTTGTTCGTGTTGGCGACCGTTATTTTGCCCGGCTGCCAACCGGGGAAAACAAATCAGTCGGTGGCGACGACGGAGACAAGAGAAGTTGATTCGGTCTCCGCCCAAGGTCGAGATGCAGGCCCGCAGACCGCAATCGCTCGCGAAACCTGGGACGCCATCCTGATGGCCGGCACCAAGGTTGGCCATACTCAAACCAGGTACGAAACTCTTCAGGAAGGCGAGCAGCCTTTGGTGAGGATCACAGCGGTTAGCGAAATGTCCATGAAGCGCTTTGACCAAACGGTTGAGCAGAAGATCACGGTTACTTCGGTCGAGCATCCTGATGGGCGACTGGTGCGTTTTTCAAGCTTGATGGGAACGCCTCCGAATGAAACCGCGACCACCGGGGAATGCGAAGATCGGCTGTTGCGTCTGACAAGCACCACACCGGGAAAATCCGATGACACTTTGCTGCCCTGGAATCCGACGTGGCGTGGAGTTTTTGGCCTGGAACAATCGTTGCAAGAGATGCCGATGAGACCGGGCCAGAAACGGAAGATCACCACGCTGATTCCGCTCTTCAACATGATCGGCGAGATTGACTTCCTGGCCATCGATTATGAAATGACCGAACTGTTGTCAGGGGAGCGTTCGTTATTGAGAATTGAAAGCCGCACGCGGATTGGCGAAACCAGCATCGATTCAATTCTCTGGACGGACGAACAGGGTGAGACGCTAAAGGCGTCTCTACCTTCGCTGAATCAAGTGACCTATCGCACGACCCGCGAGATCGCCCTAAGACCGACGGGTGATCACAAGTTCGATCTTGGCGAATCTTCTGTCGTAAAGATTGGTCGTCCTCTGGTGCGCCCCCATCTCAGCCAGAACATTGTCTACCGGGCGACGATTCAAGACGGTGACCCGGCGAAGACGTTTCCACCGGGGGCGACGCAGGCCGTCAAACGCCTGGACGAGCATTCGGCTGAGATCGCAGTGCAGGCGTTGCGGCCTGAAACAGCAGACGCGTTGGCGCTAGCGGCCAGTGTGCCCCCCACCGCAGAGGATCTCGAACCGAGCAACTTAATACAGAGTGACGACCCAGCCGTTGTCGCGATCGCCGTCTCCGTTGCCAAGGGCCAGACCAAGGCATGGCTTGTCGCCCAGGCGCTGGAAAGGCGGGTGCAGGATCTGGTCCAGGTCACCGAGTTTTCCCAGGCAATCGCCTCGGCCGCCGAGGTGGCTCAAACCAAGCAGGGGGACTGTACCGAGCACGCCATGCTATTGGCCGCGACGTGTCGAGCTCGCAAGATTCCCGCCCGGGTGGCGATTGGGTTGGTGTATTACGGGCAAGCGGGCGGTTTTGCCTATCACATGTGGACTGAAGTTTGGATCGATCACCACTGGATTCCGCTGGATGCAACGTTGGGGCAGGGCGGAATTGGGGCGGCCCACCTGAAAGTCGCTGATTCCAATCTGGCCGGTGCCAGCGGGTATACCGCGATTTTGCCGGTCTTCGAGGTCATGGGTCGCCTGAAGCTGGAGATTGTTACCGTCGATGGAAAGCAATAATCACCGAAATTGGTGACCTGGCAAGCAGTTGCGCAAATTCTGTGCCGCTTGGAATCAGTTTTCAGATCCGCTAAGATATTCGAGATCGGAACGAATACCCCCACGGAATCCTGTCAAGGCTTCCCGTGCCCGAGGTGAGTTGGTCGTAGCGGCTTTCAGACCGCTTGGCTTGTCGAACAAACGGTCGCAGAGGATGCGACGCGGTTGGGCATGGCGGTGAGGAAGCGGTAAATCGGGACGTGGCTGTCTGCCGCGTTGTGGTTTGTTGGCCCGTTGTTATTGGTCCTTTTGGTCTAGTGGAGTTGCCCGATGTCCGACCAAAGTGAAGAACGCAAAGGAACCCGAGTCACGTTTCTCGATCAGACGGGTGCAAAATCCGTGGATGCTGTGATCGCTGATACGGTCACGGTCAAGCGAATTCTGCCCAACATTATTACCAAGATGAATCTGCCGGTGATGGGTCCCGATGGCCAGCCGATGAGCTACAGTCTCGACCACAAAGAAGGCGGCAAACGTCTTCGCGAAGACCAGACGTTGTTGGAAGCCGTGGTCGGTGAAGGAGATCATCTGATTGTCTATCCAGAGATTGTTGCCGGCTAAGCTCAGTCTAGTGCGTGTCGCACCGACGTATAGCGTCCGCGGCGCTTTATTCCATGAGTCCAAACGGCGAAGAGCCGCTGTAGTGAATCGGCACGCGTCCCAGCCGCAAGTCACCAAGAGCGCGTTGTTCGCGATTCAAGCACGACGCGGTGACATGGTCGCTTCGGCTTTCCGTTGGGGGCTCGACGCAAGAACAAAACGGGAGCCCACGCATGCGTGAGTCGCCGCGTACGCGCCGGCTGCGAACCGATCTAAGGTCGTTGGAGAAACTGCGGGATGACAGTTCAATTCTGGACTTCACCGTCCCGGGCACGCTGTATAGTGGACCGCCCGAAACGTACTTAATTCGGTTTCGCGGTCGCGGTTTCTGGCGCACTGACGGTACCCCAGATGTGCTGGTTCGCGAGTATCACGAGGTCGCCATTCAACTAGGCGCTTCGTATCCGCGCATGATGCCCGAATTATCGTGGAAGACGCCAGTTTTTCATCCGAATATTTCTGGCAGTGGCGTCGTTTGCCTGGGCGGTTACGGAACGCACTGGGTCCCCAGCCTGAATCTTGACGAGTTGTGTGGCATGCTGTGGGACATGATTCGGTACGAGAATTTCGATGTGGAAAGCCCGTACAATCGGGAAGCTGCCTATTGGGCCAAGACGCAGCAGTCGTTTCCGCTCCCGATCGACGCGCGACCGTTGCGAGACAAGGTATCCGGTGGGGAGCCGACTGAAGCGGAAATTGCCAGGCCGCCCATCGCGGCGGTCCCGCGTGCCCCGACGGACGTCATGTTCATTGGCAGTGACGAGATCATTGACGCGGAAATCGTCGAGCCGGAAGATCCAGACATCATGTTTATTGAATAGCGATTCAGCGTGCGCGACAAGTGACGCTCCTTGTCGGTCGCGGATCCAGCTCGTGCCCCAGGCGGAAGCTCGCATGATTCAGCCAATTCCAAAGCCTGCCCCGGCGCGAAGTGGCACGTCGACGGGATCCGCGCTGGGCGAGATTTTTGACGATGCTCTCCCGATTTTCGTTCACGAGAGTGTCCTGGAGGAGATTCTGGAATTCTCCGAGCGGGATGTTTCGCGCGAGCGGGGAGGCTTCCTGGTGGGCGGGCTGCACGAAGATGGTCGGACTTATGTCGAGGTTCGGAATTTTCTTCCTGCCGCAGATACGCGCTCACGCGCCGCATCGCTCACATTTACACACGAAACCTGGTCGCGGTTGAACAAAGAAGTGGAAATGCGGTTTTCTGATGAAGTGGTGGTTGGTTGGCAGCATACACATCCCAATTTCGGTATCTTCCTATCTGCTTACGATTTGTTTATTCATCGCAATTTCTTCAGCCATCCTTGGCAAATTGCCATGGTGGTTGACCCACAACGCCAGGAATTGGGTTTCTTTCAATGGCGGCAGGGGAAGGTCTCGGATTGCGGATTTGTTTGTGTTTGGGATGAAACCACTGGTTAGTTACTGAATGCGCAGAAGTGTGGAAGTGGGGGGTCAACCGAATGCCTGACGATACGTTGCTGATCGACGATGACGACCGCTATTCGCGATTGCGACTCATTGCCTGGTGGGATCAACAGAAACTGGCTCAGGCGAAAGTGCTTGTCGTCGGCGCCGGGGCGCTCGGCAACGAAGTGCTCAAGAACCTTGCGCTGTTGGGCGTCGGTACAGCCTATGTTGTTGATTTTGATCACATCGAAGAATCCAATCTGACACGTTCGGTTCTTTTTCGTCATCGCGATTGCGGGCGACCGAAGGCGGAAGCTGCCGCCGAAGCCATCAGAGACATGAATCCGGACACCTGCGTTAAGCCGATGCTGGCGAACATCATCACCGACGTCGGGCTGGGGATGTTTCGCGAAGTCGATGTTGTGATCGGTTGTTTGGACAATCGCGAAGCGCGCCTGTGGGTGAACCGTCAGTGCTGGAAGGTTGGTACGCCCTGGATTGACGGTGGGATCCAGGAAATCAATGGCGTGGTGAAAGTGTTTGCGCCGCCAGACAGTGCCTGCTATGAATGCGCGATGACCGAAAACGACTACCGGCTGATCAATCTGCGTTATAGCTGCCCCTTGCTGCGACAGGAGGATCTACAGGCGGGCAAAGTGCCCACGGCCCCAACGATTTCCTCAATGATTGGCGGATTGCAAGTCCAAGAGGCGCTGAAGTTGATTCATGGCATGGCCGTCGAAACGGGTGGTGCTATGATTTATAACGGCATTTCGAATCGAGTTTATAAGACGGCCTTCCAGCGTCGAGATGACTGTTTGAGCCACGAAACGTACCCCGAACCAATTGCGCTGGCGGTCTCGGCCAGGGAGAATACTGCAGAACAGCTGTTTGAGGCCGTGCGGCAGCAGACTCAAGAACGCGGGACGATGCAAATGGCCCTGGAACGCGATCTGGTGGTGAAAGTAGAATGCCGGCAGTGTCAAACCAGCCAGACAATCATGCGCCCACTTCAGAAAGTGAGTGTGGATCAGGCCATTTGCCCCGAGTGCAAGCAGACCTCCAAGCCCGATCTGGAGCATAGCGTGGTCTCAGGCAGTGAATTGGCGCAATACCGATTAAGCGAATTGGGAATCCCACCCTTTGACATGGTCCGTGTTGAATTGTCAGAGGGCGAAAAAGTGTTCCTCCTCGACGCGGACCGTGACACTGCGATGAGTGCTCAGCCTCGCGGAACTGACTAAGAAAAGATTGCTGCATGGGCGAAAACGTGGAGATTAAGTTCGGCGAACTCGAAGAAGCGCGACCCGAGGTGCGGCTGCGCCCAGACGAGAACAAGCACTTCGCGATCGCGCCGATTTTTGAACCCGCTGACGAGGATCTGCCGATCTTTGTGGATTTGGATTCGCTGGCCGACATGGAAGAGCACGCCTTGACGGACACCAGTGTCGAACTGGGTGGCGTGATGCTGGGTGGCCAATACGAAGATGAAAACGGTCAGCCTTTCGTTGTCATCACTGACAGCCTCCGCGCAAGGCACTATGAGAGTACCAAGGGAAGCTTCAAGTTCACACACGATACCTGGTCCGAGATCACACGCGAGCGGGACGAGTTCCCGGACGATCTGCAGATTGTCGGCTGGTACCACACGCATCCGGACTGGGGTGTGTTTCTGTCCGGTATGGACATGTTCATCTGTGACAATTTTTTCAACAAACAACTCGATGTCGCGTTGGTCATTGACCCTTGCCGACAGGACCGAGGCCTTTTTCAGTGGACTGGCGACGAAACCGAACGTATCCGACGAACCGGTGGTTTCTTCGTGATAACATCACGGTTTCGCCAAGACGAATTAGCACAGTTCGCAGCACAACTAGAGGGGAAGTTCGACATGGTTCAGGATCCACGGTTTCGCGGCGGTTCTCAACAATCGGCCCCCGTTGTCAATATTGCCGGGGGCCAACCGGCCTGGCAATCGATCGCGATATTGGGCATGTTAGCTATGCAGTTTTGCCTCATGTTGGTGGTTGCCGCACGCTTGTTGTGGCCACCAGAAACGTCAACAGCAGAACTTGCTCAAGTGGCGGCGCTGCAGAAGAGCATTGAGCAGCTCGCCGCCACCCGCACGGCTGAAGCGGACACGCGAGTCCAGTTGGAAGTGCTCGATCGATTCCTTAGTTCCCAACATGGGACGCCCGATGGCGTGCTTGCCGAACTGGCGAAAAAGACTGACGAAAATGCCGAATTGCACGATAGTTTGCGAGGTCAACGTGCGTTGATCGCAGGACTCGACAGCACCGTCGGAGGCCTGAAGACCAAATTGGCATCCAGTGTCGAACGCACCGAGTCTCTAGACCATCGAATCGAACGGCTCACGACCACGATACGGGGGCTGAAGGACGACAATTATGATCTGCAAGGCGACTTGGCCGAGGCGAATAAATCCGAAGAGGGCTCGAAAAACGCCAAGAAGGAAGTTGCCGCTGGGATTTCCAAGTGGACTTGGATCGGAATTGGATCGGCGGTGGCCGTCCTCTTTGCCGCAGGAATCGCATTTTCCTTCGCCAACAACAAAAAAGAAGACGTTGAATTTGATGAATCGTCCGATGAAACTTCCGAAGAGGCGAATAGCTAGTAGGTCGCCGAAACGCCATAGAGCGGAGATATCCTGAGACCCGTCTGACGAGGGGGTCCGATCAATTTCACGGAGCAGCGATAGTGACTCAACAAGAACGCCACGAGCGCCTCGCAGCTGAGTTGGAGGCGATGCGCGCTTTGAAAAAAGCGACCAGCATTTTGGACTTCGAATTCACTGGTGATCCCCCCGACCGCTATTCGATCACCCTCCGAGGCAAGGGAATCAGCAGAGATACCAGTCCCCGCGCCGATGTCGAGTTCGTCAAGTTTCACAAAATCGACGTGCGGTTGCCGTTTTCCTTTCCGCGACGCCCGCCCGATATTCGTTGGATCACACCGATTTTTCATCCCAATATCTCGTTCAGTGGTTTCATCAATCTTAAGGATGTCGGTTTGCCGTGGGACCAAGACTTGGGGTTGGATGTCGTCTGCGAGCGATTGTGGGACGTCGCTCGCCTGCAATACATGGACTTGAGTAAAGCCACGAACTACGCAGCGAAGAACTGGTTTGACGATGAATCGACCCTTCAACTGCCTGTCGACGATCGTGCTTTGCGAGATCGGACTGCGCCACAAGGCGGCAACGTGATTCGGTATCAGCGTCGAGGTGACGAGCGACTTTCGCTCCCTGCTTCCCGTGATGCCGGGGATGTGTTGTTCATCGGCGAAGACACACCAACTCCGCCGCTGCCAATCCGCTCGCCACCCATTCGGCATCGTACCGAAGGCGATGATGATCTGTTTTATATTGGAGATGATTGAACGACACCCACTTCACATGTCATAATGTGTTGTTATACAGTGCGGCTACTGGAGCGGTCTCTGACGACTCTTTTCTGGCATCGCTCCCGCAGTCCGTTGATTGGCATCCCCCTGGTTTCCAAGTGAATGCGCGATGGAATGCCTCCTATCCTTTCTCTTCCTCTTATTTGTTTTCGTGGTTACGACGGGGACCATTGCGCGTGCGCAGGCGCGATCGGTGAGGCGGCGAACCACTTATCGTCAGGTCGCAAAACGCTTTGCTGGCCAGTATTTGCCGGGCGGAATCTTCGGTCGCGCGGGAATTCGATTTCGATACGGTGAAACACGAGCCTTATATCGGGAAGCGCGTGCCATTCCACCACTCTCGGGCCGCTGCGCCGAGATGAGGATGGATTGGCCGAATGCTCGGATGCAGGTAGAACTATACCGGGATCCAGATCGTATTCACCCCGCCGGCATCCGCACCCAAGAGGTTGGGATCAGCGAACGCGAATTTGAAACCGACTACGTCATCATTGGACGGGATGACGCCGAGACGGCAAATCTACTGAGCGAAGGCGTGCGCTGGCAACTGAATCGACTGCGATTATTGTCGGACGACGACAATCTCTATCTCAAAATACACCATGGCCGCCTGACGTTTCAGAAACCCAGAAGATTGAGGCGGCAGGACGATCTTGCTGAGTTTGTGCAGTTAGTATTCGAACTGTACGATCAAGCGATGTTGACTCAAGTGGTCGGCATCGACTTCCTCGACACCGATGTTGCGAGGCCGTTGGAAGACGTGATTTGCAAGGTCTGCGGCGACTCGATCGAACACGACATGGTTTGCTGCCATCGGTGTAAGACACCACACCACCATGATTGCTGGACTTACAATGGCGCTTGTTCCGTGTATGGTTGTCTGGAGACTCGCTTTGTGGCACCGCGGCAGGTGCAGCCGATCAGTCCGTCGGACACGTCCGACAACCCTTTCAAGCCGCAGTAATGCGCCACCGTGAGAACTATCCAAAGCGAATCGAATCGTGGCTGAAGAACTGGGCACCTTCCTTATTTTTATCGGCATTGGCGTCGCGCTATTTTTCCTGTTCCTGCACACCGCCAAACAGGCCCGTGAGCTCGACGACACCTATCAGCGTGTTGCCCGCAGCTTGGGTGGACATAGCGTTCCCGGTGGCGTCATGGGGCGGCCGACCCTCAGGTTTTCATATGCTGGGGGGCAAGCCGTCGTCGATATCTACTCGACTGGCGGAAAGCACGCCAAGTACTATACCCAACTTCACTTGGGGTGGCCGGATGCGCACTTGCGCTGCGAAGTTTGCCCACAGCGAGTGATTTCCGTCGTTGGCAAGTTCTTGGGTATGCAAGACATTCAAATCGGCTCGCCAGAATTTGACCCACTGTATCTAATAAGTGGCAACTCGGAAGAGGCCATTCGCCGTCTGTTGAGCAAGGAAGTGCAACTGGCGATCGGCGAACTCCGCCGATTCCTGGGCAATGACGATATCTGTATTTCGATTTGTGGCGGTCTCCTGCTGATCAAGAAGCGGACGCTGATTCGTGACGATTATTCGCTCAAGCGGTTTGTCCGGTTGGGAATCAAACTCCACGACGCGGCATCAGGTACCAACGCAGAGGGGATCGATTTTGTTAATGCTGGGCAACGCGATGCAGTTCTTTCGCTAGCATCTGCAATCTGCCAAATCTGCGGCGACGACATCACAATTGACGCGGTCTTTTGTCGTAATTGCAAGACTCCGCACCACCGAGATTGCTGGCAGTATTACGGCAGCTGTTCCACCTACGGCTGTGGTCAAACGAAATTCCTGGTTGCCAAGAAGCACGGGGGATCGGGTAAGCGGGTGGCCAAACGCGCCCGGTAAGATAACGCTGCCGGCCCCGTCACCATTCAGCCCCGTCACCATTCAGCCCCGTCACCATTCAGCCCCGTCACCATTCAGCGACGGGCACCGACCGCAGGTTGGTCGGGGAGCGGGTTGCTGCAATCGAGCGATAGCTCGCATCGGCCCGAGGTACAGCCTCGCTAAAGCTCCAGCTGAGACTCGGCCGGTTGCAACTGTTTTCGATGCAATTCTACATCCGCCAGAATCTCTTTCAGAAGTTCCGGATGTTGTTCCGCCACGTTGATTCGTTCGGACGGATCGTGTTCGAGATGATATAGAATCGGAGGGTCATGCGTGACGGCCTGGCGCGCGCCGGCACCGTAGGCATCCTGCGTCATCAGGTGCATTTTCCAAGGGCCCTTACGGACAGCCATCAGGTTGAAGCCACGGTAGTAGAAGAGGAGTTCCCGTCCGCTGCCGCCATCGCCTCGAAGCAGCGGCGACAGGTCGTAACTGTCCAGCACGCGTTCCGTCGGCAATTCCGCACCCGCCAGGGCGCAGGCAGTGGCAAACAGATCCATCGTGCTGGCCACATCCCTACAGATACGGCCAGGCTTGATCGTTCCCGGCCACCAGGCCACTGTGGGTTCGCGCATTCCGCCTTCCCACGTGCTCCCTTTTCCGTCACGCAGCATTCCTGCCGAGCCGCCATGTTCGTTAAAGATCAACCACGGTCCGTTGTCGCTGGTAAACAGAACAAGTGTCTGTTGGTCCAGCTTGAGAGTCTTCAGAGTTTCCAGGATGCGGCCGACGCTCCAGTCGATTTCTTCAATCACATCGCCAAACAACCCTCGCTTACTACGACCTTCGAACTCCGCCGAGCGGAACAGGGGCACATGGGGCATCGAATGTGGTAAGTACAAGAAGAATGGGTGATCTTGATTCTTGGTGACAAAATCGACAGCTTCCTCCGTGTAACGTCGCGTGATGGTTCGCTGGTCGGCGGGTTGTTCGATGACTTTCTCATTGCGAAGCAACGGGACATTCCAGAATTCAATTTTTGGGTTCAGAAACGAAGCTCGCCCTTTGGGCGCGCTGGCGACACGATCCATGTCGTTGGAATACGGGATCCCAAAATATGAATCGAAGCCCTGTCGGGTCGGTAGAAACTGTGGCAGGTGCCCCAAATGCCACTTGCCGACGCAGGCAGTCGCATAGCCTTGGCCCTTGAGTACTTCGGCAATCGTCACTTCGTCGGCCGGCAGACCGCCTTTCGAGTTCGGAAAGAGTACTCGTCGCTTATTGCTGCACATGCCGCTGCGCAACGGAAGACGTCCGGTCATCAACGCAGCCCGGCTTGGTGTACAAACTGACGCGGCCGCGTAGAACTGAGTGAATTTCATTCCCTCGGCGGCCATTTGGTCCAGGTTCGGCGTCGCGATGGTCGGGTTTCCAAAACAGCCCAGATCGCCGTAGCCCAGGTCATCGCAAAAGACCACGACGATGTTGGGCTGTTTCTTCGCCTGGCCCTTCTTCAACGCAAGGTCTTGTGACAGAACAGACTCTGTTTGGGCCATGCCAAATGCGCAGGCCATGAGGCAAACTGTGGACTGGACAAAGAAAGTGAGTCTATGTTGCATGGAAACGCTACCTGTAATGCTGGAGACAAATTGCTGGTGGCCGCCATGGTAGGCAAGCTGCGCAGACTTGGCAACCGAAGAATGACATCGCTGGATCTCGAAAATCGGCGCTGTACGCCGGCTGCCAATGCGTAACGAACCTACGGCCCTGCCGCGTTAGGACGAAGTTAGCCGTTTGAGCAACCAGTCTCCCATTGTGGGAGACAGCTGGGCGATGGCGAATAGCAGTTTTGCTTTGGCAGGCATGACCAGCTCGGGCCGTCGTCGTTGGCATGCTTGCAGGATTTTGGCTGCCAGCCGAGCGGGCGGGATCCGCTTCAGCTTGACGCCAGCTCCTGGTTCGTTCGCGACGGTCGGCAGATCCGACGCCTGCTCGTTGTATCTCTGGCCGGAATCTTCGCGCGCGATCGGACCAGGGCAAACGAGTAGCACTGAAACCCCTTGGGGGCCGAGTTCATAGCGCAATTGTTGCGAATAGGCCGCCACCGGAAACTTGCTCGCTGGATAGGCCCCCAACAACTGAGACGCGGTTTTGGACGCCAAGGAGCCGACGTTGACGAGGTGCCCGCGGGCATGGATCAAATGCGGTGTGGCGGCACGACAACATCGAACGGTAGCCAAAAAATTCAGCTCCCACAGCTCTTGGAAACGCTCGGGCGGCGTTTCGAGTGCGTGTCCTCGATCTGAACAACCTGCACTGTTAATCAACACGTCGATCCGACCGTACTCGGCGATCGTCCGTTCCATCAACGCAGCGACGTGCGCATCGCTGGTTACATCGGTTGGCACACCCAGCGCCGTATACCCCTGCTCGGTGATCTCATTGACTGCACGCTGCAACCGCTCGGTATTGCGGGCCGCGAGCACGACGCGCGCGCCCACGGCGGCCAAGGACTCGCTAAGCACGCGGCCCAGTCCTGCCGAACCGCCCGTTACGACGGCAACCTTGTCGGTCCAATACGCCATTAGACGACGATCTCGAATCCTTTGCGCTGGTCCCGTCGCTGCCAGGCGTTCGCGTCGTCGTCACCAACAATCTGCTCGGCCTTGGGGTCCCATTGGAAGGCGCGGCCGATCCGAATGCAGATGTTGGCCAGGTGGCAGGTGGTCATGGCGCGGTGATGTGAAAAGACGTCTGAGATCGGTTCACTTCGGGTTTTGACGCATTCGATGAAGTTGCGCATGTGATGGCCTGTTTGTTTGCCCTTGGACAACGCCGCCAGCAGCTCTTTTGGAAGCGGGTTTTGCGCCAGCTCTTCCACCGGCGATCCGACCAGTTTGCCACGGTTGACGAAGAAGCGCCCCTTGTCTCCTTCGACCAACACGCCATTGTCATGCTCGTCCGTGCGATCCGTGATGATCAGTTCGGCCCCATTGGCAAACGTACAAATGACGCGGAATGTTGTGGCAGTGTTGTACTTGTTTGTTTCGGTGGGGTATCCGTCTTCGAAAGGCACAGGGTGGTTCGCCGTACCTTCAAACCGCACGGGGCCCGTGTCCTTCGCGCCCAAGACCCAGTGCGCGATATCCACGTGATGCGCGCCCCAATCAGTCATCTTGCCGCCGGAATACTCGTACCACCAACGGAAGTTCCCGTGGCATCGCTCTTTGATATAATCCACCACCGGTGTCTGGCCGAGCCACGCGTTCCAGTCCAAGTGCTTGGGGGCTTCGACGACCTCAAATGGTCCACCCGCAGGCGCGCCGCCGATGATGGCGGTGATTCTCTGAATCTTGCCGACGCGTCCTGCCTGTCCGAGTGCCGCGGCTTTCAGGAACATGTCGCTGTTTTCACTGCGCTGCTGTGTGCCGACCTGAAAGACGGCGCCCGTCTTCTTCGCCACGTGACAGATCTGTTTGCCTTCTTCGATGGTCAGTGTGAGCGGTTTTTCGCAATAGACATCCTTGCCTGCCAGCATGGCTTCGATGGCGATCTTTGAATGCCAGTGATCCGGTGTGGCAATGACGACTGCTTCGACATCCTTGCGGTCGAGCACTTTGCGATATTCCGCGTATACATCCGCCTTACCTGCCGCTAGTTCCTCGTTCGCACCGTCGGCGTGCGAGCGGTCGACATCGCAGACCGCGACAAAGTCGCCAAACTGTCTGGCCCGCCGACAATCGTGTCGCCCTTGGCCGCCCAAACCAACACCGGCGAGCACTAGGCGATCGTTCTTTTCTTTCGATTTGGCATCATCATCCGCGACAACACCGTGGGAGAGGAGACAGGAGATCGATGCGCCTGCCGCAATCGCCGTGGTGTTCTTTAGGAACCGACGGCGTGATTCGTGTGGCGTGGTCTCTTGAGCGGTTGGCATCTCAATTCTCCGAGCGAAGGCGGGGGGATAATCCAGCGACCGGTTAGATAGCATAGCCGAAAGCCTGTCGCGGAGAAAGAATCCTGTGGTCTACCCGATCGCGCCTTTTTCGCGGCCGATCGCCACCATCAGAATTGCCTCGCGCGCCTTCGCGCCCGAGTACCGTCTCGAAGGCACAAAGACTGCCGCCCAACCCGCTCACTTGTTGCCCTAGCTTCTATCTGTACCGCGCCTCCTTGATTTGAAGTCATTACTTGTTCCGTTACGAAGGGATCACGACCTGGAGCTGGCGGAATTGGCCGGTTGCAAAGTGGGTGGGTATGATTTGGGGTGTGGAAAGCGAGAATGACAACCCGAAGCGGTGGCGATTGCAGCTACGACTATCGACGGCGCTCTTGCTGGTCGCCCTCAGTGCTGTTGTGTGCGCATGGGTGACGGATCATCGGCTACGTCGCCAAGCTGCCGTATGAGCGGGATGTGCAATAGCAAGTCTCACGCCAGTCATTCGGAGCCAGCACCTTTTAATCACCCACTACCCACGCTACGTCCTTCGCTCACACGTCGGGCTACCATTTTGTCATTTCGGCGCTGTGCTCCCCTTCGCAGGGCCCGCGGACTGAATGAATGCTAACAGGTCGAATACTTCTTCGACCGTGTAAGTATCTAGCAGACCGGTTGGCATGGTTGAAATATCTGCGATTCGACGTTCTTCGATCGACAACTTGTCAATCGTATTGATCTTGTCAGGCTTTAGCAGGTTGGGAAGTAGGCGAAGCTGATCGTCCGTTTCTTCGACGACCAATCCCGTCAGCACCCGTCCGTCATCGACCAAAATCATCTGCGTCTGAAACTCCTTATGGATTTCTGCGGACGGGTTGACGATCTGGTGCAGCAGTTTTGCGCCTCGAAATCGCTTCGAAACTTCCGCCAAATCCGGGCCGTATTTTACTTCTTTGCCACCAATCGCGTGACATCGACTACAGGTCGCTTGTTCAAAAAACAGTTTGCCTCTCTCGATCGATCGACCGGCCAATCTATCTGGCGCCGAGCCGAAGTTATGATGCTGCCACTTCTTGATGAAGCGCCGCTTTGACGTCGAGTGATTGCTGGCGACGTATTCAAGGATCCGGACGAACATCGCGCCGTCACGATTTCGATCTGGATTCTCGCCAATAAAATCTTTCCAAAGTTGGCCTACTCGGGGTCGGCTTTGCGGAGGCAAACTCGCCAGTCGTTTGTCGACATACTCTTGATGCTTTTTCGGTATATACGCGCTCGGCATCTCTGACTTGTCAATTTTCGCGAACAGAGCGATGTTGTTGGAATTCGTTTTTTCCGGAGCGGTTGCCAGATTTCCGACGTTATGAGTTCCGTCATAGGTCTTGGCGACCAATTGAATACCGCCACTGTTCGGCAACATCTTGGGAAGCGAGATGCGGATCACGGCACCAACGCCACGTTCCATGTGCCGGGCAGGCCCGGACGTGCTGGTCCAAACGTTGCCATCGTCGTCGAACTCGATCTCACGTGTGTAGGATACGCGCGTTGGCAACCGAAATTCAACCAATTCCTCGGTCACTGGATCGAATCGGTTGATCGTGTCGTTGCCGGTCCCGCATATCCAGACGATGCCTTCCTTGTCGATGTTCAGCGCATAGGGGATTTGATTTTCGGAGTCCGGCAGTTCGTAGACAGTCCACTTTTCGGTGTTCGGATCAAACTTGCCAAACACGCCCGAACCGAACCCGGGAACCCAAACCATTCCATCGGGGGCAACGTGCAAACGCCTGGGGCCGCGGAACGGCGGGTTCCATTCTTTGATCGCACCATCGTCCGCCTTTGGGTCGATTCGGCCAATGCGATTCCCGTTCAGTTTGGAATACCAAATCATGCCGTCTACGGGTGAGTAGTCCAAACCATAGGGTGTGATGCCACGCGACTCGCCACGTCCAGCTCCGATCGCCTGGCCTGCACTTAACAGCTTGTACTCCTTGACGACATGCGTTTTCGGATGCATGGAGAAACACGAGTTGGATCCCGCATCGGTGTACCAAATCAGACCCTCGGGATCTTTCGGATCGATGCGCAACGTGTGGGGGTAGTTTCCGCGTTTCTTTGGCGCTTCGGCGCTACTGTAGACTTCAAACTTCTTCGTCTCGATGTCAAAGCGAGCCATCTGGCCGCTGGCGCACATCGTCGTCCACAGGCTGCCATCATTAGCTGTTTCGATGGAGTGAGGTGCGTAGGTTCGCGGCGGGAACTTGATGGTTGTCTGTTTGCCTGAAGTGGGATCCAAGGCAATCATGCGGTGCTTGCTGATGTTGACCGCGTAGACTTGTCCGTCTCGACCGATTTCCAAGTCATGAAAGGAACCTTGCAGCGGTTTGTCCATTTCCCACATCGTGATAGTTGCGGCGGTCGCCATTCCCGTCGGTGCCGGCGGCGGACGAAATGTGGGCCACTTGTCCACCGCATCGTCTTTGTAAGTGTTCATCAGGCGTGCGATGATGGTGTCTTGAGTATGCGGATACAGGCCGCCAAACCCATCCATCCGACGCAACATGGTTTCCCAATCGACCGGCTTTTCAGGAGTGCGGAACCCGACCGTCCCGATCTGGTGACAGTACGAGCACATCATTTTGAAATTCAGTTTGTCGCGAGGATTGTCGAAGGCAAGCATGCTGAAAGCACTGCTGGCCGGGCGTTGCACTTCCAGTTCGTCGCCGACAGCAGGGCGAGTTTGGACCACCATGTCGCGGATGCCTGCGGCGACTCCGCTGCTCCATTCATCCGCGAGCCCCATCAGCCGAGTGCGAATGCTGTGGTCAATGTTCCTCAAGCCGGATATCTCAAACGAACCATCTTTCTGTGTAAACACGGACGTCCATTTTCGGTGTTCAGCGTCGATGGCAGACACCATGACACCTTCGATGGGTTTGTCAGACTGGTCGACGACTTTCCCACGAATCGTTTCGCCGTCAATCGGACCGCTGAATAGAAAAAACGCCAAAACGAATCCGGCGAGTGATATAAAACATTGTTTCATCGAGTTTCCTCCAATTGCTCTCGGTTGCAGGCCGTTAACGATTTCATGGTTCATCCGATTCTTCCGAGCCGTAGTGGAAAGTGATTGCCCGCGGGGAGGTCGCGCAGTTCTTGGGGTGTTTGTAGCGAGTTGCAACACCCTCCCGCTTGCGGCGGGAGGGTCGGACGCGCAGCGGCCGGGGAGGGTTTTTTCACCACGGCGACGATCGTTGAAGCTCCCGGCCAAGCGTACTACCCCTTTCCGGCCCTGGCGGGCCGACTCTCCCGGAGGGAGTTCCGTGAGTCTGCGTCGTCGACCCGGTTCTCAAGACAGTAGAGCGATTTCCGACCGCGAAGAAATAGTTGTCGCCCTGCAATCGCCGGTGAGGCGTTGAATTCGTCGTCCAGCTTGTTCGTCACCAGGACTTCCAACTTGTTGGAACGCTTGAGCACAACCGTCGCGCCATTGCGGCCGGTGAAGTAAACGAGTCCGTTTGCGCCGACGGGTGACGAGTAAATGTTTGATACTCCTGGAATCCGACTTCGTTTCAGTAGCGTTTCACCTGTTCGTGAATCCACGGTCGTCAGAATCGCCTGGTTCGACTGTGTGAAGTACAGCATCCCGTCGTAAATCACTGGAGAGGGAACGTACGGAGTTCCCTTGTCTTTTGACCAAACAGTTTTGTCAGAATTCGAAATGTCACCCCTGGCGTTCAGCGGCAGGGCAAGCAGCGAGTAGCCCTCGTAACCGCTCATACAGTACACGACGTCGCCATCGACGACCGGAGACGGAGTGACGTTGCCGGTCAGTCCGCTGCATTGCCAGATGATGTCGCCGCTATCGAGGTCGTAACTGCGAATCATGTTCGAGGCGGCAGTGATGACTTGTGTCTTACCACTATGTTCGACGATTCTTGGTGTTGCCCAAGCGTTTGGTTCGTCGCGGTCCTTCTTCCACAACGATTTGCCAGTTCGTGCGTCGAGCACCTCGATGCTGGACTGTCGCGCATGGTCGCGGACGATCACGAGCTTGCCCTGATGGAAAACGGGAGAACATCCCTCGCCCAGACTGGCCCCAACGTAGGCCTTGCCAAGATCACGTTCCCACTGTTTCCTTCCGTCGAGGTCATAGCAATGCATGCCCGCGGAGCCGAACCAACAGTAGAGACGCTCGCCATCGGTGGTCGGTGACGCAGAGGCAAAGTCGGCGTCATGATGCGTGCCCTCGTGAGGCACGTGCTCGCTTGCCGTCTGACGCCAGAGTTCTTCGCCCGTATTCCGGTCGAGGCACAAGACTTCAAATCTGTAAAACGTATTGGGGTGCTTAATTCCGAATACCCGTTTTGGCTGGTCTTCCGGCTTGGGGCGCGATGGATCGACGCGACCGGTGTTGATCGCTGTCAACAAAAACACTTTGTCACCCCAAATAATCGGCGATGCATTCCCCTTCCCATTGATCGCAACTTTCCAGCGGACGTTCTTGTCTTCACTCCACTCGACCGGAGGTTTCGCGGCGCGACTAACGCCGTTGGCTTCCGGGCCTCGCCATTGATGCCAGTTCGATAGTCGCCTTTCGCTCCGCGAAAGTGGCGTTGGCTTGTTCTCGCTCTTGGAAGGATCTCTTGCCCTACTTTCGCGGAGCGAAAGGCGACTCTGAGACCAATCCGGAGCTTCCTTCAGCACGTGGGCGTTGATCGCCAGCACCTGTTCTTTCAAGCGGTTGGTCACTTCGGGTAACCGTTCGGCGATATTCTGTTGCTGGTTTGGGTCGGTCGACAAGTTGTAAAGTTCGAATTTCGATATGCCGCCCGAGCCTTCTTTGATGAGGGGGATCCACGCTTCCTGGAACGTGTTCAGCGTTACAAACTTGCCACGTAGGCGACTCCACTGCGGCGTTTTGATTTCGCTGTTGTACGCTTTGTGCCAAAGCTCGGACTGCGTCAACTTGCGATCGTGCTTCTTCTCGAGAATGACTCTCATTTCATCCATGACCGCTCGAATCGTGTCTTGGTCCCTGGGATACTCCATCCTTCGGTAACCGACCAGCGAGTACTTGCCTTCGCGAATCACGACAATCGGTTGACTTGTTGGAGAATGCCAGGTTAGCGGTTGGTGACGTTTGAATTCCGCCGGCTTGCCAGCCAGCAGAGGAGAAAGATCAGCTCCGTCGAGGTGCACGCCTTCCGGTTTCTCAATCCCCGCCAGACCGCAAATCGTTGGCAAGAGGTCGACGGCGCCTGCGGGTGTATCTTCAATCCGGCCGCCCTTGATGCGTTTTGGCCAGTAGATGATGCCGGGCGTACGAATCCCACCTTCGAACAGTGACCCTTTGTTACCCCGCAAACCACCGTTTCGATCCGGCCGGTAACTGCCGTGATCAGAGGTGTAGATGATGATCGTGTTTTCAAGTGAACCAATGTCCTCAAGCTTCTTCAGCAGTCGATCGATGGCGCGGTCCGTGTTGTCGATCGTGCCCGAGTATATCGCGGCGGGATCGTTTAGATCACCGTACTGCGAAACAAGGTTATCCGGAGCCGCGAGGGGAGCGTGCGGTTCGTGAAACCAGATGTTGAGAAAGAACGGTTTCTCCGCATCGCGTTTCTTGTCCAGCCAGGTGATTGCCTCATCCACCACAAGCTGGCAGGCGTATCCCTTGAGCTCCCCGACTCGTTCCCGGTTGCGCCAGAAGTTACTCGGGTTGCGATGACTTGGCGCGGCGTTCAAGTCAGTCGCGAACCAATAATCGAATCCGTGTTCGTCGATCCACGGTTTCTTCATCCCGCGAAACGGTGTTCCCAGATGCCACTTGCCGAGATGAACCGTATCGTAACCGTTCGCTTTCAGAAGCTCGGCAATCGTCACCTCGCTTTTGCGAAGGTGCATGTTGTGAATATGGTCTTGAATGACCGTGTAGACTCCCGTCCTCAAGTGATGACGCCCTGTGAGCAGTGTGGCTCGCGCTGGCGAGCAAACCGGAGCTCCCGAATGGAAGTCAGTGAAGCGGACGCCTTTCGCAGCCAGCTCGTCGAGCGCTGGTGTCTTCACCGGTCCGCCGTCACAGCCGATGTCCTTCGAGCCTAGGTCATCAGCCAGCAGAACGACGACGTTGGGACGCTGTCCGGCAGCCGCCGTCGCCAACAAGACCAAATACAAATAACTGCAAAAAAGTGGGCGAATCAGTCGCATTGAATACTCGCGATATGTGGTTGGACAGTTCTTCTTAGTGTTCAATATCGAGCCCAAAAACCGACACGAACGATCGGGCGTTCCTTATTCACTGCTTCTCCGTGCGTTGGTTCTTCTGCTCGCCGTGTTCTCGCAGCAACTTGCCAATTCTGGGTCGTTCGCGCTGGATGCGAATCAGATCCAACTCGATGCGCACCGCACTGGCGATTCCCTTGTATAGGTTCGCCAAACCGTCGTTCCAATCGCCCGATACTACGTCGACTGGTGTTTCTCCGCGATCGTTCTTCTGTGTGACCGAACCGCCTTTGTCCAGCAGCAGTTGCACGATTTCCGTGCGACAAAAGAAGGCTGCAACGTGGAGCGGTGTATTGCCGTCGTTGTTGGTGGAGTCAACTTTTGCCCCACGCTCGAGCAGGTACTTGGCAATGTCGAGTCGTCCATGAAGTGCCGCGGTACTGAGCAGCGTCGAACCGCCTTCGCCTTGCCGCGCGTTAATCCGCCGTGCATTGCCAAGCCGCTTCTTGGTCTCTTCCAAGTTGCCCTTGGCGACGGCTGTTGCCAATGCGTCTCTGGGGCCAACATGCGGTTCATCGATGCTGCGTTTCAATTCCGCAGCAGCCTCCGCGTCCTTGGCGACGTGGAAAATAAAATCGTTACTGAATAATCCGTTCTCCGACTGGACTTGCAACAGGTGCATACCGGGCGAAGGCAACGAATCCAGTGCAATCAGGACTTTTTCTTGTTTGTCCTCTTTCAGCATGATGGAACCGTCCACACGCCGCCCGTCGACATATACGCTTGCATACTGGTCGAAGTTGCGGCCGCTGACGGCCATGGTGCTCTTGCCTTCATGCAGGATCGGGAATTCCTGTCGCCCCCGTTGTTCGTGGATCGAACCCAGCATCCACAGGGCTGGTTGCGGGGATTCGACATCGGCGTTCTCGCCATGTCTTCCCGTAAATGTGCCCACGAATCTACCATCACCAGCAAGCGACACGAGTTGTTCGCGGGTGAATGAGGCGCGATCGCGAGCCTTGCTCACGTAGGCGCCGCCTTGAAACTCAGGATCGAATTGCAACTCGGCAGATTTTGAACTCGACTCGTCAATGAAAACGCCTTCGGCTTCGAGCACCACGCCGCCTTCCGCGGCTGAGACTTCCAACGCATTCAACAGATCAGCTGTCAACGCTTCTTTCACCGATGTCGCGTTGAGCGTCACCTGGCGGGCGAAGGAACCGGAGAACCCGGTGCTTCCTTCCACCACCATATTCCAGACTGGGTTGAAACGACGGCGCCCGCCCCAGGAAAACCGCCAAATCTCTTCTTCAGGCTGGCCACGTTCCGCGACGTTACGATAGAACGGAAACTCAATGATATTCAGCCGGCCTTGAGGCAGAATCAGGAAGCGGTCGTACGCGCCGCGCCAGGTGGGCGCTTCCATGCCAGTGCCCGGCGTGTTTGTGCTCACCATAAACGGCATGCGGTGGCAGTTGCCGCACACATTCGGACGCGATTTCGTGGGGTCGTTGTCCCCTTCGATGTGAAACAGTTTGTAGCCCTGTTGCGCGGTTTCCGACAAAACGTTGTCATAAGCACGGCGCTGCGCGGGTGGGAAAGGTACGCTGAGCAAATACATCGCCAGGTCGTCGCGCTCCGCCGCCGTAAGCGCGCCGGGCTTGCCTTCGTCGTTGACCGCGTCGTTTCCATGCGCCCGCAGGGTGTTGGCCAGGCTGGCGTCGACCAGATGCCGTGTGCTGGTCGTCTGGTCCTCAATATCCGCGGTGGGCTCGACCGACGAGCGGATATTCGCGCTGTTGTTGCCGCCGTAGGGATCGCCAAGTACGCCGTCCCAGTGGAATGGGGCGGTATCGCGCAGACCCCGCACCGGCATTGTAGACCGGGGCATGATTTGATCGCCTCTCGTGACGATCGGTGTCTTCAGCACCCACAGCAATTGGTCGGTGTTGCCGTCGGGATGACAGCTTTCGCAGGAAAAGGTGCCGGTCGACGAAGCATCGGCATCGTTGAACCAAGTGCGTCCCAACTTGACCTGCCGATGCGTGGGATCACCCAGCTTGACGAATCCGGCAACCTTCGGGCGGGCCGTGTTGGATAAGTCAATCAGCGAGATCGTGTTAGCGACGGCATTGTAGACCCAGGCCCGCGCCGGTCTTCCATCGTCGGTGTTTTCGAGTGCGATCCCGCGGGGCACTGCCCCGACGGGGACGCGTCCAAGCACTTCGCCGCTTTCTGCATCGACGGTAAACAGCTTGTCGGAGCCAGCAGCGACGGCGACCAGGGTCGAGTCGTCACCGCTGATCTGAACCGCGTACGGCGTTGCCAGAGCCATGCCCTTTTCGGGATGCTTCGGCGGCAGCGGCTCCAGGTTGATGAACTCCGGCTTTTGGACCGAACCGTCTTGGAAACCGAGCTTCGTGATCTGGTTCAGAAACGCACGATTCTCCATTTCCTTCAAACCATGTTTCTTGGTGCCCGCGCGGCCGTTGGGCGGAAGACGGAACGATCGACGGCCGGTATCCCCTTCGGGAGACGCCGCTCGCCCGTGTAGTTCAACGCACGCTCTGGAACATGCGCGATTCGGACGGAACGCTCATTCTCGCGCGGAGCCGGCCGAGGGGCGGCAGCGCCGT
>JASLPZ010000073.1:0-23882 GCA_030744725.1 Pirellulaceae bacterium
TCCCTACTGTCCATCCGCGAACAGTAGCAATTTTGCTAAACTAACGATGTACCAATTCTTTACCGTGAACGGTTACAGAATTTCCACTGGCTTCTCCGTGGCGAATGAGCGCCAAGCCCGCAGTCAATCCGGGAGCGAGTTGTGATGTCATTTGATCCGTATCATCAATGGTTGGGCATTCCAACGGCCGAGCAACCACCGAATCACTACCGACTTCTCGGCGTCGCCATATTTGAGAGCGATCCCGATGTAATCAGCAATGCTGCTGATCGCCAAATGACGCACGTGAAGACATTCCAGATGGGACAACATGTCGCGGACTCACAGCGTTTGCTGAGCGAGATTGTTGCGGCGCGTGGCTGTCTGTTACAGGTCGAATCACGAGCCACCTATGATCTGCAGTTGAGACTCCAATCGGCGGGACCCACGAAACCCACGCCGTCAGAAACGCAATCAGACAAGCCTGAAGCCACGGCAGCCGTGAGTACGGGGCGACGTCCACACAACCAATCGCGGAAACCTGTGCTTGTCGTCTCGGCCATGGCCGTTGTTGTCGTGCTGGTGTCTGCCGGTATTTTCATGCGACACGGCGATCAGGATGTGAACAAACACTCAGTTCAAGTGAGCGAAGCGACGGCCACAAAGGGCTCTGAATTACCGGTCAAAGAGGCATCTTCGCAAACGCAAGAACCACCCGAATCTGCCGTCAACACGTCAGTCGTCCCGGAAAGCAAAAACTCATCGGAGTTAATCACACCTCAGGATCCGTCGTCTCCGAGTGTCGATGTGGGAGATGTGGTTGTCGAAACAACGAACACCTCGCCACAGTCCAGAGGCGACGCCGAATCGGTGATCGCCACGACTCCGGAACCAACGACCGCCAAAACCACGTCTCCAGAACCAGCGACTGGAGGACCCACGACCGCCGAAACTGTGACCCCCGACATCGCGGCGCAGCCCTTAACTCCGTTCGACCTTCCCGGCAGGCTCCCAGTACCCGACAAAGCAGATCTAGCGGCGGCAAAGGCGTTGGTCAAAGAACTGTACCAGCCAGAATATGAACAGGCGGAGACTTTGGAGCAAAAGGCGGCAGTGGCTAGGAAGCTACTTGTGGCGGCACAAGATCCGGGGAACGACGCCAATGGACGCTATGCGATGTTGGGCGTGGCTCGCATCATGGCGGTCCAGGCTGGTGATGCTGACACGGCGATGCGTGCGATTGACATCTTGGATAGACATTTTGAAGTCGATGCCTTGGTATTGAAACAAGCTGCGTTACAAGCGTGGGCCAAGATGCCGATGGCGAAAGAGAGACGTGCCGAATTGGCGAAGCGCATACCTCCCATTGCGGAAGAGGCCGTGCAACAGGAACGCTACGACATTGCGTCCAGCCTATTGCAACTCGCTCGCGACACGGCCCGTCGCGCAGGTACAGTCCCACTTGCCAAGGAAATGGCAACACGTCTGAAGGAGATAGACGGGATCGCAATTAAGTTCGCAGGGGTGCAGAAAGCTCTGGAGGTTCTGGCAGTCGACAGTTCCGACGAGGAGGCAAATAATGTCGTTGGACGGTACTACTGCCTGGAACGAGGCGACTGGAATCGCGGATTGCCGCTACTTGCCAGAAGCGGGAAGGCCAGGTTGCAGGCTTTCGCAGAAAGAGACTTGAGTGGCGCGAATCCAGGTGCGGAGCAATTGGGTCTCGGCGATATGTGGTGGGAATTGGCTCAGCAAGAGGAGCCTGGCGTTGCGGTACAACTTCTTGTTCGTGCGCATCACTGGTACGCCATTGCCGCCCCAAACTTGAGCGGCTTGGCGAAGACGAAATGTGAAAAACGACTCGCTGAAGCAACCGTTGCGATGGGCGGTGTCAAGGGAGGTCGGACGACTTCCAACGCCAATAGCGGAACGGGCCTTGAATTCGATGGGACGGCGTGGATCGAGACGGACTTGAAGTACGACGGCAAAACTCCGTTGACCATTGAGACCTGGATCACGCCGACCGCCGACCGCCTGCAGTCAATTGTCGCCAATTGCCATGGCGTTGGTCTCTCACTGCAAGTCGGGGAAGACGGGAAATGGGGGTTCTTTGTGCGAGACAACAAGACGTATCAAGGAGCTGATTCAAACGACAAAGTGCGTCTCGGTCAGCGGGTGCACATTGTCGGTGTCTTCGACGGTCGTATCGTTCGCCTGTTTGTCAACGGTCGGCTACAAGATGCGGTTGGCACCATGACTAGCGCGCACAAAGTGGCTAATTTCCGATTCATGATTGGTGCGGATCCGGATTTCAACTCCCGCCCGCAGAAACACTTTCAGGGCAGCATCGATTCCGTACATGTGTCCCTTGCGGTCCTCTATCAAAAGAATTTCACCCCGCGCGATCCACCTTTGCGGACGCCGGCCACGGTTCTGCTCTTGAAATTGGATGAAGGTGAAGGTGACGAGGCTAAGGACTCGTCGAGGCAACAACGTCATGCGAGAATCCACGATGCGAAGTGGAAGAAATCCGCATCGAGATCATCTCCCGTCGCCAGTCCAAATTCTTGAGCCTCGGCACCGTTCTTTCGCGATGCCTTGTTGGTTCTGGAATTCGACGACACACTTCGGTCAGGCACGCGTGCAGCCTTGCCGTGAGGCAGACTGAGAAACCGGTTACTTACCAGACTAGCTACGGTACCCCGTTGCCCTTCTGTTTCCCACACTCCTGTAAGCAGTGTTCGATCTTGTATTGTCGTCTTTCGCTTCGCGAAAGGACGTTCCTTTCGCGGAGCGAAAGGCGATTATCGGACAGTAATCCCTCGGACAATCCCAACTACTTCAGCGTCGCGCGATCGAAGACCGGGTAGACATGATCTTTGACGCGATCATAGCGCACTTTGCCACTGACGATCGCAGTTTCCACGTAGCTGCGGTAGTCCAGGGGTGGACCATCCAGGATGATCAGGTCGGCATCTTTTCCCTTCTCGATACTCCCCAGGCGATCCTGCAACCCGAGCAACCGGGCGGGGACAATCGTCAAGGCAGCCAGCGCAGTGGCCTCGCTGCAACCTCCACGGATGGCGAAGGCGGCCTCCAACGGAAGGCTCGTCAGGTCGCGGCCGGCGAGACCGTTGAGACTGATCGAACTGGACAGCGCTGCAACGGCAAACGGTACACCGGCACGTTCAAGAATACCGGATGTTTCAATCGAACTGCCAGACGAGTCTTCTCGGCCTCTCGCCGGCGAACGTCGATTGCGTGGCGTTATGATCACGGGGACGTCCGCTTCTCCAAGGTTGCTGGCCGTCAACCAACCTTCGGCGACGCCACTCAGCATCAACTTGTAGTCAAGCTCGCGAGACAGCGCGATCATGCTGCGGATATCGTCCGCTGAATTGGCGTCGGTGCGCAAATAGGTCTCTCGTTTGACCAGGCGAATGTAGTCGTCACTGACTGTTTTCTTGGGTGGCGTTGATTTCTTGCCGGCTTTCACGACTGCCTCGTGTTCCGCCTGTGCCTTGAGGTACGCACGAGCCTTGGCGATCGACGCGCGCCACGTGTGGCGGTTCAATGATCCAGACAGGGAACTGGAAGACAATGCGAAGAACGGCGTTTGAGTCACCAGCATTGGATCGAGTTCGCCGTAGGACAACTTGATAACAGCGTACCTGGTGGGCGTTACGGCGCTCGGAGTCGATGGCGTGATCGGTTCGGTCGGCTGGATCGGCAAGCCGCAGCATTGGCAGACTTCGGTTTCTGCATCACCAAAGTCTGGATTGAATTCTGGATCGTCATTGACGAGCTCTTCAGGCTCGAGTCCCAAAAACCGATCATTGGGTCGTCTGGTATTAACTGCTCTGGAGCGGGAACGTCGACCGGACGAGCGGAGGGAGACAGCGCCCGACGTGATACCAACGCCCAATGCGTATTTGATGTTGCGATCAAACGGATCTAGTGAATCGGCAAGCCCAGAGCCCGAGGCGGCGGCCGAACTTATACCAACTCGTGACATCTGCATCGCAATGAACCCCGGCGTGACATGCTTGCCCGCCGCATCGATGACCGTTGCACCCTTGGGGATCTTGATGTCCTGCCCCACGTCGAGGATCTTGTCGCCCTGCACCAACACCGTGCCACGGCGGATCACTTCGCGGGTCACCGTATGGACGTCCCCGCCCACAATGGCAGTGATCGGTTTGGCTTCCTTCTTGTCAGATGTTGTCTGTTTCTCGCTGCCAGCCTTCTTCTTCAGGGTCGGCCTCGCGCGACCACGTTCGGGGCGGCGCTCCGGCGGTTGTGATAAGGCCTGCGGCGCGATCACGAAGTGAGTCGCAATTGCCATGACAAGACCGGCGAGTGGAATCGTAATGTGCGTATGGTTAATCTTCATAAACTGTCCTGCCTTCCACAAACACTCGTTCAAGGCGGCTGGCGGGGGCCAACGGATCCCCGTCGAAGACGAGCAGATTTGCCAATTTCTTGGGCTCGATCGACCCATGGGTCTCTTGAACTCCGAGCAACTTTGCTGGGACCGAGGTGAGCGCCGCGAACGCGACATCGCGAGGCAGGCCGGCTTTCGTCAAAAATGCAATCGGGACCAACGGCGCATCTTGGGAACTGCTGAGCGACGATTGGCTGATGGACAGCGAGATAGCAAATTCGACTTTGGCCTCGTGCAGCAAACGAGGCACGCAGATGCGGTCTCGCGAGTTAGGTGCGGTGTCAATTGTCGGCGACAGGATCAACGACACACGACGCCCTTTCAGTTGGTCCAACGTCTCATATACATTTGGCCCGTTGGCAATCAGCACGAGTTTTACTTGCTCGTGCGCTTTCAATAACTTTAACACATGCAAGATCGTCGCGGAATTGCTTGCGTTGACAAACAACGGTCGCCGGCCGGCTGCGATCTCTTTCCAAAGACTCTGCTCGACTGCCGAGAGGCGGCTGGACGTCCGACTGGTCGAACGGCTTGCGGTCGAGCTGCTTGATGAGGACGAGCTACTCGCAGCGGCCGATGCCAACCCGCTACGAAGTAGGCCCAGGCTGGTGGCACTGTTGCTGACCGACGCATATACCAGCCCTTCGCCGTTGGAGACGAGTTCCTCTGGATCGTCGATCCTCATGCGAGCCAGCGCGGACTGGCCATAGCCGCTGGCAACCAGGTTGGCGGTCGTGATTCCCGAACGCACAAGCGGTCGAAATTTCGCGCCGAACGGATAAAAGCTGTCGACGATGCGGAGGAACTTCACGGAAGTTGTACTGCCGGTCGATCGGATCGTGAATGTGCGGCCGTTAATTGTAACGGTTCGTGGCGCTGGCGCTCCACCTGCCCCCACACTAACAACGTGGTAGGGATCGACGATACCGGGCAAGATTGTCTTCCCACGCACATCAATGACTCGAGCGTTGTCGGGGATTTCGACTTCCTTGCCCACGGCATCGATCTTGTTGCCCTTCAGCAAGACCACACCGCTGTCGATTCGTCCGAGTTTGCTGCCCGATTCGATTGTGCCTCCTCGCAGCGCAATAACGGCTTCCCCCGCGGCAACGACCCCGCAGGCAAAGACCGATGCGGCAAGCGTGACAACAATACCAAGTAAGTAATGTGCGATGCGATAACTCACGTGCGTCTCATCCTGCGACTGACTTGAAAGTCGGTGACTGTCATCATAAACGGCGTGTGTGTTGCTTGTCTCTAGCGGACGTTGCCGCCGTTGGTCAAAACCTTCTGCGGTCCGTGGCGACGTCGTAGGCGACTTTACCATCAATCAAAACGACCGCGACGTAATTGCGTGGATCCAAAATCGACCCGGTTGTAATGAGGATGTCGGCATCCTTGCCCTTCTCTAGAGAACCAACGCGATGATCGATCATGAGTGCTTTAGCCGGTTCGATTGTCAGACCGTGAATCGCTCTTTCCTCAGTCCATCCGTAACGAACGGCCATGGCCGCCTGGAAGAACAGCTCCTCTTGTGGAATCACGGGGGCGTCTGTGTTAATGCCCAGATTCACGACACCGCGTCGATAGAATTCCGCCACGATGCCGGTGATTTGTCCATTTTCCGGTTCGAGCCGAAATCCACGGGGGCCGGCCATGACGGGGATGTTACGTTTGATGATCTCTGCCGATAGTTTGTAACTATCAAACGTGCCATGGTCGATTACCACCTTGAGCTTCATTTCGTCATGCAGAATCCGCAACGTGGACTGAATGACTTGATAGGCCTGTGTGTGAACCACGACAGGAATCTCGCGGCGAAAGAGTGGTTTGAAATACTCCAGTCGCAGATTCAGACGAGGCTCCTGAGTGCGCCGGCCGGCTTCAAAGTCGTCCCATTGGCGCACATACAGCATTCCTTCGCGCAACTGTTCGCGGATTACGTGATTCATCCCCATCCGTCCCGAACCAACTTCGCCGTTGCGGCGTTCTGGGTTGCCTGATTGCGCGATTTTCAGCACGCCGGGAGCTCGGATCAATACATCCTTTAATTTGCCAGGCCCGGTCTTCATCAGCGCACCCCAGCCGCCCATGTTCGTGCCGCTGCCTGGAATGTAGCAGACCGTCGTCACACCCCCGGCGACTGCCACTTTCAGACGGTCGTTGTTGGGGACGATCTGGTCCCAAACCCGTAGTTCCGGATTGGTTTGATAGACCATTTCATTGATGTCGCCGAGAGATCCACCAACGTGGCTGTGGGCGTCGACTAGCCCGGGCATGGCGAACTTGTCGCTGTGATCGAGCACTGTGTAATCGTCCGGGATCTCAATCTCGCTCGACGGGCCAATTGCTGTGATCCGGCCATCGGCAACCAGGATCACGCCGCCCACGATCGGATTTCCCGCGCAGGTAATGACTTTGCCGGCGCGAATCGCAATCCGCGATTCTTTCGCAGGCGCTTCACCTGGCGTGGACTCTGCCGCCGCAGCCAGCTGCACACAGAGTACCGCCAGGGGCAAGCTCAAGAGCCGTTTCAAAGCACCGTCTCGATTGATCACCGATCTTGCTCCTTTTCGTAGACCCACTGACCGTCAATCATCACGGCCAGGACACGGCTAGACAACTCAAACGGTGGACCGCTCAGCACAACCAGATCCGCGTCCTTTCCAACGGCGATCGAACCGAGCTGTTGCTCGAGCGACAGCAACCGTGCCGCGCCGAAAGAGAGGCCGGTCAAGGCGTCATTTGCAGCCAGCCCCTTCCGCACGGAATAGGTAACGGCCAAGGGAAGCGATTTGACGCCCGTGGTAGCCTGAGACCGAAAGGCGAATGGAATCTGGCGGTTTGACAACAGCTGTGGCAGATTCACCAATTCTCGATCCACAGTTCTGACCAGCGTTGGTCCGACGGCGACGCCCACCTCTTTCTCGGCCAACAAATCGGCCACGCGCATCGCGTCGTCGGCACCTGTAAAAATGACTCGCAACTTAAACTCGTCGCGCAACAGCTTGATTGCCTCGCGTAATTCGTTGGCTTGGTTCGCTTCCACCAGGGCGGGGATCTCGCCCGCAAACAGCGCTCGATACGGTTCCAGACTCGCCGACGACTTGGGCTTCGTCGGCTCCTTCGGTTTGACTGGTTCCTTCAGTTCGCTGGCCGCCGGTGTGGCTTTCTTTTCCTCCGCTTTCTTGTCCTCGGTCTTTTCGTCTTTGGCTTTTTCGTCTTCGCTGCCCGTGGCCGTACTCGCCTTTTTGGTGTCGTCTGTTTTTTCGCCGTCCTTGCTTGTTGTCTTCTTTTCCTTTTCCGCTTTTTCCTTTTCCGCCTTTTCTTTCTTGGCCGCCTCGGCTGCAGCTTTGGCTTCCGCGGCTTTCTTGGCGGCATTATATTTCGCCAAGGCGGCCTCGTACTCCTTCATCTGTTTCTGGTACGCCTTGTACTGTTCTTCGTAGCGAGTCCAAGAATCGACGTACGCTTTGGCCTGCGTAAGCGACCGTTTTAGCGCGGGTATGATACTCGTCAAGTTGCCTTCAATCTTGAACCGCAGGGCAGCGGGGTCTTTGAGCACACGCAGTGTCTCGCCCAATTTGAACGCCACCAGGGGCGTCGGCGACGAGCTTGTTGAACCGAATAGCACGGTGGTGACGCCACCTTGTCGCGCCACGGCGACGGCCGGATCGCCGGAGTAGAGTTGCTCTCCCAGTTTGGTTTGCAGCGAAATCGTGCCGGATAGCGGGCCTCCAATGCCAAGACCCGTATGTAGATCGATGAAGCCGGGCACGATCACGCCGTCAGCAAAGTGTCGCACTTCGGCGTCCAACGGTGCCGACACATCGCTGCCCACACCGCGGATTAGCTTGCCATGTACCAACACCGATCCGCCGTCAATGACACGGCCGGTTCCATCGTAGACCGCCGCCCCGCGAACTAACGTTGCTTTCTCGGAAGTGGTGCGATCAAACCGGCGCCGGCCGCCGATGTACGTTGCCAGAACTTGGGTGCGCGTATGAAACGGCTGGCCGCTCAAGATCACAAAATCAGCGTCTTTCCCTTCTTCCAGGGTGCCAACCCGATCCTCGACACCCAGCATTTCGGCGGGCCATTGCGTCAACATTCGCAGCACTTCGCGCTGTGATAACCCACCCTGTTGAAAGAGCCCTGCCAGAAACAAGATCTCTTTCAGGTCGCTATCGGACGCGGCGCGAAGCCCGACTTTCATCCCGGCATCGACAAGCTTGCGAGCGTTTTCCCAGGGCAACGGCGCTGCTGGCTGTTGCTTGTCCGGAACAGGTGGGCTGCCGATACGACCCGGCCGAATCGTCGTGTTTAGAATGACACCCCGCACCGTCGGTGATAGAGCTGCCAGGCGACTACCGAATGAGTTCAGGTCGACCGGATCGACTAACAGGATTCTTAGACCAAACTCTTTAGCCAAGGCGATAGCGGCACGAACCTCGGCGCCCTGCGACGCCGTGATGCGGACAGTGCCTTCGTTTTCTCGATAGTCAGCAATCGTTCCCAACAGCAAATCCGCGGCAACATCCTCAGTTGCTCCAGGCACGTGTTGCTCCGCCGCACGGAACATTGCTCGCAGACCGGAAACGGCTGATGCCAGACTACGGCCAAGCTGAGGGCGGGTAGGATCAAGTGGGCGATCGACTGAAACGGCACCGACGGGCGGCCGGAAAATCGTCGGCGGATTGCGTGAACTAGAACTTAGCAGCACGCGCAAGCTTTCAGTTCTAGCCAATGTCCGCTGGTCAATCGAATTTCCCATCAGCTTGACAACCGCGCCTTGTCCGGGAACCAGCCGATTGCTGCCCGGCGAGATCTGCACCGTGGTCACACCGCCGGCCAACAGATTGTCGAAGTCGGCAAAGAAATCGAATCCATCAATTGCCAACTGCGCGGGGGCAATCGTTTCGTTCCCATCTCGACTGCCTGTGGCAAGTCCCGTTTCTGCGATCACCAATCCGGGAATGATTACCGCTTCACCAAGATCGTGGATCAGGGCATCGGTGGGAATCTGAATGTCCGCCCGACGTCCAACTTTGATCACCTTGCCGTCACTGACCAACAATACGCCGCGAGACACGATCAGATCACCGCCGGTCCAGATCCTCCTGGCCGTGTACGCTTCCACCGGAGCGGCTTCAACGCGTGGCACCGTGCTCCACCAAATCAGCATCGCGAGACAGCAAAGTCCAGCCCGCGACCATGGATAAACTTGATTACGATTCATGCTTGTCTTCTGGTTCTCGATTCGTTGCCGTCACTTATTTGCTGAAATGCGTAAAGGGGCCGGGAGTCTTTTTCGGTCGAAGTCCTATCACAAGCTTGCGGGCTGTAATCCGAAAAAGACTCCCGACCCCCTTTACGCGTCATTCTGTCTTTGGGGCAAGCAACCCGCGTAGTTTTGTGTCTTTCTCGCGTTCGTAAACAATCTTTCCTCCCACGATGGTTGTTTCAACCCAGGTCTTCAGTTTTAGCGGATCGCCGCTGAGAATTACCAGATCGGCATCTTTGCCAGGTTCGATCGAGCCCACAAACTCGTCCACACCTAGAATCTCAGCAGGCCGAAGGGTGATCGCTTTCAGGGCTTCGTCAACGGACACGCCGTATTTTACGGCCGTCGCCGCCTGGTACCACAAATAGCGGCTACCCAGCGTCGGGCGGCTGGACTCGCTGACCAGGAACGTGACTGGGACCTTCTTGTCGTGGTAGATCTTCGGCAGAACAATCTTCTCATCGTCGCCGGTGCGCGGGTCGGTCTTCCAAAACACTAACGTATCGCTCAATATGACCGGCAGTTTGCTGGCTGCAATCAGGTCCGCTGCTCGGTAACATTCCTGTCCCAGTACGAGCATCGTTTTGAGTTTGTACTGTTTCGTCAGGCTGAGCGCTTGCACCACATCCATGGCGTTGGCGCAATAGACGAAGGCCGACATCTCGCCTCGCAGCAACGCCTTCATCGCCGACAACTGTTGGTCAGCGCTGGTTGTGGTCGGCGTCGTGGATGATGCCGTAGCTGACGTAGCGTCCGCCGGCTTACTTGTGTCTTTTGAAGCTGCATCGTCGGCTTTGTCTTTCGGCGCATCGTCGACCGCTTTGATGGCCCGCTGCGCTTTTTCAAATTCCTTGCGAAGGCTTGCCAGATGGCTCATCCGGCTGGCCCCCGAGCTGGGGCTGAGCGAGATCTTGATGCCGGCATGCCGTTTGAGGATCATGTCGTCGACATAGCGACCAGCAGTCTTTATCACGGCGGCCTGGCCTCCGATCATCGTGCTATTGCCGGGTACGACGGCCACGGTCGTTACACCATTTCGCCGAGATTCCTCGAAGTATGTGCGGCTGGGATCGATCGAGTCGATCACGGACAAGAACGGTACGTTCTGATTACGTTCGTTTGCTTGAGACATGCCACTGGGATTGTGCACGTCGACAAAACCAGGCAATACGGTTTTTCCCGCAGCATCAATCACCTTGGCCTCGATTGGGATCGCCAAGTCCTTACCAACTTCGACGATCTTCCCGTCACGGATCAGAATAACACCATCTTCGATCACGTCGCCCACAATTGGGATCACACGGCCGGCCTTGATCGCCAGCTGTTGTGCGGAGGAGAAGGGTGTGGTCAACAGGACCAACATGATCGTCTGGGAAGCTAGTCGCAAATTCATCATCGCTCGAGGCCTATTCTTCTTTATCTTCTTCATCGATGAGCGTACCGTCGACGATGACGGCTTGAACGTCTGTGGTGAATTCAAAGGGATCGCCGCTAAGCACAACCAGATTAGCATCCCGGCCGACAGCCAGCGATCCAACGCGATCTTCGATACCGAGCAGCTTGGCGGGTTCGATCGTGATCGCACGTAGCGCAGAATCTTCCGGCAAACCGAAGCGGACGGCAAAGCGCGCTTGCTCGAGCAAGTCTGGACCGGACATTGCAATGACAACACCTGCCTGGTGCAGTACACCGGCGCGATTCCATGCAGGTTCGGTTCCTTCGGCACCAGCAGACAACGTCGTCCGGAGTGGGCCCAGAATGACCGGCAGTTTTTTCTCAGCCAACAACGAGGCCAGTTGATACGATTCCTCGCCGCCGACAATCACGGGAGAAAAATCAAACTCCTCGGCCACGCGCAGTACGGTCTCAATGTCGAAATGCGTGCGACTCACACAATAAATGCGGCGTTTTCCACTCAAGGCTTCCGCCAGCACACCAGCCGAATCCGCTTTGCCCTCTACACCCTGCAGCGTACTGCGAAGCATCCACACGACGCCCATGCGGTTGGTGGGTTGCCTGACGTAGATGGAATCCGGCCGGGAACGTGCGCGGTTGCGGCTGCGTGGATCGGAGGCCAGCGTGATCACCAGGCCGGTATCATGTTTGACGACACGCTGATCCACATCGTCACCGGCCGTCTTTACCGCCAACGAGATTCCCGCGACGACATTGTCCGTGCCGGGTGAAATGCCGACCGTCGTGACGCCCGCGTCCAGCGTTTCACGGAACCCGCGCGATTCCCAGTCGATGGCCGATTGCACATCAAAATCGGGTGTGATTTCCCGTGTCAATTCTGAGCTGCCGCCCGTGATTCCGAGCTGGCTGTAGGCATTCACGAAGCCGGGCACGACTACGGCCTCACCCAGATCGACAACCTTGACATCGCCGGCCACATCGATGGTTTGCGCGATCTGTTTGATCTTGCCATCGTGGACGAGGATAGCCGCCGGCTCAATTGGGGGCCCGTCAAGTGTGATCGCCTTGGTGGCCTTCAGCAGCACGTCGTTTGCCAGCGCGACGCTGCCGCTGCAGAACAACGTGATCAAGAATGTGATGACGATACGTGTCATGTGCCATGCTTTCGCGGATGCAACATATTAGGGGCCTTCGCTGTTGACCTGTCCCAAGGAAGCAGCTTCCGGCTGGTTGGATTCCGAATCGCCTGGTGCTGTCGTCGCAAAAGCAATCTTGCCATCCACAACAACATTGGTTGGGCGGCAACGAAGGTCTAGCGGTGAACCGTTCCAGACGACAAAATCGCCGGGCGCGCCCACGACCAGCGCGCAGCTGTTACTTGGCATCCCAAGCAGCTTCGCGCCACCGGCCGTCAGGCCGCTCAGCGCAGCCTCGCGCGACATACCGGCGCTGACCGCTAACGCAGCCGTCATCCGACCGTCTTCGTCTGCCGTCGATCCGAAGGCGATGTGCACACCGGCGGTAGACGCTTTGGCCAAACCATCGACGTAGCGGTCGTAGTCACCGGTGCGAACTGGTCTGGCGACAACGCCGATATCGAGCCGTTTCAGATCGTCGATAAACGGCGAAACGTCATCGGGACTTACCAGCACGCCACGAATCTCGAATCGCTCGACCAGCCGAATCGCCGCTCGAATCTCGGCGGACGAATTAGCTTCGAACAGTGCGGTGGTCCGTTTGCGCAGAACAGATTTGATGCGTTGCTTTCTTTCATCCAGTAACGCCTGCTCAATGGCGACAGGTGCGAATAACCTGGACCGTACCCCTTTCGCCTGCAGTACCTCACGCATCAACTCGACCTGCCCCGCCAGGCTGCCGGGATAGCGTGCCGCGTCTCGCGCCTTGGCGGAAAGAACGAATTTCATGGCAACCACATTGCCGCGGACTGGATTGGCTGCACCAATTCGCACTTGGCATACAGCACCCGCCACGACGTTGGTGGAACCGGGTGAAAATGCGACGCGGAGAAAGCCGGCTTCAAGCAGCTTTGTGACGCGCGGGTCGCTTGGATCGTAGGCGTCAGCAGCTTGAATATTGGATGCGTCCGCCTCGCTTCGATCGTCAATGGATGCAGTGGCACTAAGGCTTCCATGGGCAACGAGCAACCCCGACGTCACCGGTGCCGCGCCAAGGTCGTAGACGGGAATGCTGATTGGGAGTTTCTTATCCGGGGCGAGCGCTACGATCTTTCCGTTGCGCATCAGAAATCGTCCTGGCTGCCACGTGCCTTTGCGCAGGAGCCGAGTGGATTTAATCACGTAAGATTCTGGCAACAACGTGGGGAGATGCTCTTCTGCCATTGCAACGATCGGTGTTGGTGTGGCCGTGCCGGCCTCGTAGACGACCTTGCCCTCGGAGATCGTCAGCCTGACAGGGGTGGCAGGGTCCAGAGGGTCGCCGGCAAACACGACGACGTCGGCACGCTTGCCTTTGGCAAGCGTGCCCAGCCGATCGTCTACTCCTAGAATCGCTGCGGCGTCGCTGGTGATCGCTTGCAAGACGCGCTGCGGCTGGACGCCCAGCGCCACCGCCGCCGCTGCCTGTACACGCAGCAGACGCGATGTTCGTGGCTGTTCGCCAAACGTGGAGAGCGCCCAACGCAGACCGTCAGAAGTGAGCGAAGTTAGCCAGTCGTCGCCTCGGCCTTTGCGATAGCTGGGCGAGCTTTCCAATTGCACGATCGGGCCAAGTACCAGATTCGTGCGCCGATCGATCAACTGCTGGAGCTGCGCACGCGGGTAGCTCGCCCCTTCCAGGACGATTCGCATACTGAATTCGTCGGCCAACTTTAAGACGTGCGCGATGTCGTCTTCGCGGTGGGCTTCAATGCGAAGCGGGACTTCGCGCGACAACACTCTTAGGAGAAAATCTTTGGCGGGATCCGGCGTCGGTTTGGTCGGTGGCTTTACCGTGGACGACGTGGTCTTAGATTTGGCGGCCGCAGTGTCGGCGGCAGGCTTCTTCTCTTTATTGTCGTTCTTCTCCTTGTCAGAGGTCGCAGAGGATTCATCCTTCTTTTTTTTCTTGTCGGCGCTGTCCGCTTTCTTTTTCTTCGCGTCATCGGCTGCGGCCTTCTTTTGCTTGGCCTGGTATTCAGCGTACTTTGTTTTCTGCTCACCATATTTTTTGGCGGCATCAAAGGCCTTCTTTATCCGATCGTATTGCGTAAAGCGATGGCGTGATGTCGTCGAAGTGCCCGTTGTTCCCAAAGTTGCCTGCCCACCCGCGACAGACCGGATGACCAAAGTGTCAACCGAATCACTTGGTGCCACCGCCAGGACCGCGCCGCTACCGCCAAGATTACCCGACGGCTGAACATAAACGGCCGTCACACCCTGCCTGGCAACCTCACGCCAGTCTTCCGAGAGAGGATCGACCCCGTCGAGCGCATTGAGCCGACCATCGCTGGCGGCCTCGCGAGCTGCGGCCGGCGTTAGCCACAGCGTGCTGCGCACATCGATCAAGCCGGGCGTCACGGTGAGGCCGTTCACGTCAATCCGCCGAGCGTTCGCTGGAATCTCGATTCCGGCCCCCACGGCGAGGATCTTACCATCGTGGATCACGATGTCACCGGTCAGGTTGCCTTGATCAGTTTGCGTTAGCAAGCGACCCCCAATCAGAGCAATTGGTGCATCTGGCTCGGTGGCCCAAACTGGTTTCGGCCCGTTTACAACGGTTGTGGCAAACAGGAGGAAGATCAACAAACGCTGTATCGGCATCGAGAAAACTCACTGACTACGGTCCACCGACTGCACGCATTGCACAGAATACACGTGCAACGCTACCACGCAGCAAGCCGCAAATCCAGACAATACAAGAAATGCTTGGTGCAAAGCTGGAAAGTTGCAACGCGTTTTCCGTGATGCTTCGTGCATCTTGTGACGATTACTCATCCAATCCTTCGGGTGGCAAGGTCTTGTTCAATTTCAGTCAGAGCCTGCCTTACTGCCATAAGTCTGCCAGCTGGTGGTCGATCCGCCCATCCAGGAGAAAACATCCTTCGAGTGGCCGTCAAATGCTTTCTTCCGCTGCGGAAGTTCACTAGAATGCTCAACCTGTGTTTCAAGATGGATCTCCATTCGCCAGTTCCCGGTGACAATCCCTTGGAGTTTTAAATCTATGAGTGGCGGTACGCATTCCGACAATTCGTCAAACATACTGATTCGACTCTCGGTGATGATGTTCCTGCAGTTCTTTACGTGGGGAGCATGGTTTGCGACGCTTGCCCTGGCGCTTGGCAGTAATGGGCTTGGCGACTATATCGGGGCTGCATTTGAATCTGCGCCGATTGCTGCAATTTTTGCACCACTTTTTCTGGGTCTGGTCGCAGATCGTTTTTTCCCCTCACAAATCGTGATGGGGGCGCTCATGCTTTTAGGCGGAGTCATCATGTGTTTTGTTCCGTACTTTGCGGCGCAAGGCGAAGACGGCGGCAAGATCATGGTTTGGCTGATGATCGCCCACATGTGCTGTTACATGCCGACACTTGGCCTGAGTAATACGATCACCTTTACCAATCTTCCGCAGGATTTGTATCCCAAGACGCGTGTTTGGGGAACGATCGGTTGGATTGCCGCAGGATTGGGAGTCGGCTTCGCAGGTTGGTCGGATTCGCTGAGCATCTTCTGGTTAGGAGCTATCTGCTCGCTCCTCTTAGGTGCTTATTGTTTCACTTTGCCGAACACGCCACCACCCGCAAAGGGCGAACCGCTCAATATCAGATCTCTCTTGATGCTGGACGCGATGAAGTTAATGAAGAATCCCGGATTCGCAGTCTTCGCAATCTGCTCGGCACTGATTTGCATCCCACTTGGTTATTACTATGGTCAGACATCCAATTTTCTCGGCGCGGCAGGATTCAAAGAAGCTGGATCGATGATGACCATCGGTCAGATGAGTGAAATCTTTTTCATGCTGCTGATTCCATTCTTCTTCCGCAAGCTCGGCGTGAAGATGATGTTGTTGATTGGGATGGGTTGCTGGGTTCTGCGTTATGCACTCTTTGCGATGGGAGCACCGGACCAGGTTTCCTGGATGCTGTTCGTGGGCGTCGCCTTACACGGAATCTGCTACGACTTTTTCTTTGTCACCGGATTCATGTACACCGACAACAAGGCACCGAAAGAAATCCGCGGTCAGGCTCAAGGCTTACTCGTATTCCTGACTCAGGGTCTAGGGATGTTCTTTGGATTTCGATTCGCATTTGGCGGTACGATTCCATTTACCGAGATCGCATTACCTAACACGATCAACGTCGGCGAGTCTACCTACGGTGTGGCTCCGTCAGGAACACTGGTAGCAGAAGTTAAAACTGCGACGGAAGGTCAAAGTCGAACTACGCTTGAATCTCTGCTGGCAATGTTCGACAAAGGCTACCCCGAATCCGAGTCAATAACGGTAGAATTGATCAATCAAACGGGAATCGAGTGGCAACTGTACTGGGTTTTCCCCGCCATTCTGGCTGGCGTCGTTTTCGTGGTGTTTGGACTGGCTTTCTGGGACAAAATGACTCCCGATGCTGACGAAGAAAAAGCTGAGAAAGTCTGATACCAACGAGCGGTGACTGGTGCAGAAAAGGGGATAAGTCCAATAAGGCGTTAATCGGACTTATCCCCTATTCTGCAACCGGTTTCTTTACTTACTTACGCCAGCAGACGCTCGACGCTGTCGAGCAGGCGGTCCATTCCGAACGGCTTGCGGATGTAGTCGTCCACCCCCAGCATTTCGGCGTACGCTTTATGCCGGCTGCCTTCGTTGGCTGTGATCATGATCACCCGGACGGGGACGGGGTGCGTGCGACGCAGTTTTTCCAGAACGAGAAAGCCGCTCCGCTTGGGCATCATCATGTCCAAGATCACCAGATCGGGATCGTCGCGTTCGGCCATGGCGAGTCCTTGATTGCCGTCGCGGGCAATCAATGTCTCGAATCCTTTCGCATTCAATGCGTAACGTAGGGCATCGATGATCTCCGGATCATCGTCGACCAACAAAACTCGTTTCTTGGCGCTGTCCTTAGCGCCATCGGCTTTCGCCGTTTCTTCCGCGTTTTCGGCTTTCGCCTTCTTTGCCATCGAGATAACACCTTCGTCGCATAATCACTGGTTTCAAACGGATCGTGCCACGCGCATGAACCGAGACATGGCATCCTACTCGGAAGGACACGATCAATTCAAGTAACCGAACTGGGGAACTCGAGCCAAAAGGATGCCGCGCGGCACTTGGCGAGTCTCTACCTACCAGACGTGCGATTCCTTGTATTCGGCGGCAATGGCCCATTCCAGCGGCAGATCGGGAGCTGCCCCGTCTGCAGTCGGCTCTTGGCCGGACAGGGTGGCTGAGGCCGTTGCGAAGGTTGCCTTGGCCAGTTCGGTTGCTGCCGGTTCGGTGGCCGTAGGCCCTGGGGCTGGCGATGTCGCGGCCGGCGCCCCTATGACGGATGATTCGGTGGCCTTCGGGCACGCGATTAGGGGTTGCGAAAACGGGCCCTCCGTCGAGACCGCGTCGCCGAAGCTAATCCCCAGGGCTCGCGCTGCCTGGACTACTGAACTGTCGTGTTCAACGCGCGACAGCTGATTGACTGCTTCGATGATCGGGACGCTTTCCACGGCCGGCGGATTGTAGCAGACCATCTCGCCAAAGCGACCTTCGATGATCAGCCGGACGGCGTGGGCTCCGAACTGGGTTGCGAGCACACGATCGAAGGTCGTCGGCGGTCCACCACGCTGCAAGTGCCCCAACACCACCACTCGACTCTCGCGTCCCAACCGCTGTTCGATTTCATATGCCACGACATTACCGATGCCACCGAGACGAGTTTGCCGAGCCTCTTGCCGGCGTTCCTGTGTTACCGTATCACCTTCGGGCAATTCGGCCCCTTCCGCCACGACGACCAGTGTGAATCGCTTGCCGATTTTCTCGCGCGCAAGGATCTTCGCGCAGACGCCTTCGTAGGTCCAGGCAATCTCGGGAATCAAGATGACGTCGCCTCCACCGGCGATCCCCGCGTACAGGGCGATCCAACCAGCATGCCGACCCATGACTTCCAACACCATGATCCGTTCGTGGCTTGCCGCAGTCGTATGGAGGCGATCGAGTGCGTCGGTGGCGCACGCAACGGCACTATCAAACCCAAAGGTGAACGCAGTTGCGGAGAGGTCGTTGTCAATCGTCTTGGGAACGCCAACGACTGGGATTCCGTATTCGTGAAACTGCTCCGCGACCGCTAGCGAACCGTCGCCGCCCACGCAGATCAGCCCTTCCAGACCTAGCTGGTCGCAGGTTGCCTTCACTCCGGCTAACAGTTTGGGGTCCAGGTCCAAGCGGTTGTCGATGCCGATGCGGGCTGCGAACCGGCCTTTATTGGTTGAACTGAGAATCGTGCCACCTTGGGTGAGGATCCCCGATGTGTTCTGACTGTTGAGCGGAACATAGGTGACGGGATCAACCAGGCCTTCATAGCCTTTAATGAAACCGACCGTTTCAATGCCGTGACGTTCGGCCGTCTTGACGGCACCACGGATGACCGCGTTTAGCCCAGGGCAATCGCCTCCCGAGGTCAAGATGCCCAGACGTTTCGTGTCGCGTGCCATGCTGTCCATACCTTGTTTGATGATGTTAGCTGTTCTTAAGGAGCAGTTCCGAAATATCACCCTCGAATGCACGGCAAGTCTCGCCCCCCAACCTCGAAACTGTAGGTTGCTGCGTAGGCTCGGCAAACTTTGCCGTTTACGCGAGCCTTGCAACCCGGGGTGGCGAGCCCACATCACCCCAATAATTGGTCAATCGGGGAAATTCCGCAGCATCCATACAAACCGCTCATCACCTGCAGCAGGATTCACCGACATTCTTTATGGACACATTCCGACCGCACCCGATTGGCGGTGTTTGTTTGCACAGCCGTGGGGCGGACGTTGCCGCCGAGCATCGGTCCGCCCCGTTGGTGGCCACACACAACTCCGCCGAAGCCACACCTACGCGATCCCGTTCACTTCCTACCTTTCGCAAGAAAACTCCCATCGGTTGGGACGTTTCAGGTCGAGGACTCAGATCAGATGATTCGAGCGGCACTGAAGAACCCGCATTTGATCGTCGTCTTGGCGCTAGCCCTTGTCGTGGTAGGTGTGACGTCATATCAGAAAATCCCATCCGACCTGTTGCCCATTTTCAAGACACCAGCCGTTCAGATCGTCACGTTCTACCCGGGTATGCCGCCTGAAGTGATGGAACGCGACATCATGAGCCGACTGGAACGTTGGACCGGCCAGTCGGTTGGCATCGAGCACCAGGAAGCCAAGGCGATGCCTGGAGTCTGCGTAGTGAAGGATTTTTTTCGGGAAGACATTTCCAGCGACACGGCGATGTCGCAAGTGACCAGCTATGCGGTCAGTGACATGTTCTATCCCGGCGCGTTCATCAAGCCCGCCGATGGCAACAGTGCGGCACTGCCGTTGGTGACGATTTCAAGGATCAACACCGTTCGGTTACTCGTTGACCTGCCAATGAAAGAAGTGCGTTGGTTGAACGAAGGCGACGCCGTAGTGTTCGACCGCATCAACGTGCTGCCGGGCACGAAGATTGAAGGCACGGTGACGAGATTCTCTGCGGCGCTGAACAGCATGTCTCGCATGTTGCGCGTCGAAATTGACTTGCCTAACGACGATCGGAAATTGCTTCCCGGCTACTTTGGCTACGTGACGATCCAGTTGGCCGAGTTCAAAGAAACACCAGTGATACCCACGTCGGCGCTGACGATCATCGATGATCGTTCCTACGTGTTTGTTGTCGAGGGAACGACGTGCCATCGTCGCGAAGTCACGACAAACTACCGAGACGGCGCGATCGTTGGGATCGAATCGGGGATCATGGCGGGTGACCAGGTCGTACGTTCTGGTGTTGGCCAGTTGACCGACGGTCAGGAAGTGTCGCCCGTCCCAGCGAAGAACGAATAGTCGGAATCGAACCCCCCAAGGGAAGTCATGGCAGTGACGATCAGCAAGGAACCAGCATTTCGCCGGCAAGCGATCGCTCGCCGTAGCTGCCGCACAGGTTGGCTAATGGCCCTGCTGCTGAGCGGCGTGATCGGGTGCGCCGGACTGAAACCGAATCCTGAGACGCAGCTGGCAACGGCTGTTGCGAAGAGGACCATCACGACGCCCCAACCACCTGGGAGCCATCGGTCCGAAAGCGACGCACCAATTCGGCGACTACCAGAATCGACGGTCAGCGAAATCATCACCAGCACGTCACTCTCTTCTTTTCCGCTGGCTGGTCAGCCGGTACGCCAGGCGACCTTTCAAGAGCCTAGCGCTCCAGGACGACAGTCCGACTTTAGCACCCTCTCCCTCTGGGAGAGGACCGGGGTGAAGGTTGATCGGGACAGCTCCACGGCATCGGGATTACATGATTCCCCAAAGTCCCTCTCCCTAACCCTCTCCCAAAGGGAGAGGGGACAATTCAGCCAACTTGGGACAGCAGCTCAAGAGCCCAGCGCCGCACCGAGAGCCAGCCCAGATGCCACCCTGGACCGGGCATTGCGGCCCAGTCAGCCAGGTCCGTCAACGCCGCCGGCTACTGCGTCGCCGTCTGACGCGTTGGCCGTGCCTGCCGAACCGGGCACGCCGAGTTTCAACGCGGAGGCCGAAGAAACCCAACGGTTTCCGATCGACCTGCCAACGGCGTTGCGTTTAGCGGGGGCAAACAATCTACACATCGCCTTAGCCGCCGAACGGGTCGAACAAGCGCTGGCGAAAGCTCAGGCCAGTCGAGCGAAATGGTTGCCGTCCTTGAACGCAGGGATATCCTACAACAAACACGATGGGCGCATTCAGTCCACAACAGGTGAGGTGATCGAAGCCAATCGAGGTTCACTGTACATCGGGGGTGGCGTCGGCTTCGGTCGCGCACCACTCAACGGAGGCGCGGGCGGCCCGCCTCGCTTGTTTGTAGACATGTCCGTCGCCGATCTGCTGTTCGAGCTGCTCGCGGCCAGGCAGATGGTCGACGCTGCTGCCGCCAGGCAATCCGCGGTCTTCAACATGAAAGTTCTCGAAGCCGCACTCGCCTATCAACGGCTGGTCCGCGCCCATGCGCTCACCGCCATTGGTGAAGAAGCGGTTATGCACGCGACGCGGCTGGTCGACATCACAGCCGCTTTTGCCGAAGCAGGCGAAGGGTATCCGGCCGACGCCCAACGTGCTCGTGCCGAACGGGCGCGGCGGCAAGGCGAGTTGCTGGAAGCGGAGGAAGCAGTTGACGATGCGTCGACGGCGCTGGCATTGGTGCTGCAACTCGACCCCACGACGCAGCTCGTTCCGACGGATCAGGATGTCGTGCCACTCGATCTATTCAACCAAGGTCAGCCGCTCGAGTCATTGATCGCACAGGCCATCGCCGCGCGTCCTGACCTCGAAAGCGCCGAGATGTTGGTCATCGCCAGTTCGACAAAAGCCGACCTCGAGCACTGGCGTCCCTGGCTGCCGCACCTGTATGCCGGCTTCAGCGGCGGTGGTTTTGGTGGGAACGACAACAGCGACCTGAAAGCGTTTAGCGACCGCAGTGACTTTGACGTTGCCGCAGTTTGGCAACTGGAGAACTTCGGCTTTGGCAACGCGGCCCGACGGCGGGGCACGGAAAGTCAGCACCGTCAGGCCCATTTGGAGGTCCAACGGTTGCGTGACAAGATCGCCGCGGAGGTTGCCACGGCGTTTCATCGGTCGCACTCGAGGCGCAGACAGATTGACGTGGCTTCGCCGCGCATCACGGCGACCAGCACGTCGCTAGAGCTGAATTTCACCGGTATCCGCGGCGGAGTGCTTCGACCGATCGAACCGCAACAAGCGATTGGTGCGCTCGTCGATGCCCGCACGAGTTACCTGAACGCATTGCTGCGATACAACGCAGCCCAGTTTCAGCTGTCGCACGCAATCGGTCTCCCGCCCTATCTGCCGGAAAGCAGGGGAAGTCCTGAGACCGAAGCAATTCCGCCACCAGTGGTTTACTAAAAGCGCACGGCAGATGGGAGAGGCTGTGAATTTATTGTAGTCAAGAAGCGAACGCCAGATGGGAGCTCGGGGCCTTTGAAACAGTTGACGTATGGTCGTTGTTCGCTCGGTGGATACTGCGCCGCGTTCGCAGTGCCAGCAGCGAGTTGGTCAGGTGCCGGCAACCTGGTCGTGTTTGCGCTAGCGAGCGCGCTGCTGCTGGCGTCTTCAGGATGTGCGTCGCGCCGTTCGGCGATGCATCAACCACCAGAACTCGGTGCGATTCGCGTGATTCCGCGGGACTGCGAAACTACCGAGCACTCGATCGTCTTGGCCGCCCATCGTCCTGATGACGAGTCGCCCGAACTTGGACAGGATGCACCATCCGAGCCAGTTGAAGTCATAGAAAGCGCTGCCGTCGCGGTGGAGCGGCTGACGCGGCTCGAAGCGTTGGCTCAGTCGATGAACCCCAGCCTGCGTCGGCTCAGCCAGGAGGTTGCTGCGGCGGAGGCGAAAACAGGCCATATTGGCGGATTGCCCGACCCAACGCTCGCTGCCAACTTCTTCACCCATCCGATCGAAACGGCCGCTGGTTCACAGCGAGCCAATCTGACGGTGATGCAGATGATCCCATGGCTCCACCGGCTCGACGCGCAGACTCAGCAGGCATACTTCGAGGCGATGGCGATGCAGCAGGCTTACGAAGCCGATCGGCTCGAGGTGGTCGGTGACGTGCGAGCGCTCTGGTATCGTCTGTATGTACTACAGAAACAGATCGAAACGAGTCGGGCGAATCAGGAAATCCTGCAACCGTTGATTGATGTTGCCACGGGGCGTGTCCCGACGGGGCAGGCCTCACAGGCCGATGTGCGGCTAGGTACACTCGCGCTAAGCAAGCTTGAAGAGCAGATTTTGACCTATCAGCAGCAGATCGAATCAACCAAGGCGGCGTTGAACCGTGTCATCGGTCGTGACACGGATCATCCCGTCGGCATTCCAATCACACTGGAATCGTCTCTGCCTGATTGGTCGCACGGTATGCTTCGGCAGATCGCGTGGGAACAACAGCCGGAGATTTTGGCGGCCGAGTTGCAGACACAGGCGACCAGTTGGGGGATCGAAGTCGCGCGACTTCAACGGCGTCCCAATGTTTCGCTCAGTGCGAGCTGGTTTGCCATCGACGACAACCGTCCGACGTCAACCTTGGTTGATGTTGGCCGTGATGCCTGGTCGATCGGAGCCCAAGTCAGTCTGCCGTTGTGGCACGAGAAAAATGATGCCCAGAACGATGAGGCGGCTTGGAAGCACGCGGCCTCGCACGCTTCGGTCGACGAGACGAAGCAACGTTACGATGCGTTGTTGCGCGACTTGTGGGAAAAAGCGAAGACCGCGAAGCAGATGGCGACGCTCTATCAGGCGACATTGCTGCCCCAGGCCCGAGAAACATTGGGTATTGACCAAGAGTCCTACGCAAACGGAACGGTCGATTTTGACCGGCTGATGATGGATGTCCGCAGCGTGCTCATGGTCGAACTAGGATATCAGCGTACAATTGGTGAACTTGCCGCCCTGCTGGCACGTATACAGCAGGCAGTGGGCACCGATCTGATCGTTACACCAGTCGATACACCCCCACTGCCACCCTAGGCTGCGCCAAAGTTAGTATTGCTTGAGCTGGGCGATCGTTCGGGTTTTGTTTACGCTTTTCTATTCCGACAGG
>JASLPZ010000074.1:0-12225 GCA_030744725.1 Pirellulaceae bacterium
GCGATCAAAACGTTTGGTTCGCGGAGCGAACCACGACTATCAGGCTCGACAACCCTAATTCTTAGTCTTGACAGAGCGCTAGACTCTGAAACACTTCAAGTTGCCTTCCCGATCCTTGCAATAGAGCCTGGCACCCGAGAGCAAGATGTGTGGCCATACGTCGCTCGCAAAAACTCGCCGCTTGCGCGCCAACTCTTTGTATGCGGTGGACTCACGCTGCGCCGATTCAACGAGCACCAACTCACCTCGATCCGCCCACACAACAAGCCGGTCGTCCGAGGTTGCCAGCAGAGAAGCCGTATCACCGAAGCGGCCGCCACGCCAGATCGGCTCACCTGTCTCAAAGTCCAAACAGTATAGCCCTCGCCAACACCAATAGACGTAGCCCTTGTGGACGACTGGAGAGCAGACGCCTGAAGCGTATGGCTGCTTCCAAATCAGCTTAGCGCCGTTACGTGTGATATCGATACGGCAGATAGAATACTGGTTGTACTCGGATGTGATCACCACGGAGTTTCCAACGACGGCGGGCGTCGCGATGCTATTGGCGAAGTCCGTCACCCAGGGGTATTCGACCAACGTTTCACCTTCATGCCCCTTGTCCAATCTCGCGACGAGCAGGTTACGAATTGTCAACACGGCGACGCAGGGCATGTCGTTGACGACCAACGGCACCAGACCTCCGGTATGCCCTGCCGGGTCCTTGGATTGCGATGTCCACAGCTGTTTGCCGTTGCGTTTGGAAAAGGCGATCAAGTTGCCCTGTTCGTCTCCCACCTCTGCGATCACCCATTGGCCATGGATCAGGGGCGCCGTCGTATAGCCGTAGTCCCTCAGCCGGCGACTCCCCACCAGCGGCCTCTGTGGAACATCGAATTGATCGTAGAAATTAAGCCCCCAAACGCGCTGGCCGCCACGGTTCGAATCCCAACAATTCAGATGGCCGTCGGTACTAAGAGTAAACAGGTAGCCTGTGTCGTGATCGAAGGCCGGGCTGGCCGAAGGCCCGGAATACAATCCTTTGTCGCCTTCGCTTTTTCGACCGTACATTGGGCAAGCGTACGACTGCTTCCAGATTTCGCGCCCGGATTCAGTGTCAAAACAGCGCACGTAGTCACGCTCGTCGGTCCAACCGAGCGTGTAGACTCGGTCGTCGACGACAATCGGGGCACTACCGCCCTCGCCGACTCGGATCGCCCACTCTGCTTCGCCCGGCGGCCATGCGTTGCGATCCCAGCCGGAATCTTCGTCGACAATTCCGTTACGATTCGGGCCCCTCCACTGCGACCAGTCGTCGGAATGCGCGTTGCGCGCGGAGACCGAGAGGGCCGTAATCACGAGAAGGCGGGCAAGCTTGTTGTGCATAAAGGCCACCTCAAAGACTGACGTCTACGCACCGTCGGTGGGTGTCAATCCAAGTTCCTCAGCAATCTCAGTCATCGCATCAATGACGAATTGGATGTGTTCGTTCAAATCGACACCCAGGTCCTCCGCGCCTCGAATTATGTCGTCTCGATTGATGGCAGCGGCAAAACTCTTCTGCTTCATCTTCTTGCGGACACTTTTCGCCTTCATGCCGTGAATGCCCTCGGGACGCACGCGCGAACATGCCGAAATGAAACCGGCCAACTCGTCGCACGCATAGAGTGTCTTGTCCAGCCGTGACACGCGGGGACAATCTTCCAGGTAGTCGGCGTGCGATTTAATTGCGTAGATCACCTCGTCAGGATAACCGCGTTCGGCAAGAATGGCCGCTCCTTGCAGTGGATGGTCGGGTGGATTGGGCCAGCGTTGGTAGTCGAAATCATGCAGCAGTCCGACGATAGACCATCTGTTCTCGTCTTCGCCCCATTTCCGAGCATAGGCCCGCATACCTGCTTCCACACCCAACATATGCCGGCGGAGACTCTCGCTCTCGGTGTACTCACACACTAACTCGAAAGCAGATTGGCGGTCCATAGCGACGTCACGGTGCGGGTTCAGCTGGCGGCAAAGCTGGGAAAAACAAGAGCGGGGAAGAGTCTACGTTTCGATCACTCGACGTGGTCGAGCAGGTTTCTCTTCCACGTTCTGAATTTCACGAACCGGTTTCCCTTCTTTGTAGCTTTCGACTTCCGCTTCCAACTGCTCGATCTGAGGATTCTCTTGCTCGCGCCCCAGTTTGACCGCCTTGTTGGACCATTTGATAGCGGTCTCAAAATCACCCGTTTCGGCATAGCCTGCGCCCAGCGTACTGAGAATGTGCGGCATATTGTAGTCCGTCAGTTCGCAGGCCTTCGTGGCCAATTCGATCGATCGCTTGCCGTCTCTGACTTTGTCATCCGGCGAAGTGGCCAGCACCCACGACAAGTTGTTCAAGATATTCGTGCTGTCGGGTCGTAATTTCAAGGCCTCCTCATAGTCCCGAACGGCTTCGGCGTGCTTCCCCACACTCAACAGCGCATCAGCGCGTGTTCGGAACGCCTGCCAGATGCCTTTGTCTTTTTCGATCAGCCGATCCAGAATACTAATCGCCCTACGGGGCCGGCTGTCGACCATATAGTACGAGGCCATCTGCACCAACAGGTTGGCGTTGTTCGGATCATTTCTCAGCAATCTCTGGAGGTCGGAGATGGCATCATCGGTGCGTCCTTCCTCCGCAGAAATCATCGAACGCATCAGAATCGCACGGCCTAGTTCAGGATTCACCTGCAAGGCCCGATCCACGTCCCCGCGAGCCGACTTCAGATCATTGTTTTGCAGGTGCATCGCGGCACGTGAAATCAACGCGACGAGATCCGTCGGATTGATCTTGAGCGCCTCGCCTAAGGCCGCCAGGGCTTCGTCAATTCTTCCCTCTGACTCGTGGATCCGTGCACGCAACGTGTAGTTGACAGAGGCCTCGGGAGCCAGCTCAATCGCTTTCTTAATCTGCTCGTGTGCCAGGTCGTACTTCTTCAAGTTAAGATAGGTTTCTGCAAGTGCCTGCCGTGCAGCGACATTCTCGGGATCATTCTTGATCAGCTGCTCAAAGTCACCGACCGCCTTGTCCCAATCGCCGTGGACGATTCGCAATGCTGCTCGGGTTTGCCAGGCTTCGGCGTTCCCCGGATCGAGTTCAATGGCCTTGGCCAGATCGGCCAATTGATCTTCCTGCTTGCTCAGCAAACTAGCTCGCAGCACCAGCGCGACCGAGTGCTTCTTCGCGTCGTCGCCGTACAACTTGATCGCCCGGTCGACACGCTTGACCGCATCGTCGCGATTGCCGCCAGGAAGGCCTTGCAATTTGGCACCCAACATATAGGCGTCCACGAATTTTTCGTCGTGTTTGTTAATCTTGTCGACGTCTCCCAGCACGATTTTCCGAATGAGCTGCCAGCGCGGGTGGGGGCGTGGGGCCTCAAAGATTGCCGCCGAGAGTTGCGACGCATGTCGCCAGAGCGAATTCACCAGCAGCTGTTTGGCAAACTCGGTGTTGTCTTTATCGAGCCCTTTTTTCAGCGCTGATTCGCAGAGTCGGATGACCTTTTCGACATCCTCAAGCTGCTCGATCGAAAGCTGTAGCTCGGTGGCCTTGTCAAGATCGTCCTGCCCAGCGTTGCCGTCCTCTGCTTGTTGCGCGCACGCAGCAGCGTCCCATGACATGGGGAGCCAGATCGCGGAAACCGACCATAGGCAGATCAGTAAAGTGGAAAGCCGGAAGAACATTTTGCAGTTCATCGAAACAGCTCCAAATCGAATGAGACAGATTCACATGATCAGAGTCTAAACTTGTCAGTATTATGACGCAGTTATGCGAGCAACGCTATCCGAGTCTGCGTCAGGTGAGAAAATTCGCTAGCAAGCGAGACATCCACACCACCAGATGTGCTCTAGAACAGCTCCACGATCGGCTTGCCGTCATCCAGCAGATTGTAGGTGCGACCGTCTTTGTCCTTCGCAGTCAGATCGTTTATTCCCATCGCGTCGTAGACGGTTCGCGTGACATCGGCGGGCGTAACGCGCAAATCCGCTGGATATTCACCCAGCCGGTCACTTCTGCCATAGGTCTGACCACCTCGAATACCGCCGCCCGCCAACACGTCGGTGAGACAATGCGTCCAGTGGTCGCGTCCCTGGCCTGACGTCCCGCCACTGCGCGGATCGCCGATCTTTGGCGTCCGTCCCATTTCACTAGTGACCAATAAGAGGGTCTCGTCAAGCATACCGCGCCTGTGCAGATCTTCGATCAGCGCCGAATAGCAGCGATCGAATTCTGGAAGCAAGGAGTCCTTCAGGCAACCAAAATTGTTGCCGTGTGTGTCCCAGCTGCCCGCGCTCTTGCACTTCTTGGCCAACGCGGATCCGATACCATGGCCCAACCAGAACACGGTGATGAATGGAACCTCCGCCTCGACCAGACGCCGCGCCAACAACAGGCTCATCCCGTTGACGGTCTCGCCGTACCGTCGGCGAACCTGCTGTGGTTCCTGCATCAGGTCAAATGCTTGCGTTGTGCGAGCCGACATCAACAGCGATATTGCACGATCCTGTTGACGCGTCCACCTTTGCACCCTGGCAAAACGATCAAATTCGCGCCGCGCCCCATTGACGGTCCGCAGCAATTCGTGGCGCGAAGCGAGCCGGTCTGCAAGGACATCACCGTAGAGTTCTAACGCCGGCGCCTGGAATTCCAGCGGCTTCTCGAAACTGCCTTGCACGAAAAACGGATCATGTTCGAGTCCCAGCCGTGCCGCGAACTGACCGGGACGCGTGTACGGCGCGCGGCTGGGCATGTGCGGAAGTGTGATCAGGTTCGGTAAATGCGGATGGCGCGGCCGTTTGCTAGCAATGACCGAGCCCATGTACGGCCAATCGCTGGGAAACGGTGTACGGTTGTTTCCCAAGACGCGAAACGTGACGTCTGGAACATGCCCCGTCAGATTGTGGTAATAGCCGGCGTGGTGATCATTGGTATTGACGGTGCCGGCAACCGAATTGACCAACGCCAGATGGTGCGCCTGCCTGGCCAACATCGGCAAGTGTTCGCTCAGCTGAATGCCCGGCGCGGAAGTTGCAATCGGCTGGAACGGACCACGATACTCTCGCGGTGCAGCGGGTTTCATGTCCCAAGTATCGAGATGCGAAGCACCGCCACAAAGAAAGAAGAGAATCGTTGATTTTGCTCGCCCTGGCCCAGTGACGGTCCGCGCCGCTTCACCAGACTCGGCGGCGGGTGCTGCCAGACCCAGCCCACCGAACTGCAGGCCTGCGTAGCCAACTCCCGACGCGACCAAGAAAGCTCGGCGATTCATGGCAGCACGACAGGCCTGGGGCTGATGTGTCACGTTTCGCTCCTGGTCATCCACCTGAGGATGTTAACTAAATCTGCGTTGTTCTGCAAAAGGAGCATCGTCTCTGTGGAATCGGGAATCGGTGGATTCAGTCAACATGCGTGTCGCATGTCACTACGGGCGCGCTGCCTCGCACGCTTCCAATACGATCGGGGCCAGCCATTCGGCTGCGAAGAGTCGATTTGCCCAGCCATGGTGACCGCCGAAATTCCAGCTCCTGAGCATGGTAAAGCGATACCGGATTTGGTGGAACGGCGCGATGTCGTCCGTCGCTGGCCTCGCGTCGCCTGACCCCGAATCTCGCGACCCTGTATCTCGCAGCCCTGTATCTCGCGGCCCTGCATCGCGAAAGCCCACCATCCCGGCAGAGAAGGTGTGCTTGCCATCAAAGGTGCCCGCGGTCAGGGTGCCGAGCCCCAGCTGCAACCAGTCCAGGGGCGAATGAAACGACCAGATGCCGCGTTCCACGTACTGCCGTGCCGCGGTCGCGTCGTATCTCGGCGAAACGGCCGCTGCCAACATTACGGCACCAGTGATCTTGCGGTCTTCAAGCAGCGGTAGCGTCAGCAGGCTCATCGCTGCCCCGCCTGAATGGCCCACCAGAACGACGGGGCGACCGGGGAATTCGCTTTGATAGTCCGTGATCCGTTTGGCCAATCGCACGGCCTGACGCGCCTGCCACGTTGTGCTACGGAGATGATACAACGAATAGAACAATCGCCCCGTGGTCCAGTCGTGCAGTTCGACGGAGCAGGGTACGCCGCCGTCAACGAGTCCCCGTGCGATATCCAGATTCAGTGTGCTGCGTCCTTCGATACCGGGCAATACGATGACGAGTCCTGCTGCTCGCCGATCGTTGCTCGCCAGATGGTCGACTGAACGACACCACCAGCTCCCCAGTGGCACTAAGTAGATGCGCAGTGCGGAGGACATTCCGCGCCAGCAACGGGCCAAACGGCCAAGTTTCGCAGGGTGCTTCGTCGTCTCAGCCATTAGTTGTCGACGTCGCCCGTGGTCCACTGGCCATCCACCAAGCGCCACGTGGCGTCGGTCGAGTTTTTATCTTGTAACAACTGTGGCAACCGCGCTGCACGGACGTTGTCATAAGACTGCAACATGGCGAATCGGACCAGCGATGCCGGCATCCCGACCGCCGTAAAACCGGGATGACCGGTGCATGGATACGGCCCACCATGATTCATGGCGGAACTGACGGCGACACCTGTTGGCATTTTGTCGTTGAGCAACCGGCCTACGCGCTGGCGGAGCGGCCCTGCCACAAGTTCGTAATCAGCGTCATCCTGTCCGCCCGTATGCGAATAGACGCAGCCTGTGAGATTTCCTTCCATCTGACCTAGCAACTGTGCGACCTCGTCGATGCCGGCAGCGACGACAAACAGCGATGCATTGCCAAAGGCTTCGGTCTGCAGCGCTTCGGCGCTGGCCAAGAACGTCGCGCCGCTGGTCCGCAGCAACGTGTTCGCTCGACAATAACCTGCGCCTTGTCCGGCGCTGTCCCCAACGACCAGTTCCGCACCGGCGGTGCGCAAGGCAGACAAGTTACTTTGTAGGTTCATTTCCACGGACTTGGACAACAACGTGCCAACTGCCGCTTTCTCAAATCGTTGGGCAACCTCGGTAATGAACCGTTCCGTTCTCTCTCCCGCGATCAGCACAACGATTCCGGGGTTAGTGCAGAACTGTCCAGCCCCCATCAGGCAACTGCTGGAAAAGTCGTCGGCGATCGCTTCGAGACGTTCTTCTAAGGCACCGGGCAAAATGACGACCGGATTCGTGCTGGAAAGTTCGAGATAGATTGGTTTGCCGACCGCATCGGCGGCTTGCTTCAGCTTCAGGCCCGCGTTCCGACTGCCGGTGTATCCCGTCGCACCGGTTCGCGGATCTGCCACCAACCGCTCGCCATCGACGTGGCTGGTCCGATACAGAAGCTGCACGATGGCTGCCGGCATATTCGTGGCCAAGCTGGCTTCGTGTGCCGCTTCAGCGAAGATCCGTGTGGTCCCAGGATGCGACGAATTTGCTTTTGCGATGACGGGGTTACCGGCAGCGATTGCAGCGGCGAAGTCGCCTCCCGAAACGCTACCAAAGGCAAACGGGAAATTGTTGGGGCCAAAGACGCAGATCGGCCCGATGGGACCGTAACAACTGCGGATCCCGGCTGTCGTGTCAATCGTTGCCTGGGCCCACGAACCGTTCCGCGCGGCGGCGGCACCCAATCGCAGTTGGTTTGTGGTCCGTGGCAGTTCGACATCCGCCAATCGCGGTGCTTTGGGGAGCGCGGTTTCCGCATGGGCCATTTCGACCAGTTCGCCGGCGTGCTGTTCGATACGATTTGCGAAGTCATCAAGGAATGAGGCGACCTGCTCGCCTGTCATCGTACGAAGCCCGGTGGCGGCTTCCGAAGCAGCCTGCAAAGCCGCCTCGCAATCGGACCAAGCGCTGACCGGGAATTCGCCAGGCAGTGCCTCCTTCGTCGCAGGATTGTCCGCGTAAAACGTGCCGGTCCTGTCGGCATCACGCCACTGACCTGCGATGAGTACTTGCTGAATCGACATAGATTTCCTCGTTAAGAGTTATTCTGGAATGGGCGGTCATCCTTGGACAATTGGATTGGACAATGTGCCGATCCCATCGATCCGAATATCGACCACGTCACCAGCCTGCAAGGTGAAGTCGTTGTCTGGGACGACACCGGTCCCCGTCATGAGCATCGCTCCTGCCGGGAACGAATTATCGCGCCCCAGCCAGCCGATCAGGTCTTCGAACGACCGCGCCATCTGATCGACCCCCGTCTGGCCTTCAAACACGGGCTTGCCGGTGCGCCGAATGGTCAAATAGATACCGATTTCCTCGCGAGGCGGCATCGCACTGGCCAAGGTGATCCAGGGACCGACGCCGGCGCATTGATCATAGACTTTGGCTTGCGGCAAATAGAGTGGATTGTCGCCCTCGATGTCGCGCGAACTCATGTCATTGCCGATCGTGAAGCCGACCAGTTTCAATTTCGAGTTCATCACCAGCGTCAGTTCCGGTTCCGGCACATTCCAGGTGGCATCGGCGCGGATTCGCAGTGGCTGGCCGTTGCCCGAGACGCGGTGTGGTGTCGCCTTCAGGAATAGCTCTGGACGAGGTGATTCATAGACGCGATCGTAGCAGGAGGCGGCAGTTTCGGATTCTTCCATTCGCGCCGTCTTGCTGCGCCGGTACGTGACGCCAGCTGCCCACACTTCTTGCTGATCAATCGGTGGCAACAGTTCGACATCGGAAATTGCCAAGGTGGCTTCGCGCGGCAACGATTCGACCAGCGCTGCAGGTGTGTCAGCTTCCAGAATCTGGGTCAACGTCTCAATGCCCTCGGTCAGGTCCAACGGTGTGACGCTACCGACGTCAACGATTGCTACCGCAATCGCACCGGTATTCAGGCGGATCTTTGCCAATTTCATCGACGTCAGCTCCAGATTTCGTTCAAGCGGCGAATCCAATTTCCGTGCATGATAGCCTCCACGTCCTCCTGGCTGTAGCCACGATCCGCCAGGATCGTCGTTAGCCTCTGCAAGTCAGCAATCGACTGCAGATCCAAGGGCGTTTGCTCTGTGCCGTACCCGCCATCCAGGTCCGATCCGATGCCGCAATGCCTCGCGCTGCCGGCCAGTTGGCAGATGTGATCGATATGGTCGACGATGCGTTCGATCCTCAGATCGGCTTGCTGGGGCGTGGTCGTGCCTCGTTGCCAGCCAGTGTGCATCATCCAAGCGTCAAAGACGGCTCCGATCACCGCATCTCGATCAATCAATGCTCTCAACTGTTCGTCGTTGAACTGGCGCTGATCGGGGACCAGCGCGCGACAATTGTTGTGGCTTGCCCAGACAGGCCCCGAGTACAAATCGAGCGATTCCCAGAAGGCTTCGTCCGTCAGATGCGTGGCGTCCAAAATGATCCCGAGCCGGTCCATTTCGACCACCAACTCCCTGCCCATCGGCGTGAGACCCCCTTCAACGCCAGTGCCAGGCGAGTAGCGACCGATGCCATAGTGTGCCGGTCCGAGGGCTCGCAAACCGTACTCGTAGGCTCGCTCCAGGTGTCCCAATGTGACAATGGAATCGGCACCTTCAAGACTGAGGATATATCCGATGGGTGCGTCAACGGGCGGGTCGTTCTCCCACAAGGCAACGTGTCGATTCAGGCCATCGGCGTCGGTGATCTGTGTCAGTTGTCCAGCCTCTTCCATGGCACGGTACCAGGCGAGCTGAGCTTGGGTGATCGACCAGGCAATTTCCGGACTATTCCAACCGGGCATCGGATTCTCTTTGCTGACGTAGCGAGCAATCTGCGTGGCCACACAAATCCCGATGTTGCCGCGACGCATTTCCTCAAAAGTGCATACTCCCAGCCCGCGATCGATCCTGTCCTTCATTCCCATTTCGCGACGACGGACCTCGTCCAGCGGACGAGTCAGATCACGATTCCATTCGATCGCGTTCATCGAAAGATCAAGGTGCGCGTCAAAAAGAAGCATGGTGAGAATCCTGGTGGGGTCAACAGTGCGGCGAGCAACCAAACGGTTCGCCGACAGATCATGGTCAGCGTGGTGATTGTCGTCCGGGGAATTGTAGATTCTCGCGACATCGACCCACCAGCATCAAGTGGGCTGCATACTTATTGAGAGGTTATTGTTAGAATCCGACGGAGTAGCAACCATGAATCGACCTGACCCGACCACCCCCGCTCACGAACATAATCGCCGCGCTTGGGACACCCTGGTTCGTGAAAACCAGCGGTTCACGCGCCCCGCGCCTGACGAAGATTTCCTCGATCCACTCCGTAAGGTGGATGGAATCGGCTGGCTGGGAGGAGATATTCGTGGCCAAAACGTGCTCTGTTTGGCGTCCGGTGGCGGCAAGCACGGCGCGCTGTACGCCGCGGCCGGCGCACGCGTGACGGTTGTGGATATCAGTCCGGCGATGCTCGAGTTGGATCGCCGTGTGGCTGAGGAGCGGAAGCTGGATCTGCGGACCATCGAGGCGTCGATGGATCATTTGTCAATGTTCGCTGATGGCGAATTTGATCTGGTCGTACATCCGGTCAGCACCTGCTACGTTCCGAACGTCGCGCCGGTCTATCAGGAAGTCGCGCGGGTTCTGCGCGACGCTGGACTGTACATCAGCCAGCATAAGCAACCTGGCAGTCTGCAGGCGGACGTCGTGCCTTCGCGGCGCGGCTATGAACTGATCGAGCCGTATTTTCGTAGCGAGCCGCTTCCGCCGGTGATCGGGAGCCAACATCGCGAAGAAGGAACGTTGGAATTCCTACATCGGTGGGACGAACTACTGGGTTTGATGTGCCGAGCGGGATTCGTGATTGAAGACCTGGCCGAACCGAAACACGCTAGACTGGAAGCGGCCGCCGGCACATTTGGGCATCGCAGTCATTTTGTGCCGCCATACGTACGCGTCAAAGCGAGAAGAAAAGGGAGTGTTACTGACGGTCAACGTCGGATCCAGCTCATTTCGCCCTAACCGCCGGTGCTCTCGGCTTGATGGAATCGACCATGCGATTGTTTGAAGGCACACCACTGGACCGGCCTCCACGGTGCGAGCAGTGCGGTGATCTGGAATCCGTGTGCAATTGCCCGCCCGCCGCGGCTCCTCCACCTCCGCGCATTGCGCCAGAAAAACAGACGGCGAGACTGGCGGTAGAAAAACGCAAGCGGGGCAAACAAGTGACCGTCGTGCGCGGGTTGCCGGCCGAGGGCAACGACCTTGCCGAGTTGCTCACTCACTTGAAAACTCGTTGCGGCGCCGGCGGAACCGTCAAGGACGAAACGCTCGAGATTCAAGGCAACCATGCCGACCGGATTCGGCAGACGCTGCATGAGCTTGGTTACCGTGTACGAGACTAGATGTGTCAAGGGACGGCCGCCCCGCCACCAGGGCGAGCGCTCGGTTTTCTTCAACCCGCTCCTGCTGGTCGCAACGAATTCCGCGGAAGAAGAAAATCGTCCCAAGCGTAAAGGGCGAAGAGAACCTCAGTCGTCTTCGGACGGGAGGTGGATCGAAAGAGACGGGTGCCGTGCTGCGACATCTGGCACCTCAGGAAATTGGATCTTTATCGGTAGCTTGGTTGAGGGCATTACGTCAACCGACGCATCGTCTTCCGCGTCTGTGTCTTCCATTGCAGGTGTGGCAAGAGGTATGCGTGACAAGCGATAGTCGGCGATCCGCAATGCCAGCACAGCGATGGCAATCGTCGCGCCGTAACAGAAACCGAACAAAGCCCACTGTAGAGGATGCTCCTTTGGCGGCAGCCCAGTTACGCCGACCAGCATTCCGGCTAAGGGACAAACAACGAACACTACGGAAACAGTGACGATTGCGGCGAGATGGAGCCGCCTGATTCCCATTGGCACAAAAAAGACGAACAGCCCGGTTAAGGCAACGCAGCCGAAGAAGGCGACCGCTTCGCCCACGACAAGTAATGGCATTTCGACCTGCCTCGCTGTCCCCAACACAATGGCCACGGCAGTCGTTCCCGAGAGCAAGCCCCAGATGGAGAATTGCCAAACCGTCATTCCGGTGGCGGATCGTGATTGACCCTCCAGGTGGATCTGCCACCGAAGAAATCTCACCATCGTCGTGGGGACCGCGACCGTGCAGAACGCCACGAGCAGAATGGCGAACCACTGACTGATCTCGTTGGCACCATCGGTTGCCAGGGCAGCGACGAGTGACAATCCGAAGACTGCGGGGATCACGATCAGAACGCGCATCGCGATATTCCAGCGCACAAAGACAAACCAGGCGGAAAGCAGCATTAATTGACCGAAGGCCATGCCGAGCAGAATAATGCCGGGAAGATCAGGCCAGTGCTGGTTTGTCGCATCGACATACATCAC
>JASLPZ010000074.1:12235-23762 GCA_030744725.1 Pirellulaceae bacterium
ACCGCAGCAATGTCGCCCAGGACGAGTGCACCGATCAGCAATACCAGGATGACAATTGACGGCTTCATGAAATACTCGGCTGAATCTTCATGATTTCCCTCAAAACAGCAGGCCGCTACGGGCAAGTCCAATATTCAGCGAGATTGCCCGGCGTTGCAAACCAAGCAACCGTTCTTAAGAATATACCACTCGCTTTAGACATTGCGGGGTCCAAGCCGCAACGTCAGCCTTTCGCACTCCCGTACGGAACGGAGATCTCACGTGTCGGACGATTCTCTGCAGGCCATCGTTTGTTGCATGGGCCAGCCTGTCGCTGGAAATCCCACTCAGTTCATGATGGAACGCGCTTTTGCCGCGGCCGGCTTGGATTGGCGATACCTGACATTGGAAGTTGGGCCCGAAGATCTTCCAGCCGGGGTCGCCGGCATGCAAGCCATGGGATTTCGAGGCGGAAATTTCACGATTCCACACAAGGTGGCTGTGATAGCGCATCTGGACGGATTGAGCGAGGCGGCCGAATTAATGGGTGCTGTGAACTGCATCCATCGCGTGGACGGCAAGTTCAGCGGCGAGAATACGGATGGAAAGGGATTTGTCGAGTCGCTCCGTGACGTGACCGATCCCACAAACAAGCGAGTTGTCATTCTGGGGGCGGGCGGTGCCGCGCGGGCCATCGCCGTCGAGTTGGGCCTCTCCGGCGTCGCTGAAATCACCATCGTCAATCGGACGGCCGAGCGAGGACAAGGGCTGGTCGATCTGCTGAGCGAGCGAGTGAAAGTAACCTCGAAGCTCGTCCCCTGGGACGGTGACTATGGCGTCGAAGAGGGTGTCGATATCGTGATCAATGCCACGTCGATCGGGTTGGGTGACGCCACCGCGCGCGTGTCATTGGATTACGAAACGCTGACGAGCAAAATGGTTGTGGCCGACGTGATCTTCAATCCGCCCCAGACGATCTTCCTTCGAGAAGCCTCCCAGCGCGGCTGCAAAACGCTCGACGGCCTCGGTATGCTGGTGAATCAAGGCGTGATCAGCTTCAAAATCTGGACAGGTGTCGACCCCGATCCCAATGTGATGCGAGAAGCACTGGAAGAGTATCTCGAACTATAGGAGCGATACCCCAATTAATCCACAATCAGCAGCGTCCCTCGATCGCTTGACAGACGCGCAAACAACGGAAGAACAGTTTCTGCGAAAGATCTTTGTGCGCGCTCAAATGTCGGAGTTCGTCCAAGATCCGCTCATCATGTCGCGATCCGATGGAGTGCACTATTGGGACGTTGCCGGCAAGAAATACCTGGACGGTCTGTCCGGAATCTATGTCGTTAGTGTCGGTCACAATAATCGGCGCGTAATCGATGCCGTCCGCCGCCAGATGGAGACAATGGCCTTTTCACCGGTGATGCACGGTTCAAATCCAGAGGCAGTCAAGTTGGCCAACCGCCTCGTTAGCCTTGCGCCGGGCGATTTGGGCGCAGTAAAGTTGCTCTCAGGCGGATCCGAAGCAACTGAAGCTGCCGTCAAAATGGCGCGGCAATATCATCGGATCGTCGGCAACCCGACCAAATTCAAGATCATCTCGCGCTACCAATCCTGGCACGGCTCGACCATGGGATCGCTGTCCGCCGGTGGCCTGGCATCCCGACGTGCCGTAAACGAACCGCTCTCACCCGGCTTCGTTCACGTCTTTCCACCAACCTGCTATCGCTGCCCATTCGGCAAGGAATATCCAAACTGCGACATCACATGCGCCAGTTTGGTTGCCGATGTGATCGAGATGGAGGACCCATCCACGGTGGCAGCGGTGATGGTTGAACCGATCGGGCACACCGGTGGGATCATCGAACCGCCACAAGAATATCTACCTGCGTTGCGCGAGATCTGCGATCGCCACAACGTGCTACTGATCTTTGATGAGATTATCACGGGAGTGGGCCGCACCGGCGAGATGTTTGCGGCTGAGACATTCGACGTCCTCCCAGACGTGCTGTGTCTGGGAAAAGGTCTGAGCGGCGGGTATGCGCCGCTGTCAGCGGTGTTGTGTCGGCAGCCGATCGCCGATGCATTCTGGGGCGATTCAGCCGTCAATCCCGGTTTTGTCGAAGGACATACTTTCGAGGGGAATCCGATGTCGTCCGCCGCCGGCCTGGCCGTTCTGGACGAGATCATCCAAGGCGATCTCTGTGCCAACGCGCTTGCCATGGGCGAACGTCTTCGCCTTGGGCTGGAGGCACTTGGGAAGTATGGTGTGATAGGCGACATTCGTGGCAAGGGGTTGATGCAGGGAATCGAATTCGTTTCTGACCTCGAATCAAAACGTCGCTTCGACCCCCCAATCGGCCAGCGGATCGGTCGGCGGGCACTGGAAAATGGACTGCTCACTCGCTTCGACCCGCATTGGCTGGCCCTCGGTCCACCGCTTGTGGTCACCGCCGATCAAATCGACCAAATGGTGTCGATCCTCGATCGTAGCATTGGGGAAGTGCTGGCCGAGTAGCGCGTGGGGCCTGTTTCTGGGCAGTTCCCCCAATGGCCAAGGCATCCCATGGCACTTCCGGAAGATTTGGGAACTGAAGTTCGCCAACTCGCGTCAGTAGAGAGGGTCGTGGTGCGCCGAGGCTGGCGCGTTGTGTTGCGGGCCATAAATCCCCTAAGTGGAGGGATTCAAGCAGATATGGCCGTGTTGGCTGATTGCGGATGGAGTTCAGTTTGTACCTGTCGTTTTGGAAATCTTGGGTCGCGTTGCGAAACTAGGCAAATTAAGAAGCGTGCATAGCAGTTTTGTTGCAACACCTTCTTGAGCAACTATAATCGCTAGAATCCCCCAAGGTTTATGAGTTTACGTAATTTTTGAGCTGTCCTGAACGCAGATTTGGAACCCATTTTCCACATCTGGCCGTGCGTTTCGTACCACGACCTAGATCCCCCGGGTTGCATAATCTTTCGCTCAGGCACCCTTCACATTTCTGAGGCTTGGTTCATGTCCAACCGACGTCATTCATCGTCGTTTGCCGCCCGCAGAAAACGTCGCAAGTCGTTGCAGAATAAAGAACAACAGCGCAAGTTGCTTCTGGAATCCCTGGAGCGTCGCGAACTGTTGGCCGTCGGCCCGCAACTGATTGGGATCCAGCCCAACAACGATTCGCTTTTGCGATTCGACCGGACCGATATTCGCAATGTGGCGCCGCAAGAGCTGGTCTTCAAATTCGACGAGAATCAGCGGTTCTCTGCCGACGACCTGCGGATCAATCCCGGTCGAATTCAGCTCACGCGCAGTGCGCTCGATCGAGATTTCGAGGCTGCATCGACGACTTCCGATTTGGCCACGAACGATGCCGTTGTTGTCAAGTTTACAGCGGTCCGATTGGGCGCCGATCAAAACGGCATCACGATCAATCTGACCAAGACTAACCAGGGATCCGCTGGCGCGCCCACGATTACGGTCAATGGCAACCAGATCTCGGCACGTCTGAATACGAATCCGTTCAACGAATCGACGGCGCTCGACTTGGTGAATGCGATCAACTCGAATTTGGAATCTAGCGCCTTGATTGTGGCGGAGATCGACAGCGGAAATCCTGATACTGATGTGGCCTCGGTCTTACCCGCCAACTTTGCGCCAATCATGCTCGATGGTTCGAACGACATCGTAATTACGCCCGGGTTCATCGGCCCCGCGGCTGCCCCCAACGAAAACGAGATCATCGTTCGTTTTGCTGAAACATTGCCAGATGATCTGTATCGCATTGATGTCTTTGGCGATCATCCATTGTTGGCTTTGCGCAATACACAACGAGGCTGCACGTACAACGTCAACGGGCAGATTTTCACTGGTTGCGCGTTCGGCGACCTGACGGAAGATGGCGTGGATAGCGGAACAGATCAGTCTCCGATCTTCTTTGAGCTCGATTTGGCCCCGCAGGTTACGGCGGTTCAGCCTCAACCGGTGACTCGCGTCGGTGGTGTGCTCCAACAGGACCGGGATCAAATCGTCGTACACTTCGGCCAGGACGATTTGTTCGCGCCGGATGTCGTGGTGACTGACGACCAGTTCGTCGATACACACAGCGTGACGATTGAAACGGTTGACGGTCAGACCCGCGTGTACGAACTAGACAGCGATGGCTCGCGCCTCAATAGCAGTGCGTTGCCGGTTACGTTTTCCAGTGAAACGACGGCCGAGCAGATGGCGGAGATTTTGGCGAAAGCAGTCAACGAAACGCCTAACTTTGGTGTGACCGCAGAAGCGAACGGCCGGCAGCTAACGTTTAACGGCGACGCCACAGTCACGTTGTCGGCAAACATCTCGGGCTTTGAACTGGGGATCGACCAATTTGTCAACACGGCGGCCAACCCAAACTTCTACAAACTGTTCTTCACCCGTGAAACGGTTGAGAACACGGACGACATTGTTTTCACGCCGAGTTCCGTGCGATATGACTCGAACTTGGATACGGCGGTTCTGCAGTTTGAAGCGAACCTGGACGAACTCCAGCGCACCCAAGCGTACACGGCCAACCCTGTCACCAGTGTATTTACCAGCACTAACCACCACTTGGTCAACGGCGATCACGTGCGTCTTTCCAGTTCTGGTTCGTTGCCGGTCGGCCTGTTTGGTTTGACCGATTACTTCGTCGTGAGTAAGACCGACGACACGTTTCAACTGTCGACAACGATTGATGGCGCGCCGGTCAGTTTCGTCGGAACCGGTACGGGGCTTCAGCAATTTGAAACACCGATCGGCCCCGGCGTCTTCCGCTTGCGCGTGGGAACGGACGAAGCCAAGCCGGCAACTCCTGTTCAAGTGCCGATCACAGTGGCCGCGACGACCGATTTCAATTCGTTCGGTGGCGTCAAAGTCAAATTCGAATCGACCGAGCAAGTATCCGAACAATTCGGCACGGCGATTCAGGTGGTGATTACCAATCGAGACATGGGACCTTCTGTGCCACCATCGGTACTGGTCCGCGACAATCGCATTCTGATCGAATTGAACACGAACGTCACGAGTATCAGTACGGCGCAAGATGTGGTGGATGCGATCAATGGCGATGGTCGCGCTGCGGCGTTGGTGACCGCGTCAATCGACTCCGGTAATGCCGGCCAAGTCGTCGGTGGAACGGTTGCTGACTACTTCACGATCAAACTGACTGGTCTGGGCTCGAGCTTTGAAACGGCAACAGATCTTGGGGGTATCTTCGACAGCGGACAGGTCATTGAAGTATCCGGCAACGGACCGGATATGGTGGATGGCCAGCGGATCACCCTGGTGGACCGCGACGGTGTATCCCAGACGTTTGAACTGGATGACAACACGATTCATCCTCTCTCGAATCAACCGATTCCGTTCACGGCGGCCGACACGCAAGTTGATATTGCCAACGCAATCGCTGACGCCATCAACAGTACGCAAGGCTTTGGAGTGACGGCGACTACCAATGGCAATTTGGTTCGTTTGTCCGGTGATCGCAGTGTGACCTTTGAAGGTGCGGTCAGCGGTCTTGGTTTGACCACGCAAGGCGTCGTGGTGTCTTCATCCATCGACCCGCAATTGTACAAGTTGGATTTTCCAGGCAGTGAAGACGAACCAGGCCATCGAGCGATCTCTGAAAGTGGAGTCGGCGACGAACATATCGAAGGTGGAAACAAGGACACCGACCCCGGCGTTGCCACCATCCGATACATCTTCCGCAACATCTATGGAACCATTCCCGACATTCAAGGCGGCCTGCAACCAGCCTTCAACCTGATTACCAACACTCAGCAAATCCGAGCTCGGGAAATCTTTGAAACGTACAGCCAGGTCGCCGGCCTGCAGTTCGTCGAAACCACGGACGAGAGCGACACGACAGCGGTGATTGTCGCCACTGGCGACATGCGGGCCATCAATCCGTTCGTCCCCTCCGGTCCAGGTGGTACGACGGGATTGGTAGGCAGCGTGAATGTCGGCGATGCCGCCAATCCGGATTTTCGCCAAGCCATCATTATGGACAGCAGTGAATTCTGGAATGACGAGCGTGGGTTGAGCGACAATCCGCTGCAGTTCTCGTGGTTCGAACAAACGGCTCAAGCGACTGCCCGCTTCCTGGGGCTTGGCGATGCATTGGAATTGCCACCCGGCACGCTGCTCGGAGCGGATTCGGATCTGGCCTTCGACAACAATCGCGAAGGGATCATTCCCGGCGATCAGGACATCGTGCATTTGCAGAGGCTGTTCCGTCCTGAAGGTAAAGACATCGATCTGTACAAGTTCACAATCGATGTGGCTGACGGTAAGACCGGTGTCTTCACGGCGGAGACAATCGCCGAACGGCAGCGAGATTCCAGTTTGTTGGACACCACGATGTCATTATTCCGCGAGATCGTGGATGAAAATGGCGTCATCATTGGCCGCGAACTTATCGCGCGAAACGACGACTACTACAGCGAAGACTCGTACCTGGAGGTCGAGCTTGGACCTGGCACGTACTACGTTGGTGTCTCCGCCAGTGGCAACGACAATTACGACCCAGTGATCGAGGACACCGGTATCGGAGGCACCAGTGAAGGCAACTACGATCTTCGTTTGGCGTTTCGTCCCGATGCTGAGTTCAGCATCATCGATGCCGACAACACGGACTTGCCTGCGTCAGGATTTGACACCTCGGAAAATGCCAAACTGACCACTAGCACGCCACTCGACGGCGACGCGGATGGCGTCCCGGGTGGAATCTACAACTTCTGGTTTCGCACACAAAACGTCGACCGCACACTGAACCTCACGGCAGACGGAAATCGGCTGGTCGACGGTCAGGTCATCACGGTAACGAACAGTCTAGGGGCGATTCGCCGATTCGAACTGGATCGCAACGGCAGCTTTGGTGCCGGCAATCGACCCGTGTCTATCGCGGGATTGTCGCGAATGGAGGTGGCCCAGGCCATTGCCAACGCCATTGACAACGAAGCCGGATTTTCTGTGTCCGCCACTGCGTTTGGGGCCGAAGTGACCCTCCAGGGCGAACGGCTTGTCACGTTAAGCGACAATTCGATCGGCATCGAACTTGGCGGAAAGACCATCTTCGTCGATAAGACGGCAGCGCCCAATCCCGATGGTTCGCTGGCCAAACCGTTCAACAACATTGCCAGTGCCACAACCATCAACGCATTCGCGGCCGCGCATCCGGACGACATCATTCGCATCGTCGGTAACGATACGGATGGTGACGTCGCGACTTTGACGGATCGTCAAGCGTATGAGATCGGCTTCGACAGCTTGGGGCGTCAATTGGCCGACGGTGGATCATTGCAATTGCCGCAAGGCGTTACGGTGATGATTGATGAAGGTACCGTGTTCAAGCTGCGTCGCGCCCACATCGGCGTCGGTAGCTCCGCGCCGGGCATCGACCGTAGCGGTGCCGCGTTGCAGGTGCTGGGTGTTCCCGGAAACAACGTCTACTTCACGTCGTACGAAGACGAGACCATCGGCTCAGACAGTTTCCCGTTCACCACCACTCCGTTGCCTGGCGACTGGGGAGGCCTCCAGTTCCGCGACGACATCGATCGCGCGGACGGTAACTTCGTGTACGACGAAGAGGGCATCTTCCTGAACTACGTGGCCAATGCGGATATGCGATTTGGCGGAGGTAACGTCGTCATTAATTCGGTGCCTCAAGTGGTGGCTCCAATTGAGATTACGGACACACGTCCGACGATCGCGCACAACGCGATCATGCACAGTGCCGACGCGGCCATGTCGGCCAGCCCGAACAGCTTTGAGGAAACGAATTTTCATGCGCCGCGCCATCAGCGGATCGCGTTCACATCGGACTATGCCCGTGTTGGGCCGGATATCCATGGCAACTTCGTCGCCGAAAACAGTCTGAATGGCTTGTTTGTTCGAGTCCAGACTCCGGCAGGCAATGATATCCGGACGATGACCGTTTCGGGTCGTTGGGACGATCTCTCAATCGTCCATATCCTGGCGGAAAACCTTCAGATTGCTGGTACACCATCGGGGCCGATCCAGGAAATTGATCCGCCACCGATCGGTCTGATTACGCTGACAGAGATTGCCGGCGGAGTACTAGAACCAGGCGACTACGATTACCGTCTGACGTTTGTTGATCTCCAAGGAAACGAAGGCCCCGTTTCCGAAGCGACGATTGGTGCCACGCTCACAACGGGTGGCACGATTGCCCTGGCACAGATACCGCGCGCCAGCGGGCCCTTTGTGGCGAGAAATCTGTACCGCAGTTTGCCAGGTGGGCAATACGAACTGGTTCGTCAGCTAAACGGCAACAAAACCACGTACGTTGATGATGGGTATACTCGCGGCGGCTTGTTGGTGGAGCCGGTTGGTGTATCGCAACGACCGCGTCCAGACGCACGACTCTCGATCGATCCTTCGATGGTGGTGAAACTCGACGGTGCTCGGATCGAAACCGGAGTCGGGGCACAGTTCATTGCTGAAGGCCAGGAAGGACTGGAACTGCGGTTTACCAGCTTGATGGACGATCGCTTTGGTGGCGGCGGCACGTTTGATACCGCCAACGATGGCCCCATCGTTCCCGGTGGACCCAACGCACCGCGGCCAGGCGAATGGGGTGGCATCTATGTCAGCCTGTTTGCCAGTGCCAACATCGATCAAGCGCTGATCGCGTACGCCGGTGGTGTCACCCGCGTGGAAGGGACATTCGCTGCCTTCAATCCGATTGAAGTCCATCAGGCAGAAGTTCGGATTGCCAATACCACGTTCGAGAACAATGCAACGGGTCAGGGCGGCCAGGCGTTGTCGTCCCGTCCCAATCGGGTGGGTCGTGGTGAAAACGAACCGGGTGCAATCTTTGTCTCAGGTGCTCAACCGACCATTATCGACAACGTTATCCGCGACAATCTGGGCGCTGCGATCAGCATCAACGTAAACGCCTTGAACCACAAACTCAAACGCGATACCGGTCGCATAACGGGTTTCATTGATCGGCTGGAAGGGTTTCGCGACAACCAGGGGCCGCTGATCCACAACAACCGGCTGGCTGACAACGGAGTCAACGGCGTCGCGGTGCGCGGACAAACGCTCACCACGCAGAGTGTCTGGGACGATACGGATATCGTGCATGTCGTCCAGGACACGATTTATGTCTCCGACTTCCATACGTATGGTGGCTTGCGTTTGGAAAGCAACCCGACGGAAAGCCTGGTGGTTAAATTCCTCAGCCAGGACCGCGGCAACACCGACCCCAATGTGCCCAACACCGCAGGATTGCGGTCGGTTGGAATGCCACACGAAATCAACGACCGCATTGGCGGCATTGTACAAGTGGTTGGGCAACCGCGATCGCCCGTGGTCCTAACGTCGCTAAACGACGACACAGTCGGCGCGGGCTTCGATCCCAGTGGCGATGTGCAAACCCGTACGGGTGCGCTCGGCACCGGCCTACAAGGCAACCTGCAACTGGTGCAACCTGACTCGGGAGTCTTTGCTACGCTGACAGGTAACGTTGGGGTTTCGACCGATGGTCTCGGCACCGATGACCTGGGCACACTGCAGGCCAACATTCCGGCCGGTTCCGCGATCGAGCTGGCAATCTTGCATGTCGCTACACGAACTGGCAACGGGACCACATTTCCTCCGCCGGCACCATTTCTTCCCGCCAACATCATGTTTGAAGGACAGACTGTTCCGATCACATATCTGCCGAACGTCGCGGACTCGGCAAATGAGAATTTCGAGACCGGCCGAGTGGATGTAACGGGCCTTGTGGCGGCCCGAGTTGCTGCTGGTGGCACCACGATGTTCAATTTCACGGTCGACGAGACCATCACGGGCCAGTCAAACAACATCGAAGGCACCAGCCTGACGGTGGTCTATTCAAACCCAACACTACCCGAACGGACTGTCTTGATTCTGGAAGGTGGTCTGACCGGTGCCGCTGCGCAGCGCACATCGCTCTCCTTCGCCGATCCGCTCGACCCGAACGACCCCAATTTCGTGGCCGAATTGGCACTTGGTATTCAATACGGTTTCCCGGGGACGAGCCAGTTCAGCACAATCGACGTGAACGGCCAGCGTCTGACCAGTTCCGCCGGTGCCGCGGACGACTCGGCCGTCACACCCCCATTCGACGGGAACTTGATCACCGTCGGTGGCGTGGGTGACTCCCTAGCCAACCCGCCCCTACCGTTCTCGAACAGTACCTTCCAAGACGACGAACTGTACGATCTGCGACAGTTCGTCAGTATTGGTGACCGTGCCATCACCATCGACACTGCGAATCCGTCGGACGATGATTCGATCTTCCTGGCGGTGGTGCTGGTTTCGGGGAATGCCGAACTGGGTAACTCGGGCGCGCCGGGCGACTGGCGCGGAGTACAATTCGAACAATTCAGTCACGACCGAAATGTGGAGCTGGTGACCGAAACGGAAGCGCGATTGGTCAACTCTCCTGGCACCAACTCGACGACCAACGACTCGCAGTTCCTGGGCCAATTGGCCCCGGGTGAAAAGAACAGTGACGAGAATCGTCGGCTGGGCTTCGAGATCCAAGGATTCTTGAACGATCGGCGTGACTACGACGTGTACAGCTTTACCGCAGACGCCGGCACGGAAGTCTGGTTCGATATCGACCGCACGACATTCTCGTTGGACTCCGTCGTTGAATTATTGGATAGCAACGGCGTTGTCCTGGCACAGTCGACCAACTCGTTTGACGAAGCCAACAACCCGAACAATGCACTGGCTCCCGACAAGCGTGCGACGTTGAGCCCAAGCGAGCTTGCAGATCCAACGCTTTTGCTCGGCGTCGGTCGCCTGATGCAGAAGACGCCGCCGTTTGCCGGTGTGGACAATTGGTCCATCAACCCGCGAGACGCTGGGATGCGAGTTATTCTGCCCGGCCCAACGAGCACGACTAATACGTATCACGTCCGTATTCGTAGCAATAGTCAGGACCTGAACAACCTGGATGCCGGACTGACATCAGGCGCGTACCAGATGCAGATTCGTTTGCAGGAAACGGATGAAGTGCCGGGTTCAACTGTCCGCTATGCGAATATTTCTTATGCGGAAAACGGCATTCAACTTCTGGGCCAGCCGGGACATTCGCCGCTGTTGGGCGAAATCAGCGAAGATAGCTCGGCCAACGGCACTGGTGGGCCGAACGGGAACGCCCAGAACATTGGCAACTTGGTGGCCGTTGATCGGGCGACCCTGGGAATCGCCGGTGTGTTATCCAACAGCGCCGATGTCGACTTCTTCCGGTTTGAGGTGGACTTCGAAGATACCGTGGTCAGTCCCACCTCGTTTGAAACTGTCTTTGACCTTGACTATGCGGACGGATTGGCCCGTGCCAATATGATTATTTCCGTGTTCGATGACACGGGCAGCCTGATCTTGACCAGCCGTGAAGCGAATGTCGCGGAAGATCGGCCGGGCAACGTCGGCACATCGGACATCGACGACCTGTCGCGCGGTTCGGTGGGTGCCTCGGATCCGTACATTGGCGGGGTCGAACTGTCGCCCGGCGACTACTATGTGGCGGTAACTTCGGAC
>JASLPZ010000075.1:0-23683 GCA_030744725.1 Pirellulaceae bacterium
GTAACGATGTGTTCACAGTCGTCGAGAAAGGTCTAAAGGAAGGGGATCAGGTTGTGCTCAATCCGCTTGCCTTCGAGGAACCAACGGCGGCGGTGAAGAAGACGCTCGATCAAGCAACGCCACAGGAGCCGGATTCTGCAGAGTCCGGTATCGAGCAGTAAGCGATTACTCCACCGTACGAACCACGACATTAGATGAAATCGTGAATACCTCCTTTTTCCAAACCGTCGAACTCGGATTAAAAAGCCTGTTGCTGCACAAGATGCGGGCCGGGCTGGCGGCGTTTGGGATCTTCATCGGCACTACGACGGTGATCTGGCTGGTTGCGATGGGCGAGGGTGTTAGCCACCGTGCACAACAGCAGATATTGGAGCTTGGCGCCACGAACATCATCGTTCGGACCAAGGAGCCGAACTCGGCCAGCGAGGGGCAAGACTCTAACAGCCGTGTCAAAACATATGGCCTGCTGCGAGATGACTACCGCCGAATTGTCGAGAACATTCCAAACATCCGTCGCGCAGTTCCGATGCGAGAACTTCGCTTTGAACTGCGCTTGGGAAACCGGACTGCCGACGCGAAGCTGGTGGGATGCGTCGAGGACTATGTCGAACTCAATCAACTAAAGATGGCCCGTGGGCGATGGCTCACTCCGCGCGACCGCGGTAACAAGGTCGTCGTCCTGGCCGACGACACGGCGAAGCGGCTCTTTCCCTTTGAAAACCCGATCGGCCAGACCATTTGGGTGGGCAGCGAATTCTATAAGGTGATCGGACAGACGAGATCCCGCACAGCTTCAGCCGCGATCGGAGGCAGCCTTGATTCCAGAGATTACAACCTGGATGCGTACATTCCGCTGAAGACGCTCCGACAGCGAGTTGGAGATCTTGTGATGAAACGTGTTGGCGGCGAGTTTCAGGGAGAACAAGTCGAACTCAGCCAGATCACCGTCGAGGCCAAGAATATTGAAGATGTTGACGAGACGGCGGCGATCATTGAAACGTTGCTAAAGAAATTTCACGACCAGGAAGACTATGCGGTCGTTGTCCCCAAAGAATTGCTACGCCAGGCTGAACGCACGCGAGCAATGTTCAACGTGCTGCTTGTTGTTATCGCCGGCATATCTCTGCTCGTTGGTGGCATCGGAATCATGAACATCATGCTTGCCACGGTGACTGAGCGGACTCGAGAAATTGGTATTCGCCGGGCACTGGGCGCGACACGTCAGCACATCATCCAACAATTTCTTACCGAGACGGTTGTGCTGACGTTCAGTGGCGGAATGCTGGGAATGTTTTCGGGCCTCTTATGCGGTCCGTTGTTTCGAGGCTTACGCGGAGGGGTAACGATGATGTCACCCGATCTTCTGCCGCCGATTGTCTACACGCTTGAACCGCGGATTGCTCCGTGGTCCGTTGCACTGTCACTGGTCATTTCTCTTGGCGTGGGGGTCATTTTCGGAGTCTACCCGGCTCGCCAAGCCGCTCTCATGGATCCAATCGAAGCACTGCGTCACGAATGAATTAGCATGCACAAAATACAGGCGGGTGTACAATGTGCCAATCCGGCACGCTCGCCTGTTAAGGGCGGCAAACGGTTCGTATAACTCCGGTCCCGGGAAAAGCGCCGAAGAATCCGCGATGCTGTGCCTAGATTACGTCGACCGGCGGATGGCCAAACTGAGCAGCCAGCAGCACGCCAGGATGGGAGAACTCCGTGCGGAAAAATGCGGGTTGACCCAACATGCTTAATCGCGGTGTGTCGTTCGTGAAGATCATGGAACATGCGGCTGAGAATGAGAAATGACAAGATAAAATCAGAAGTACTAAGCAGACGACCGTCACATGCTTTCACGGAAAGGTGATCGAATGCCATCTTGCTACGATGAGAAGAAGAAGTGCCGTGTTGGGACCATGGATGAGGACCAGTTTTATACTGAGGCGAGTAAGAAAGACGGAAAATGCTTCAAATCACTGATTGCCGGCTGGCAGAAGTGTGGAGGAAGTCTTAAATGGGGTGCTGGGGGCGTGGGGCTGCGGGGAGCCGTTGCAGACAAAGAAGTCGGTGTCTGCTTTCTCGCGCCGGCTTTTGCCGGAAAGAAAGATCGAATTGAGTTGTCGCTCTCGACGCTGTCTAAACAGATCGGTGACGCTCAATGCCAAAAGCTGAAAACGGCCCTCCAAGGCGCGGCCGGCGATCACTTCAAGGGCAGTTCGATGATCAGTATCGTGCAACCCGGCGAGCTATCAGCTGCAAATCAAAAATCTCTGGCCGCGGCACTTTGCCAGTTACTTTGATCACCGGTGACCAGCCAGCGAGGCCGCAAAAAATGCGTCATGCCAGGGGGCGCGACGAGCGGATTGACAAGATGTGGTGGCGTTGCTGCCGCTCTTTGCATTCCACCATATTGACGTTGGTACGAGGGGATTCGGTAGGCGGTTGGGGCCGACGACAGTGGTGCGGGTACCACACTGACGGGTGGTGCCGTAGGGGCCAACTGTGGCTGCTGAGGTGCCGGTTGTGGGCCAACGGGAACGAAGTACGCGGGGACTCGAGGCGTCATCGTTGGGTAGTGTTGGTGTGAGATGGCGGGTGATCCCCCGCCGTTTCCGTAGAACATCGTCACCTTTTGAGCCGGCGGTGAGGGACACGTGGTGCATGGCATCTCGTGCTGATGGCCTAGGGCGTCACACGGTCTGATTCCAGACTGAGAGTAGGTGTGGTATCCAGGCCCCACGCCCCATCCCAGGTGTCGACCCCAAGCGGTACGAAAGGCGGATTGAGCGGCGGCCTGTTCAGTAAACAGTGCACACACTGCGAGCAAAAGCAATAGGGAGAGTCTCATGGCGACCTCGAGAGCAAAGCAAGCAAAATCATGGGGATAGGAAGGAGTTCATACGTTGGATCGGCACGTATGCTCATGACGATTTCATGGGCCTTCGTGCAGTCGATCTGTGCGGCCCGTCGACTGCACGTCGGCTGCGCGACTATTAAGATATCGATCGCCGCAAGATACGCCCCCAAGCCTGGCTCGATCACGGCCTGGGAATCCCTCGTTATGGGTTCGCATCGATCCGAATATGCCGATCGTCGGCATCAGCCGAGCGGCTGCAGATCGGTTAGCGGTCCGACCACAACGGTTGTATTGGTCGTGTAGGGGTGCTTTTCGACGACCGCGACAATGTCGGCTACTGTGACTGCCTTGTACCGATCGACCGATTCTCGCACGGTGGTGTACTCGCGACGCTGCAACCAACCGCTGCCAACGCCAAACATGCGGTTTGCCGAACGCTCGGCCCGCAACACGATGCTCGAACAGACTTTACTCTTGGCACGCTCCAATTCGTCTTCCGTGATCCCGTTCTGCTCGACCGACTCTTGCAGTTCGTGGATCCTTCCGAGGTTCGCGCTGCAATCCTCGGGGGCACAGCAAAGAAAGGTCATCTGGATTCCGGTTCCTTGGAATTCATATGTGCCGATCGACGCATACTCGGCTTCTCCTGTGTCGACCAATTCCCAAAACATCCGACTGCCGCTGTCGTCGCCGAGCACGGTGGCGAGCAGACGGCAGGCGTAGCGATCTTCGTCCATCGCCGCGGGACCATTGGCGATTTGCACTGCGTACTGCTGGACGGCCTGCGCTTTTTCGATCACGTCAATCGCCGACCTTGCTGCGGCACGCGGTGTTTCTCGGCGGACGGTAAACGGTTGCCAATCGACCGAAATCTTGGTGGCTTGGGCGACCAGGGCGTCGAAGTCGACCTTGCCGGATGCGGCAAGCGTAATATTGCCAGGGCTATATCGCTGGTTGAAGTAGTCACGCATCTGCGTGGCCGTCAGCGCGGTTACGCTCTCGGCGGTGCCCAGCACGCTTCGACCCAGCGGATGGCCGACGAAATGGGCGGCCATGCACTTGTCGGTGGCTCCGAATGGTGGTTGATCTTCGTACTTTGCGATCTCTTCCAGAATGACTTTCTTTTCAACCTCGAAATCCTCTTTGCGAAGCGAAGGGCGCATAATGTCACCCAACAGATCGACGACGTTGGCTTGAAATTCCGGCAACACGCTTGCGTAGTAAACTGTATGCTCTTCGCTGGTATAGGCGTTGGACTGTGAACCGATTTCATCGAGTTCTCGGTTAACGTCCGCTGCAGTCCGTTTGGGCGTGCCTTTGAACACCATATGTTCTAGGAAATGGCTGACTCCGGAAATCACGTCCGTCTCGTCACGCGAGCCCGTGTTCACAAAGAAGCCGAAGGCCGACGAATACGCGTTTGGATTGCATTCGGCGATGACTTGCAGACCGTTGTCCAAGGTCTGATTACGAAATTCCAAGGGGCGTCTCCAGCGGTTTCTCGCCCATGGTGACCGCAGCCATGTCTTGCGGCGGATGTTCGGCCAAATAGGCGTTGATACTCTCACAGGTAAGGCCATCGACAAGACCACCGACTTCGTCCAGCGACCGAATGCGGCCAAGGTGATACCAGTCGAATGCGATCGAGCGGCTCCGCGAGGTGCTCGACTCTTGCTGCATAATCAAAGCGCTTTTGATCCGCGCCTTCAGGCGGTTGAGTTCATCCTCTTGGATGCCGTCGGCCAAACGCAACAGTTCGGCGGTCAGTACGTCGAGCGTTTCCTGCGCGCGTTCGGTGGTCGTACCCGCGTAGCAAAGCACACTGCCGCGATCGTGCAGCGAATGACAGGCCGCAGAGACCGCGTAGACTAACCCTCGGTTCTCTCGGATCTCCGTAAATAATCGTGAACTCATCCCGTCGCTCAGCACGCCGACGGCGCCACGAGCTTGCATGTAGCCTGGATCTGAGTATGGGACACTGGAATACGCAACGCCGATATGCGTCTGACTGGAATCCGAGGGCAGATGGTGATAGCCGCCCGCTGCTTGATCCGTCTCCGGTGCAGAGGTAACGGCTGCCGGCCAATCGCTGCATATCGATTCAACATGGTCTTTCAAAGCGTGCCAATCGAATTTGCCGGCTACACTTAAAATGGTATCGTTCGGTCGATAGTGGTGCGCGATATCCTGCTCGATGTCGCCCAGCTGGGTTGAAGAAACCTCTTCGACGACGCCGTGCGTCGCGCGACCCCAGGGATCGCCATAATGCCTCTGGCGAAGCTCCGTCATGGCGGTTTGGGCAAGATCATCTTCCGCCGCGCGGATCTCTTGAATGCAGACCTGTTGCGCATCCTCTAGCTGGTCGGGTGGTAATTGGGGCCGCCGTACAACATCGGCGTAGATCTCCAGGACCTCATGTAGGCTGTCCGAGGGCATCGCGCCGGCAAAGGTCGTATGTGATGGCAAAATGCCGGCGGACGTATCGGCACCCAACATCTCGAGATCCTCGACAAACTTCCGGCTGCCCCGTGCACCGCACCCGCGCTGGACCATTTCGCAGGTGAGATTAGCCAAGCCCAACCGTTTTGCCGGATCGCGCGCACAACCAGCGGGCAGTAGGAGGGCAAATGCGGCCGACTCCAGCCATGGCATCGCTTCCGCCGCTAGTACCAGTCCATTGGCCAGTTGGTGGGTGTAGATCTCTTGGTTCACGTACCCGGAACCTCGTTGTCCATCAGGGAAGCCTCGTTCGTCCACTGGGGAAAGAAAGCACTAGAACGTAGATTAGGTATTGATGCTAACCAAGTGTGAAACCGGTCACGTCATAAATTCGGTAGCATCCGAAAACCAAAGATCGAGTAGCCTTAGAGGGTACTGTTCGGGCTACGCATACGCAACGTCGGCTGCCTTATAAACGGTGCGAACGGTGTGAAAACCCAACCGCTCGTACAATCGGACGGCACCCACATTTTGAGCTGTCACCTCCAAATACGCCTGTTGCAGGCCGACCTCTTGAAAGCCACGCAGTGTGCGAAACAGCAACGTCGTGCCCAACCCCAGGCCGCGATGTTCCGGCGTGATTCCCAGATTCTGAATGGCTCCAAACCCACGGTTGTCCCGAACTCCTTGAATTGTCCCACATAGCTCAGACGTACCGTTCTCCCCTGAGCTTTCCAATAGCCAAGTGGCGCTCGGCAGAAATCCGTCACGACGGGCAATTTCGCGCATCAAACGGTAACAGCCTTCTCGGTTTCCCAAGCACGGAAAGACGTTGGCATCAATCTCGTAGCAGAAACTACTGAACTTGGCTTCCGCGTGAGCCTCAACAAGCGAACTCGCCCAGGCGGTCAGAGAGTATGGCAACGGCACCGTATCCGACGCAAAATGGGTTTGCCGGAGGTCGATCTCCATCCTGTATCGCTTGAAGTACGTCAAACCCATCGACGTGAACCTCGTGGCCGGGTATGCGTTCCAGGCATGATCTGCCCCGCATGTCCAAATTGCGCCTGGCGTCGGTCGTCTGGCTCATCGTATCGGTGGGTTTTTACGCCGTCAACCAAATCATCGATGATGCGACGGCGTGGAGGATGCTCGCACAGACGATTTGAAGGATCGGAGGTCGAGACACCGCGAAGGCACGGAAAGAACGTCCTGAAATCAGGCGAATCCACCCCTTTCACCAAATACGACTTGACTATTTTTGGTTTGCAAAATAGAGTTTTTGGGTACTCAAACTTATCTTGAACGTTCATTCCCAAAAGGTGCTGTCCCATGCTCCGACGAACGGAAACTCCGCTGGCATTTTGGTTGCTCTCGGTGGTTGTGATGGTAGCCGGAGGTTGCGGCCCATCCTCGAGCGCGTCGTCCAGGACGCATCGGGCATTCCAATCGGAATCCAAGAAGATTGTCACAACGTGCGGCATGGTTACGGATATTGTCAAGATCGTCGTTGGATCAGGGCAATACGACGTGGTGGGTCTGATGGGGGAAGGCGTCGATCCACATCTTTACAAGCCCACAAGCAATGACGTTCGGCAACTCTTGCAGGCAGACGTTGTGGTCTATTCCGGATTGATGCTTGAGGGACGCATGTCGGAGAGGTTTGAACAGCTTGCCGAGATTGGTAAGCCTGTTTTTGCCGTCACCGATGGCGTGGACCGGCAATATCTTCGCGAGCCACCTGGATTCGAGGGGCACTTTGATCCGCACGTATGGATGGACGTTGGTGCTTGGATGCATGGAGTGGAATTTGTGGCTGCGTCAATGGGCACGATCGAACCGGTCAACGCGGACACGTATCTCGCCAACGCGACTGCGTACCGCAAAGAGTTGGAGAAATTGGACGCCTACGCGCAGGAGTCAATAGGATCGATTCCCCGGGAGCAGCGGATTTTGGTAACAGCGCATGACGCGTTCGGTTATTTTGCACGGGCATACGACATCGAAGTCCAATCCGTGCAGGGGCTCAGCACGGAATCCGAGGCTGCGGTTCAAGATATCAACAACCTGGTCGACCTGATTGTTGACCGCAAGATCGCGGCAATCTTCGTTGAATCGAGTGTCTCGTCGAAGAACATCACTGCGATCATCGAGGGTGCCAACGCGCGAGGTTGGGACGTGCGAATTGGAGGCGAGCTCTTTTCGGATGCGATGGGCAAACCGGGAACATACGAGGGAACCTATATTGGCATGATCGATCACAACGTGACCGCCATTACTCGGGCGCTTGGCGGGATGGCACCGGAGGGTGGGTTGCACGGGAGATTGAGGCAATGACCCGCTCACAGGCAGCTTCGCCACTCGATCGCAACATTGATATCGAGCATCCTTCGACTTCTCCGTTGTCGATTCACGACATGACGGTTGCCTATCACCGCAAGCCGGTTATTTGGGACATCGACTACAATGCACCGCCTGGACAGTTGGTTGCGATTATTGGCCCCAATGGCGCGGGCAAGAGCACGTTGATCAATGCCATCTTGAATCTAGTGCCTAAAGCATCGGGCGAAGTTCGCATCTTTGGCGAGCCGTATCCGAAACAGCGCGGCCGGGTCGGATACGTTCCGCAGCGCGAGAGCGTGGACTGGGACTTTCCTGTCTGTGCACTCGATGTGGTTGTAATGGGCATGTATCGGAAGATTGGTTGGTTTCGTCCGGTCACACGTCGTCATCGTTTGCAGGCGATGCAATCGCTCGATCGAGTTGGGATGGCCGACTACGCTCGGCGCCAGATCAGCCAGCTCTCCGGAGGGCAACAACAGCGTGTATTTCTCGCCCGAGCGTTGGCCCAGGATGCCGACCTCTACCTGATGGACGAACCGTTTGCCGGCGTTGATGCCGCGACGGAACGGGCCATTGTGGACATCTTGCGAGAGCTTCGTTCGCGCGGAAAGTCAACACTGGTAGTGCACCACGATTTGCAGACGGTGTCCGAGTACTTCGACCATGTTGTTTTGCTCAACATGCGCCTGATCGCCAGCGGTCCCACGAAAGAGATTTTTACTCGCGAGAACCTAAGAAAGACCTACGGCGGCAAGCTGGCTTTGCTGGACCAAGTTGGCCATCAAATGACCTTGCGCGAAAGCGGTGGCTAATGTCCATTTTGCGATACCGTCGCGTCGCGTTTCGAACCGCCTTGGTGATGTTGGCATTGTTCGCTTGCCTTCGATTTGTGCTGTGTTTTTCCCAGGTCGAAGCAGCTCCGATCGATGTTCACAGCAGAGAGCACAGGGAGCCTGTTTCAGCATCTCCCACCGGTCGGGCCACGACTCACCGTTCGTTGGCGGACCTTCGGATCAAGTGGCCCAGCCGCGAGCAATTTTTGCGTGTCTTGATGTTACGGGATTACAACACTCGCGTCGTCTTAGGTGGCACGGTGCTGCTGGGGGCAGCAGCTGGATTTGTTGGCGTGTTCTTGTTGCTGCGCCGCCGTTCGCTGTTGGGCGATGTCGTTAGCCACGCTTCGTTGCCTGGAATTGGTGTGGCCTTTATCACGATGGAAGTATGGTCTCCCGGCAGTGGCAAGTGGCTACCAGGTCTTCTGGCTGGCGCGGCAGTTGCGGGAATGCTCGGCGTCTTCTGCACGAAGCTGATACTCCGCTACTCACGCGTCAAGGAGGACGCGGCGATGGCAATCGTACTGAGCATTTTCTTTGGGTTTGGCGTTGCTCTATTTACCGTCATCCAGAACATACCGACGGGCAATTCCGCGGGCCTCAACCACTTCATCTTTGGCAAGGCCGCGTCGATGGTTGCACAGGACGTCTATCTGATCGGAGCCGCGGCCGCCGTCATTGTGGCCATCGTCGGCGCGATCTCCAAGGAGTTGCAATTGCTGAGCTTCGATCAGCGCTTTGCCGCTACCCAAGGTTTTTCCGTATTTATGCTCGATATGCTGCTAATGGCCCTTACCACGGGCGTCACGGTGATTGGGCTCCAAAGTGTCGGGCTGTTGTTGGTCGTTGCCATGTTGATCGTTCCTGCCGCTGCGTCGCGGTTTTGGACAAATAGCCTGAGTCGCATGATCTACATCGCCGCCAGCATCGGCGCCGCCAGCGGCGCGCTGGGTGTCTTGGCCAGCGCCTTGTTTCCGCGTCTGGCCGCCGGTGCGGTCATTGTCTTGACAGGCTCGGCAATGTTCGCGATCAGCATGTTTTTCGGCACACGCCGTGGCATTCTGATTCGAATGCTGACGGAACACAAATTGCGTCACCGCGTTGGCCGGCAACATATCTTGCGTGCGTGCTACGAGCTGCTCGAGCTTCGCTTTCAGCAAGATCCAAGTTCCAATTACCAGCTGACCGAACATTTGGTGACAGTACGGGACCTGCTCCCGCTGCGCTCCTGGACCGAGCGACGCCTCGGACGATTGTTGGATCGGGCTGAACGCTGCGAGTTGCTGGTGCGAGTTCGCGATGGCGCTTATCGGCTGACACGACAGGGAGCCGATGCCGCACAGCAGGTCGTTCGCAATCATCGATTGTGGGAGATATTCTTGATCGAGCACGCCGATATCGCCCCTAGTCACGTGGACCGTGATGCCGACGATATCGAACATCTGCGTGGATCCGAAGTCGTGCGCGAACTCGAGCATCTGCTGTCAAAGCAGTATCCAGATTTCACGGTGCCTCCGAGTCCCCATAAGATTGAATCCGCAGCCGTTTAAGAGTGCGCGACCAACATGATACGCGAGTGCTTCCAACAGCTGTCCCTGTGGGACACGTATGACACCTGGATCGTGGCCACGGCGGCCTTGGCCGCGATGGCGTGCGCATTGCCAGGCGTGTTCTTGGTCGTCCGTCGGCAAAGCATGATGGGCGACGCGCTGAGCCACACGACACTACCTGGGATCGTCGCAGCATTCTTGTTCGCACACTACCTGCGTACCTGCGGCTGGATTTCGCCCGAGATTTACGATGTGTGGCGTCATGCTGCAATGTTCATGGGCGCGATGTCGATTGGCGTATTTTCAGCGATCTTGACCGAATGGGTCCAAAGGCAAGGACGCGTTGAAGCCAGCGCAGCGCTCGGTGTCGTTTTTACGACGCTATTTGCCGTTGGCTTGCTTTCCATTCGATTGGTGGCTGACAACGTGCACATCGATCCAGATTGTGTGTTGTATGGCAATATCGAGACCGTGGCGATGGACCTATGGCCCGGGACGACGATCCCTCGCGCCGCGGTAGTCAATGGTGCCGTGTTGCTGTCCAACCTGGCACTTGTCTGCTTACTTTTCAAGGAACTGAGAATCTCTGCGTTTGATGCCGCGCTGGCCACAACCATGGGAATCAACGCCCGTTGGATGCATTACGGACTGATGGCTATCACCGCGGCCACACTCGTCTCTGCGTTTGAGACTGTGGGGAGCATTCTGGTAATTGCCATGTTGATCGTGCCCGCGGCTACCGCACACCTTCTGACGGATCGTTTATCCGGTTTGATTGGTTTGAGTTTGTTGCTGGCGGCACTGAGCGCGGTGATTGGCCATGCGTTGGCGATAATGGCACCGTCGATCGTCTTTAGTCGGCTAGGTTTTGATAGTGTTGTGGACGCAAGCACGGCCGGCATGGTCGCCGTGGCGGGCGGCTTGCTTTTCGTTGCGGCCATGTTCCTTGGGCCACGCTATGGAATTGTCAGTAAGTTCGTGCATCGCACACAACTAAGACTGCGGATCGCTTCGGAAGACATTTTGGGACTGCTCTATCGGAACGACGAGAAGCAAGGGGAGGGCGTTGCCCTACCGCTGAGCGACCTTGGTTCCGTTGTGTTTGGCGGACTTTTGTCACGCTTGGCTTTGTGGCAGTTGACGCGGGCGGGAGACCTGGCCTTCGGCGAGGCCGGTTTCTACTTGACCCATGACGGGAAACTGAGGGCAGAACGGCTGGTGCGCTCTCACCGTCTGTGGGAGACGTACGTCGCCAAACACTTCGAGTTGCCGGACGACCACCTACATCAAACTGCGAATTGGGTCGAACATTTTATCGACCCTGACTTGCGCGATGAACTGTTTGTCGAACTGAGTAAACCCACTGAAGATCCGCACGGCCGCGTCATTCCATTTGCAGCGGAAGTTGATCCAACCGCCGCTACGACGGAGCCTCAGTAGTCATTGTTGCCTGGAATTCCGTGGATTTTGACGGTCCTGAGACTCATACGGACGTTCAATAGTCACGATCGTCAAAAGACTGATTTTCTGGGTCATCAAAAACGCGAGGCGCGTTCGATCTGTATTGATAGAGCTGTGCCGATAGGCTGACTGTGTGTGTAGTCGCGCGGGGGAGTGAAAACACCATGTTCTTTCCGCACCATTTGCTGGTAGCCCGTTCGATTTGCGTTCTTCTCTTGCTGATATTCGTTCATGAAAATGTGACAGCGCAAGATCGGTCCGCGTTTGGTCCGGGCACGATTTTCCAGTGGGGCGGCGGAGAATACGTCGACGGCGGACCTGATTTAACGATACCGCTGGTGACCGATCGCCCTGACTTCACTGAAGCATCTTCGACGGTCGGCGTGCATGTCGCGCAACTGGAATTTGGATACACCTACACGTACGATAACAACGCCGGAACATCCGTCCGCAGACACTCCTTCCCTGAAACCCTGCTGCGCTACGGGATGATCCGCGACTGGCTGGAGTTGCGCGTCGGACTGAACTACGCAGAAGAAAGGACCAGAACGGCGGTGGCCTCGACCACGCTTAAGGGTGCTGAAGACCTGTATCTTGGATTCAAGATCGGACTAACACCGCAAGACGGGATATTGCCCGAAATGGCTATCATTCCGCAAGCCGACGTGCCGACGGGCAGCGCATCGTTTAATCAAGGTCAGATGCTCCCAGGCGCCAACTGGATCTACAGCTGGGAGATCTGTGATCGACTTGGGACAGCTGGTAGCACGCAAATCAACCGCAGCTTGGATGGAACAACAAGCGATCCGTTCTACGAAGTCGCACAGTCCTGGACGGTTGCCCTCAGCCTGACAGATCGAGTCGGAGCGTACACAGAATGGTACGCTTTTTTCCCGACCGGTGCTGACACGCAAAAACCAGAACACTACTTCAATGGTGGGTTTACGTACCTGCTAGCGGATGATTTTCAGATTGATGTCCGCGCCGGCGTTGGGCTGAATCAAGCAGCCGACGATTACTTCGTGGGCGTTGGTGGCGTCGTTCGCCGTTGGTAGTCTATCGGGGTTGCCCGAAAAAACTACGGTTGGGCGACTTCGCCGCCGTCACGCGTGGCCATGGCACGCCATGTCGCCAATTCGATCGTCTCTGCAATAAAGCGGACCGAACCGTCCGCCAACGCGGAATTCACTCCACCGGGATGGTAACTGCGTGACGTGACTGCGGCATACGTCAGTCGGTCTGTCGATTTTCCCTCGCGGAAGGAATTGAAGTCGACATCGTAATCCACACCGCCGCTGGTGAACGGCAATTGGATATTGGGAGTAAACGTCCCCGTAAAGCCTGTCTGGTGGACGCGCCCGTCAACCCATTCAGTATGTCCACTATTGGACTTGAACGATCCACCGAGTGCCGTCACTTCCGCCGGGGTGGACGGAATTAACGCGCCTGGGGCACTCGGGCTGCCTCCGTCACGTAGATACGGAGTCCACGCCTTGACTTCAGAAAATGCCAACGTGTTGCTGGTCCCGTCAGTAACACTTGCAAATCTTGTGCGGCTGTTTGGAAAAACCAGCCCGTTCCCACCGAGGCGCTGGAGCGGATTGAAGACAAACCACGTCCCAAAGTTGACACCGTAATTCAGAGGATAGTGTGTCAACGCGCCGTCCGGTCGCGGTTGATCGCGGATTTCGCTCGGACATAGATACGTGGGGACTCGCGTTTGTGTAACGACCGGCTGGCTCTTGTAGTCGTAGTTCCAATCAATCAAATCACCGAGGTTGGCTTTTTCCAGGAAGGGCAGCAAACGGGCCTGCATTGACCAGCTATCATACGTGGCCCCAATCGGCAGGGTCGCAGAAGGCGGAAATTGCTTGTACGTGTCGTGGTAGTTATGGAGCGAAAGTCCCATCTGTTTGAGGTTATTCGAGCAGGACATGCGGCGTGCGGCCTCGCGGGCAGCCTGAACCGCGGGCAAAAGCAAGGCGACCAGAATGCCGATAATGGCGATTACAACGAGCAACTCGACAAGTGTAAAACCGACGTGGCGGGTGTTGGGGGTGTGTATCGGGGTGTGCATGGAGAGTTCCTTCTGCGTGCAGCCAATTAGGCGGGAAACTGCTGGTGTCGATAATGATACTCGGTATCATTAAGAGAAGTTTATTCGCCTGGAGTCAGTCTGTCAATCAGCAAAATGCTTTTTTTTTGCGGGTCACGTTTCCCGCAAAAATGTACGAAAACGGCCAGCCCAGGCGGGTTTCGACCAGAAAGCTCGCGACTTCTGCCACCTGCGGGTGGCGGAGTGGGCGCGATCGAAGGTGACGACCTCTGTTCGGCTCGTGCTTTGTTTGTGCCACGAAAGTGGGGTGAGCATCCTGCTTGCTGCGTTCGAGCGATAGCTCGCGTCGGTCCGAGGCACAGCCTTGCTAGGCTGTCAGCGCCCGCAAAGTAGCCAGATTGACTTGATCCCAATCATCGCCAGCGAGGTTTCTTCCTTTAGGCGTTTCGAGATACATCGGCACATCGCACAACCTGTGGTCGTTGACGAGGTGCCGAAATGGTTCGAGCCCAAGGCAGCCTTCTCCCAGGTTCTCGTGGCGATCAACGCGCGAACCGAATTCACGTTTGCTGTCGTTCAGATGGATCGCGCGAATCTGTTCAATCCCAATCAGTCGATCCAGTTCGGAAAAAGTTGCCGTGAATTCATGGCTTGTAGTCAACGGATAGCCAGCAGCAAAGGCATGGCACGTATCAAAGCAAATCCCCACTCGATCTTGCTGCACGACTCCATCGAGGATCGCAGCTAGATGTTCAAATCGCCAGCCGAGATTGGTGCCCTGGCCCGCGGTATTCTCAAGGAGACATTGCGCGCGAATATCACTCGTTTGCTCGTGGATTGTGTTTAACGCCAGGGCGATTTGTTCGATACCTTCTTCTTCGCTTGAAGTCGTAAAGGATCCTGGGTGCACAACGACAAATGGGATGTCGAGTTTCTCGGCGCGCTGTAGTTCGACAATCAATCCGTTGACTGATTTGGTCCAGAGTACCTTGTCGGGGCTTGCCAGGTTGATCAAATAGGAAGCATGTGACAGAGGATGAGCAATCCGCAAATCGTCCAACGCTTTGTGAAACTTCACGACGTCATCATCAGTGATGTCATTGGTACGACTTTCGTTGTTGACCTTGGCGTTAAGCCCAGCAGGCTGGACGTTTGTTTTGGACGCTTGGACCGGCCATTTCTGAGGAGCAGCAGTGAATATCTGCACGCAGTCGCAATCGACCGTCGCTGCTCGCTCCACGGCTTTGTGGAACCCACCAGCAATCGACATATGGGCACCAAGTATGACCATCAACATACCCTACTAAACCCCAGCCATATAACCACTGGGGTTTGAGTGTACTTGTGTAGTGACATCCCGAATCTACAGAAGTGAGCGTTGCTGCTCTTCCTTACGTGGTGTCGAGCTCAGATGGGAAGCAGCGAAGAATCTGAGAGGCAATCTGACGTTTGCTTCCTTGGTAAGGGATGGGTCGGGGTACGTTTCGAGGCCCATTCATCCGTGAATATCACAATCGAAGAAGAGATGGCGAGATCATCTTAAATAGCTGAACCAACAGCTTCACGGTGTGTTGGCACATTGTAACCCCTTCGCCAGCAGCCACCAGCACGCGCTATCGCGGGGGACTTTGATTCGTCTGCGTGTCAACGCGATCAATTCGCGATGGCACTGATCAACATGATGACAAAGGGCAGGACCATCAGCAAGGTCCCGATGATACCCAAAACCATGCCTGCCTGGGTCAAGCCTCGCCCGGATGGATCCATTCGTCCCTCCCGGATCTGCTTCAGGTCGGCATGCCCCATCACCCACGCGATTGGAGCAAGAATGCCACAGCAGGCAATGCCCAGCACGCCGAAGGCAAGGAGCATTCCTCCACGATGCGGCTGATATTGCCGTGGGCGAATTACCGGATTGACGGATGTCGGCGCGGAATACGGATTCGCATTTGCAGCTGCCCCGTCCGCGAATGGATTGGCATGTGTGGCCCGTGCGGCGGCCTTGGCCAGGACCGGGTAGACGGTTGTCGCCGGCATCCATTGCACCGATCCATCGCGCTGCAGGTGGCAGGCAGCGGTAATCCGACCCTCAGTCAGCCAGGAATCGACGTCGGTCTTGCTGACAGGTCCATAGACGTTGCCGTCTTCAGTTCGCAAACGCCATTGTTCGCCAGATGGTTCAGGTTGCGTGGGTCGTCCACCCGTCTCAAGCGGCGACTGAGGATCGACGGATGGGGCATCGAGCGCTTGAGGAACGGTGTACACATTCTTGCAATGGGGACATCGTGCTTTGCGCCCAGCAAACTCGTCGCCCACGCGGAGTTTACGTGCGCAGTTTTGACAAATGGTCTCGATTGGCATACCTGATGAACCCTTGCAAGCTAATTTGCGACAGTTGCCGCAAGCATGACGAAGACAAAGATCAGCAATCCTATGATGAACAGGATCGAGTGTATCATCCCAATGATCTGACCAGCCTGCGTTAGGCCCATGCCGCTCGGGTCCATCCGCCCAAGCCGCATCTCCCGTAGATCGCCACTGCCCATGATCCAGGCGAACAATCCAAAGACGGGGCAGATTCCGATGACCCAGCTAATGACTGCAAGGGCGAGAATCAGTCCACCTCGATGCGCGGCAGTGTATCGGTATCGCGTCGGCCCTGCCGTCGTATTGACTGGCGAATAACCTCCGGCCGTCTGGGGTGATGTGACGGGAGATTCCGTCGCACCTGTCCCGAAGGGGATTCGTGTGGCGGTTTGGACTTCGTTGAGTACCGGATAGAATTCACCGGCGTAATCCCAATTTGCTTCGTCCGGCGCGAGTTGGCATTCGGCGGTAACACGTCCGTCGGTGACCCATTTGTCCAGTTCTTCTTTCAGGACAGGGCCGTAGATTTGGCCTTCAGGGGTTTTTAGACGCCACGTCTTCTCGTTCCGCGTGTCGCCGATGGACTCAGAAACACCGGAAACCGAATAGATTTCATTGCACACGGGACAGCGCGCCTGCTTGCCCGCGAACTCATCGCCGACACGCAGCTTGCGACCGCAACCTGGACAGATGGTCTCTATTGGCATAAGAAAATGACGATCGTCCCGTTGTTGGTTGAAAATCTCCGGAGACGTCTCCGTTTGGCCTCCGCGAAGTGTACTCGAAGGCGAAAAGCCGATCAACGATGCTCTATTTTGACTGCTTGTTGCCGCCAGACCCCTCGCAGCCGTACAATACACCGCAGTGTCTGGTGGCGTAGATTCTGGGTGCGCGGAGTCTTTCGATGTGGGACAATTGGAGGGTATTCGTCGTTGCCGGCGGCATCTTGGCGGGAATCTTCGCCATGATCGGCGTTGCATTCTTGCCGGCCTGGCAAAAACGGCGAAACGAAGCGCTCATGGAAAGGGGCCGCACATCGTTCCGCCGTCGCCGTGAGTGGCTTGAGGCCCGGTTTCTAACATTGGCGGAGCAAAGTGGTAAACCGCGTGGACTCCGTTGGACTAATTGTGAATTCGATGATGACGTCGCCTTCGCGCGTGACCGAAGGAGCGGCCGCCCACGGGCGCTAGTGGCAGTTACCATCTCGTTTGAAGCAATTCCTGGTGGCGGGATGGAAGAAGTCGAAGCGGTTGGCAACCTCCGCGCAGCGACAGTCGTTTTTCGTCTAGATGGTCCCGGATGGGAAACCGACGGAAAGGCCTGCTACAACCTCAGTCCCGCACAGACGATCGACTACTACCATAATGAGCTGGAAACAGTCGAATGAGCGGCAATACCCTTCAACGGTGTTGGCCAGGAGGGGATCGGGAGTCTTTTTCGGGCATGGACTTACGATCGGAAGACGTTGATGGCCGAAAAAGACTCCCGCCCTCCTCACCATTTCAATACCCAAGAAGGTATTCGTTTTGGAGTCCTACGCTTCGTCGAGCAGCTTACGCAGCACGGTTTGCAGGATTCCGCCGTTCCGATAATAGTCCATCTCGACGGGCGTATCGATCCGCACGCGAGCCGCGAATTCGGTGGCGCTCCCATCGGCGGCGCGGGCTTTCACCGTGACTTCGCTTCGCGGCTCCAACTGATCATCAAGCCCTTCAATGTCGAAGACCTCTTCGCCGCTTAGGCCCAACGATTGCCACGTTTGTCCCTCGGAAAATTCCAACGGCAGTACTCCCATGCCGACAAGATTACTGCGGTGAATCCGTTCATAGCTTGCTGCAATCACAGCCCGCACTCCCAACAGGTGCGTTCCCTTGGCAGCCCAATCCCGACTGCTGCCGGTCCCATATTCCGCCCCCGCCAGCACGATCAACGGCACGCCCTCGTCGCGGTATTGCATGGCGGCATCGTAGATCGTCAGTTGCTTTCCGGAAGGCAGATGGCGAGTCCATCCGCCTTCGGTGCCTGGGGCGAGTTGATTGCGGATGCGAATGTTGGCCAGCGTGCCGCGCAACATCACGCGGTCGTTTCCGCGACGCGATCCGTAGCTATTGAAATCACACGGTTCAACGTGATGTTCCGTCAGGAATCTGCCAGCCGGGCTGTCCTTCGCGATGGCACCCGCGGGTGAGATGTGGTCGGTCGTGACCGAGTCGCCCAGCAACGCCAGCACGCGCGCATCGGCCAGCGGTTGTGTCGCCGACACCTCGCGCGATATATCGACGAGAAACGGCGGCTCTTGAATGTACGTACTCTCGTCATTCCAGGCGTACAAGTCGCCTTCGGTCGTGGAGATCCGGTTCCAGGTCTCATTCCCATCGAATGCACGCGAATACCGGTTACGAAACATCTGCGCGTCGATCGACTGTGCCATGGTCTGTTCGATTTCCTCATGCGTCGGCCAAATCTCGCTGAGCATCACGTCGTTGCCATCGGAATCTTGTCCCAACGGTTCGGTCGTCAAGTCGATTTCTGTGCTTCCCGCCAAAGCGTAGGCCACAACCAACGGCGGGCTGGCCAGGTAGTTCGCCTTGACCAGAGGGTTCACGCGACCCTCAAAATTCCGATTACCGCTGAGCACAGCGGAAGCCACCAGGTTTCCGTCGGTCACCGCTTTCGCCACGGCGTGGGGTAGCGGTCCACTATTGCCGATGCACGATGTGCAACCGTAGCCGACGGTATGAAAACCCAATTCTCGGAGCGATTCCGACAGCCCGGCCTTGTCGAGGTAGTCGGTAACGACACGCGAGCCAGGTGCTAGACTGGTTTTGACATGCGGTTTGACACGCAGGCCACGATCCACAGCGTTCTTGGCCAAAAGACCGGCCGCCAGCATGACCGATGGATTACTCGTGTTGGTGCAACTGGTAATGGCAGCGATCACGACCGCTCCGTGGCTGATTTCATAGCTTGGACCATTGTCCTGAATCACGCCCGCGCGCGACAACTCGGCCGGCTCGAGCGCAAAGCCGCGCTGGTCGACTGGCGTCGTCAGGATCTCCTGAAATGAAGACTTCATGTTGGACAGCGCCACGCGATCTTGCGGCCGCTTGGGACCTGACAAGGATGGTTCGACGGTGGAAAGATCCAAAGCGAGCGACTTCGAATAGACCGGGATGGGCGCATCTTCAGTCCAAAATATTCCCAATTCCTTGGCGTATCGCTCGACCAATTCGACTTCCGCATCTTCACGTCCAGTTCGCCGCATGTAAGCCAGCGACTCGACGTCGAGCGGAAAGAAGCCCATGGTCGCGCCGTATTCAGGGGCCATGTTGGCGATGGTTGCCCGGTCAGCCAGTGACATCTTCGACACGCCGTCACCGTGAAATTCGACGAATTTGCCGACAACACCTTCGCTCCGCAACGCTTCGGTAACGGTCAGCACCATGTCGGTTGCCGTGGCACCAGCGGGCAGCGTGCCCTGTAGTTCAAAGCCAACGACTTCCGGCATCAGCATGTAGAGTGGTTGGCCGAGCATCACTGCTTCCGCTTCGATGCCACCAACGCCCCAACCGACGACGCCCAGTCCGTTAATCATCGTCGTATGACTGTCTGTGCCCACCAACGTGTCTGGGCGCGCGACGGGCCCACTGCCATCGTCAAAGACAAAGACGCCTTTCGCCAGGAATTCGAGGTTCACTTGGTGGACGATTCCAACATTCGGTGGAATAACACGAAAATTATCCAGAGCCTGCTGACCCCATCGGAGGAATTCGTAACGCTCGCGATTGCGTTTGAATTCTAGATCCACGTTCCGGTCGAGCGAATCGAGGCTTCCAAAATTGTCGACCTGAACAGAATGATCGATCACGAGATCGACGGGGATCAAGGGGTTGATTTTCGTGGGATCGCCCTGCAAGCGCTGCATGGCGCTGCGCAATGCGGCCAGATCGACCACCGCGGGGACACCAGTAAAATCTTGTAACACGACGCGCGCAGGTTTGAAAGGAATCTCGACCTTGGCAGGTGCCGCTGCGTTCCACGCTGCCAGGTTCCTCACATCGTCTTCGGTGACGACATAGCCATCACAGTTCCGGACAACGGCTTCCAAAAGGACGCGAATCGAATAGGGCAGCCGCTCGATATCCCCCAGCCCTTGTTCGGCGAGCCGAGCAATGCGGTAGATGCCGACCGGTCCTGAGGCGGATTCAAACGTATCACGAATGCCAAACGGATCGTTGCCAAGGGGATCGTTAATAGTGCCACTCATCAGTGGACCAACTCCTTTCAGGTCGGAAATCGAGATTGCGGGCTCACACACGTGTTGGAGCATCCGAATTCTAGCGTATGGTACTTGGATTGCGGTAGGTGGCAGTTTTTCAGTCCAGGGAAGGTAAGTATCTGGTTCGTTTCTTTCTCACGTCAATCGGGCATCAGAACCTCTGGGGGCGCCAACGCGGGCTTGATCTCTAGAGGGCCTACTTGATAAGTTCCACTGGCTTGCTATCGTCCCAGAGCCAGCGAGACCCCCATGACCAACATTGATCAGTTCGAAAGCGTCTTCAAGTCGGCGGACAAGCCTCGATTTCAGTTGGAAAAGTCCAGCCTCAAGACCGCGTTTTTGATTACGGACTTGAAGGCGGAAGAAGCCAGCGTCTATCACGCCCAGGTCGGACGTTTCCTGGAAACCTTGACAAGAGAGTGCGATCTCACCTGGCGTCTGATCACGGTGGGCCAGTACGACAATATCGCTCAGTTATTGCAACTGGTTCAGGCTGAACCCCCTGATCTGATTTGTACGTATCGCAATTTGCACCTGGCAATACCAGATTTTCCGCATAGTCTAGGCGTATTTGTCGATGTGCTGACCCAGGTTGTTTCGATGCCTGTGTTGCTGCTGCCGTCGCCGCGGATGCTCCGCGACGGAAAGGCGACGCTGACATCGCCCGATGTGGTGATGGCGGTGACCGATCATCTGACCGGGGATCACCACCTAGTCAGCCAAGCGGCGTTTTTTGCGAATCCTGCCGGTCGGCTGTTTTTGACACATGTCGAGGATGAGATCACCTTTAATCGCTATATCGAGACAATCGGTAAGATCCCAGAGATCGACACGGACTTCGCGCGCGAAGCGATTCTCGAGCAACTGCTCAAGGAACCTCACGATTATATCCGTTCGTGTCGTGAGGTTTTGAAAGAGGCAGACCCCAATCTGGATATCGAAGAGTTGGTCACTGCTGGACATCGCTTAAGCGACTACAAGCGTTTGATCGATGAACATAACGTGTCACTGCTGGTGATGAACACGAAGGACGACGAACAGTTGGCAATGCACGGCGTCGCCTATCCGCTGGCGGTCGAGTTGCGTGAGACACCTCTCCTGCTCCTGTAAGCACGGGCTGGCCCTTTCTCTATTTACCAATTCTCAATAGCAGCAAGGAAGCGCCTATGGGCCTTTCGCTTTTGGCTACAACCGAGCACCAGGTCGCCGGTGGTATCACGGCGCTGTTTGCCGTTCTGCTTGCCGCTCTCATCCTATGTCTCGCGTTGGAAGAGAAGCTACATGCCAAGAAGTCAGTGATTGCGGGAGTCTTTGCCATCATCTGCCTCCTGTTGGGCGCGGCATACGGTGTCTTGCCGTTTGACAATGTGGTTGTTGGCAGTCATGCCATGACCAACGTCGAGCAGTTGGAGGGTGACTATATCTTGGACGTTGATAACGCCCACAAGCCGCATCATATTGACGAAGATGACGCAGAGATGGTCCATGTTGGCGGTCATCGTCTGGACATGCCGGTTTACATTCCCGGTATCAATTGGGCCGTGATCGCTATCATTCTCGGTTCCAGCTTGTTTGTCGACGTGACCAGTCGATCTGGCCTGTTCACTTGGTTGGCGCTAAAGGTGACGAAACTATCACGGGGCGATCCCATTAAGCTGCTCTACTGTTACGGAATTACTACTGTCATCTTCTCGGCCGTTTTGAACAATGTTACGGCCATGATCATTGTTGGTTCACTGACGGCGGTTTCGCTTGAAAAACTCGGCCGCCGCAAACAGTTGCTGGCTTTTCTGTTGATCGAAGGGCTGCTTACGAATATCGGCGGACTGCTGACCCTGATCAGCTCGGTTCCCAATATCATCGTGGGCACGACGGCTGGGATCAGCTTTCTGAGTTTCTTTATGAAGGCGGCCCCGTTTGTCGTCGTGGCGACGGCATTGACCATCTGGATGGGTGCACGGCTGTTTGGCATCAAATCGCTTGTCACCACGGATGAACGAGAAGCAGCCAAGGAACTCGTGTCGAGTTTTGACGAGAATGACGGAGTCGAGAGTTGGGGATTCTTTTTCTTTAGCACTGCAATGCTGATTCTGTTCATCATCTTGATTGCGACAGCTTCTGTCCTACCGGCCAATATCAATCATCTTGGTATGGGCTTCATCGCCATGGCTTTCGCTGGCATCATGTTGGTGCGCTACAAGCACGATGTCGATACGTTCTACAAATCGGTCGACTGGGATCTGCTCGGCTTCTTCATGGCGCTGTTTGTCGTGATTTACGTAATGGAACACGCTCGCGTGCTGGCGACGATGGGCGGGATCCTCGAATCTGTCATGATCGACATCACACTCGAATCAGCGAATTGGCGCGACAGCGTGGTGTTGCTCTGGGGTTCGGCGGCGTGCAGTAGCGTAACGGACAACATTCCATTGGCAGCGATGTTGTCGAGCATACTCGTCGAACTTGGCGCCCCAACCGCTTTCGATGGCGCGGAATCTGGGCTATGGTGGGCTCTTGTGTTCGGTGCAAATCTGGGCGGGAACCTGACACCAATTGGCTCGGCTTCGACATTGGTTGCGGTCACTATCATGCACAAGCATGAATTGCCATTGTCGTTTATTGCCTTCGTAAAAGCCGCCGTGCCGTACGCGCTCGTGCAGTTGCTCTTGGCAACGGTCTACGTTCTGGTATTCCTTCGTTAACTTGGGGTAGATCGTCACAACGGGGTAGTCGCGGTGCAGCGAAGAAAGGGCTCTTCCGATCGTCATGCCGATATCGCGAGTTGCCGCAATTCTGCCATCCTAGTCGGTACAACCTGAAACCTTGTGAATCGCGCCGTGGGTGATTTGCCCGACCTCGTGACGCAACGTAGGTTTGAGGGACCAATTCCGTCACCGGTGCGCGCGTCGTTCGGGACAACATACGCTCGTTGAACTAAGCCTTGCAATGCGGATTGCTTGGGTGTTGGTGTGGTGCGGGTTGTAGCAGATTTTCCGATTTGCGCTCCGGCAGTTTATGAAGCAGGATTGAGTAGGTGGCATGCTCCATCGTAGAGCGTGCCTGAAGGCTACTCGGGAGTGCATCATGAGCGCGGTCCAACGGTTAATCGACGAGATGAAGCGCCGCAACTATGCCGACAAGACGACCAAGGAGTACGCAGGATGTATTCGCCGCTTGGGAGCGCACTTCGGTTGCTGTCCGTCGAAGTTGACACCGGAGCAGATTCGCGAGTATCAACTCCATCTGATCCAGCAGAAGCATGTCTCGTGGAGCTACTACAACAGCACCGTCAGCGCGTTCCGGTTCTTATATTTGCAGGCGTTACGCCTTGATTGGTCCATCGAGCATCTCCCCTACGGCAGGCGAGGACGACAACTACCCGTCATCTTGAGCCGCCAAGAAGTGTTTCAACTTTGGCGTCCGCTGTATCGACCGAAGCGGAGGCTGCTGCTGATGACGGCCTACTCCACGGCGCTCCGCGTCTCGGAACTGGTGCAACTGCGT
>JASLPZ010000076.1:0-23660 GCA_030744725.1 Pirellulaceae bacterium
ACACCACGATCTCCAAATACGCCGTCCGCATTCAGCCGCAGAAAACCTGACGGTACATTTATTGCTGGGAGTTGCCTAAGGTAGGTCTCCAAATCGTTGTCGTTGTGACAAGCGATCCGTCGCCAAAATGCCGCTATCCTCGTCCTCCAAGCCCCTTTTGTAGATCTCAGGTAATTGTATTTCCTGGGACTTGCAATGCGAATTCCAACCGCTAGCTTATAGCCCACCTGGAATCGACTTTCAATAGCCAGACGCTCCAAACCGGCTGGTCTTGAACACAGACTCAAGGTGCAATTCAAGAGGCGGCAGAAAATAGGCAGGCAAAGGCAGGTAAGGCGGGCAGTCTCATGCGCAAATCCCTATATCGATAGAAGACTCGGGACCATCGCCGGTTGCTGCGCGCCGACGACAGAGAGCGGCCTGCGATCACTTCGAAGAGGAGGCACGAACATGACATGACAAGAAATGGCGACCAACGACTCGTCTTGAAACTTGTTGCCCGTCAGTTTTGCTGACCGTGCGGGCAACATTCTTAATCGATCCCGTTGGCCGCCACTACTCGAATTAGAGCGGTGGCGTCAGCGTGGTCAACCCCCATTGACAAACTCTTGATTTGAAAGGGGCAGAATGAACGACCAAACGCTCGTAACGTGTTACATAGTTCATGTCATCCGTGACACCAAACTCATCTGGACCATCCCTGAATCGTTTTCGCGTGAATCTGCGGACGCTTATGTAGCGTCCTTCAATGCTTCAGAGAAAGCGCAAACTCATTCCGAGCGCATGGTGATTGTCCAGCAGCAGGTGAGTGCGGAATTACCAGGCGAGTTTGCTGGTTGACTCGCCGTCCCGCTTTCTCTCTACCATACACCTGGATGTACCGTGGCGTTTGTTCAAGTACGATAAGGGTGCGCGCTGCGAGTTGTTTGATGAACTGATGTCTGCACCAGGTTTTACGTGAGTTCGAGGGCGATGGCCGACAGTCATGCATCGAGGCTGGAGTTCCTTTTCGCGACGGCTCATCCAGTGGCACTGGTTACCGGCAGCGGGGCACCTCGAATTGGAAACCAAATCGCCCGCAGTCTGGCGGTGCGTGGTTATCGCCTGGTTGTGCACGGCCATCGTTCAGTCGACCAGGCAGAGCAGACCGTCGATGAACTGCGCGCCGCTGGCCACAAAGCGATCGTGGAACTCGCAGACTTGACGGACGAGCTCGCCGTGAAGGAGATGATCCGCAATGTGCACCAGGCTTTCGGGAGGATCGACGCCTTGGTCAATTGCGCATCAATCTGGACGAGAAAGCCACTGGAAGAGGTCGCCGCGGACGACCTGCGGCGTGATTTCGATGCCAATGTGCTCAGCACCTTCCTTTGTTGCCAACAAGCTGGCCTGGTCATGGTCGACCAGCCAACGGGCGGCGCGATCGTCAACCTGGGCGACTGGGCCATCGGCCGGCCCTATCTCGACTACTCAGCGTACTTTGCCTCAAAAGGTTCGATTCCCACTCTCACGCGCGATTTCGCCCACGAGCTGGCAGCCCGAAATCCCCAGATCCGAGTGAATGCCATCCTACCGGGTCCGGTCATGCTACCCGCCAATCTCTCAGGATCGCAGCGTAGCGCGGCGATCGAAGCCACGTTGCTCAAGCGTGAAGGGAGCCCCTGCAACATCGCCGACGCTGCGGTGTTTTTGATTGAGAACGACTTTGTCACCGGTGTCTGCCTGCCGGTCGATGGCGGTCGCAGCATCTATGCACCCGGTTAAGTTGGTAGCCTATTAATGGGAGCGAATTTGTCAGTTTGTGAAGCACGTCACTTTCTTCCAACGGCTCGGCTTCTAAGATGAACTGCTGGCGGTTCGGACCGCGTGAGGTGAGGGCCGCTTGCGAAATCAAATTCGCTGGACTAGCCTGGACGTTCCTACCGACCCTCGCCTGGGACACCCCTCGCTTTAGAAACAGCCTGCCACACCTGCCTCAGACCGCAACAAACCGATCCATCCCCTGGAGTTCTCGCATGTCTTGTTCATTGTCAGCGCACCGATTCATTGTCGGGGCAATCATGTTCGCTTTGACGTTCACAGTTGTCGGCACCGCGACGGCAGACGGCGAAAAGAAAGAAGCAAAAGTCGAAGTCAAGCAGAAGGATCGTTACGCGGTTCCCGAAGGTGACTCAGCGGCGCTGCTAAAGTTTGTCGAAGAACTCCAGAAATTCAGACCAGAGACTGCGGAGCAGTTTTACGAGCATCGCAAAAAGGCGCCCGCCGCGATAAAGGCGGCCGCCGAGAAGATATTGAAACTGGAGAAGGACCCCACATCGCCGGCCGCACAGAAGGCCAAGCTGCTGTTGCTCAGCGCTAGAGTCGCCAGCCTCGCCGAGGCGAAACCCGACGAGCAAAAGGAAATCGTAGCGGAAGTCGGTGCTGTGTTGAAAGCTGCCCCAATACTATCTCGCAACGAACTGGGAATCGCCTTTGGGGCCGCTAGCGCCCTCGAAAAGGTTGGAAATGAGAAGCTTGCCATCGAGGCCTTCAGGAGTTTCGGCGAATTGTTTTCAAAGCAAAAGGATGATTTGCTGGTCAGCTACGGTGCCAAGATGTTGGGCGCGTCGCGGCGAATCGACCTTCCCGGCAACACCATCAAGCTGGAAGGCACGCTTGTCGATGGCAGTGAATTCGACTGGAAGTCTTACCGTGGCAAAGTGGTCCTGGTTGATTTCTGGGCGACTTGGTGCGGTCCCTGCATTCAAGAATTGCCCAATGTCAGAGAGCACTACGCGATGTACCACGACAAGGGTTTCGACGTGGTTGGCATCAGCCTCGATTCGGATCGTGGCCGCTTGGAGGAGTTTCTCGAAAAGAACGAACTGCCTTGGAAGACACTCTTCCAGGATGGCGGTGGGTGGGATCATCCGATCGCGTCTTACTACGGTGTAATGGCCATTCCCACGGTGATCCTGGTTGACAAGAAGGGTAAGGTCGTTTCGATGAATGCACGCGGCCCGGAACTTGGTCGCCAACTGGAAGAACTTCTCGGTCCAGCCGACGCCAGCTAGGGATCATTACATCTCTTCTTCACTTCCGTCATCTCTCGCATTCCACTAGCACTGCAGCCGTATTAGACACGAACAACGCCGAAGGCGTAGTACATCGTAGACCGGGGTAAGCAACGCGGCGCAGCCGCGATGCGCCACCCTGGATTGCGATGCCGAACGAACCAAATCAACGCTGAAGGCGTTGTACATCTCGGGATTGTCGCACGCCTTCAGCGTGCAAATGTTCTCCATTCCCATTACCCAGGGTGGCGCGGCTGCGCCGCTGACCCTGGGCTACGATGTGTAACGCCTTCGGCGTTGCGTCTTGCGAGCCCGCTAACCATGTACTGCGCTTGTACCAACCATGTACTGCGCTTGTACCGGCCTACTTGCTGATGCGCCAGTCGGCTAAGGGTATGCGCCAGTCGGCTAAGGGTACAGAAGACAACCCGCGACACGATTTCGCCACACGTTCGCATCGAAGTCAATGAGCGCGGACACGTGATCGGCGTCCTGAAGTCCACCGGATTCGATCTGATCACGCAGACGATCACTGCCAAACAGAATGTCGATCGGCATCTTCTCCGTTTCGTATTCGTACGGAGGTGGCAACCAAGCCAGCTGGTTCGGCCAGAGTCGGCCAACACACGCCAACAGAGCGACGGTCGTGAAATGTGAGGGCGTCCAGCACGTGAAGTGAGACGCCGCCACAATCTTGGTCCTGCCATTTGTCGAACGTGGGTCGGAAGCGCGTCGGCACGCATCGGACCGCGGGCAATGCCATTTCTGACATTGCATCGGCCAGTCGAAAAGGATCGATGAACGGTGCTCCAGCAACCTCGAACGGTCGAGTCGTGCCACGTCCTTCGGAGAGATTGGTTCCTTCCAGCAACACCTGACCCGGGTAGACCAATGTCGATTCAAACCGGGGCAGATTCGGAGAAGGCGGCAGCCAGGCGCGTCCGGCAGCTGGCCACAATCGTTGACGGTCCCAGCCTCGCACGCTAACGACGTCGACGTCGGCGCCGATTGTCAGTTCCTGATTCACAAATCGCGTGAGCTCGCCCAAGCTCAGACCGTGACGCATTGGAATCGTGACGCGTCCAACGAATGTCTCCCAACCGGACTCGAGCAGCGGTCCTTCCGAGAGCCCACCAAGCGGATTTGGCCGGTCCAGCACCACCAACGGTATCTCCGCCTCTGCACACGCTTCAAGACAGATCGAAACCGTCCAGGCAAACGTGTAGACGCGCGTTCCCACATCCTGCAGATCGACCACCAGACAATCCAAACCTTGCAACCACTCCGACAATGGCCGACGCGTTTCGCTGTACAGGCTGTAGATGGGAAGGCCCAGCGGCGGGTAAACGGCGTGCGGCGATTCGATCATGTTCGCCTGTTGTTCGCCCCACAGACCATGTTGAGGTGAGAAAAGGGCGACCAACTGACGGGGAAACCGCTCTGCGAGGACGTCGCTGGAGAAGCGGAAATCAGAATCGACCGACGCCAGGTTCATCAATAACCCGAACTTGCCGTCTCGCATCGCGGCGGGCGGTTCATCCAGACAGTGTTCCAGGCCGAACTGAATCGGATCAGTGGATGTGGTCATCGACATCGTTGGGCGTCCGCGATTCCTTCGTGGTCCGACAGATGTTCTCCGTTTTCAGCACAGCCTCGCTAGGGGTAGATCAGAAAACGGGCTCGGCGATCGAGAAACTTCCGCAGTTCGACTTGATATCCTGCTTCGATTTCACGTCGTGATTGCAACGTCAGCACACCATCCAAAGTACGGGCGTTGCTGAGCAATCTCGCATACGCATCGGCTTTCCATGTGTCCGGATAGAGTCGCCGAAGTTGTAGCGCGATCTCAAGGCCTGTCGGCAGCGGCCGAAACTGTTTTCGATCGACAACGATCGTATTGACGCCACCGCATACCTCGTCGGCGAACTTGCTGGCATCGGGTGTAAAGCGAATTGGTACAAAGCGAACGCCGGGCAACTCGGCTCGGTTGAGTTCCCTGGCCAATTCCTGGCCGTCGATCCACGGTGCCCCAACCACCTCGAACGGCGTGTCCGTCCCGCGACCAACCGAGAGATTTGTCGTCTCCAGGAGCCCGATGCCCGGGTAGAGCACTGCTTCGTTCAGGCTTCGCATATTCGGCGAAGGGTTGATCCAAGTGAGGCCCGTGGCGTCAAAAAAATCGCTCCGCTCCCAGCCTTCGACGGGAACCACGTGCAAGTCCAAGCCAAGTTGAAGTTCTTCGTTGAACATCCGGGCGAGTTCACCGACCGTCATCCCGTGGCGGACTGCAATGGTGTGCCAACCAACGAACGATTCGCGACCGTGATCCAGAACGGGGCCAGCCACATCGACGCCGTTGATCGGGTTGGGTCGGTCCAGCACGACAAATTTCACGTCATGCTCGGCCGCCGCCTTCATCGCCTCGCCCATAGTGGAGACATACGTATAGAACCGCGCTCCGATGTCTTGAATGTCAAATACCAACGTGTCAACGCCGGCCAGCATCTCGGCCGTCGGCCGTCGGGTCGCGCCGTAGAGGCTATGGACCGTGAGACCCGTTGTCTTGTCGTTCACGTCGTCAACAATGCGTTGGTCGAGGGTTCCCAAAAAGCCATGTTCCGGGCTGAACAGCGCCGCCAGATCCACCTGCGGAGCAGCGTGCAGAACCTGAACCGTACTGGTGTGATTGCGATCCAGACTGGTGTGATTTGCAATCAGGCCGACGCGCCCCTTCAACGGCTTGAACCCATCACGTTGTAAGACATCAATGCCGGACAGAACCTTCGTCTGGACGCGCTTGACATCGCCTGGTTTGGCACTGGCTGCTTTATCATTTGCTCCGCCGCGCGTCTCCGGCAGGTCCACCTGCGCCGGCAAGCGAATGGCACCCGCTGCGATCGTGCCAATCCGACCGGCCAGATGATTCACCGAACCTCTGCCATCAGGATGAAGTCGGTTGCTGAGGAAGATGACGAAAAGATCTAGATCGGGATCAATCCACAGCGTGGTTCCCGTAAACCCGCCATGACCGAAGGCCCGCGGCGAAAACTGCTCGCCTCGATTCGACGAATACCCTGACTGCTTATCCCAACCAAGTCCGCGCAGCCCGCTCGATACCGAGTACGGCCGTGTCATCATCTCGACCGTGTGAGGGCCCAAGATCGTCTTGCCGCCGTACGATCCGCGGCCGAGCATCATTTGCGCGTACACAGCTAGATCACTGGCTGTGGAAAACAAACCGGCGTGGCCGGCAACGCCGGCGAGCCGATAGGCGCGAGGGTCATGTACCTCGCCGCGCATCCAGCGCCCTTCGCGCTGTTCAGTCGGTGCGGCACGCGCCCGCAGATCTTCGCGAGGCAAGTAGCCCGTCTCCATCATCTGCAACGGGCCGAATAGATTCGCCTGTGTGAATTCGTGAATCGTTTTTCCTGTTTTGCGCCGCACCAGTTCGGCCAGCACGATGTAACCAACATCGGTGTAAACGAATTTAGTGCCGGGTTCCGCAACCAGTGGCAAGGCGAAGATCTTCTCCATCGCAACTGCCGGGCCGTCGCTGTAGTCGGCCAGACCGTTGTCCGGGATCAATCCACCTTGGTGCAACAGCAGTTCGCGCACGGTAACTTCGGCTTTGCCGTTCTGGCCGAATTCTGGAATGTGCTTCGCCACGGTGTCGCGCAATCTTATTTGACCACGTTCGATCAACTGCATGATGCTCGTTGCCGTTGCCACCGGCTTGGTAATCGACGCCATGTCGAAGACCGTATCGACGGTCATCCGTTCCTTTTCTGGTTCGAGTTGCCGAAACCCGTAGGCACGACGAAATACGACGCGTCCTCTTCGACCGATGCAGACGACACAGCCCGGCATGTTCTTCTGAGCCAACCCTTGGGAGACAACCTGGTCAATGCGATCCAAGTGGCCCGCGTCCATTTCCGCGTCGCGGGGCGAGACGACCGGCAGACCAGTTTCGGAGCGGGCCGTCGTCGGGGCAAACAACATGCCGATCAATAGCAAAGTGAACAGCCGGGGACTGTGCTCTAACGAACGAACGAAGTATGACATTGCATTGGTCCTTTGACTTTCCTAACTAGTTCTCATGTTGTGACGACTCTTGATTGCCAGGAACCACGTAGCTGGCCAGCACGCCGCCACCAAACGTCATTCCGCTCCCGATCACAGGAAGCCAGGGCCAGGCAACATTCCAACCAAACTCCGGCCCTACAATGAAAACGACCAGCGGCGAAGCGAATTTGACGAACAGCAGGCCAGTCAATCCTACCATCAATCCGACCAACGCCGCGCGCTGATCAACGCGTCGGGTGCAGACCCCCAACAGAAACAGGCCTAACAGCAGCCCCGCGGAAAATCCCGCGATCGCCAACGCTTCGCCAACCACGCTGCGAGACACCCGCACGGCCAGCAGCGCGATCGCAATTTGAATGACGCCGAATAGGACCGTCAATCCGCGACTCCAATTCAGCAAGTGGCGTTCGCGGCTCCCGTCGCCGTCGTGATGTTTGAGAAAATCATGCACGACCGCCGACGCCGACGAGTTTAACGAACTGGACAACGTCGACATGGCGGCGGCAAAGATGGCAGCCAGAAGCAAGCCGACTAAGCCAACATTGCGAGGCAATTCATGCACGACAAACGTCGCCAAGGCTTCATCATTTCGATTGATCACCACATTCGGCTGGACTTCTTCGTAGAAACAAGCGAGTCCCACTCCCAGTATCAAAAACAACGCGAACTGCAACATCACGACGAAGCCGCTGAAGAGGAGAGCGGTTCCAGCCCCGCGTTCGCTCCGCGCGGCCAGGTAGCGTTGCACCATCATCTGGTCGGTGCCATGCGTGCCCAGTGTGAGAAACGCTCCGCCCACCAAACCGGCCCAAAACGTATATGGATCGTCCCAGGGAAACCCGTCGGGTGTTTGCCAAGGCCACGCGAAATCAAACACACGGAACTTATCCTGGGCCAAACCGAACTCAAGAAACTGGCTCCACCCGCCCGGGATTCGGTCCAACAGCACCAATGCCACCACAATTCCTCCCGCCATGTAGACCAACAGTTGAATGCAATCATTCCAGACGACGGACTTCATGCCACCCATCATCGTATACACGATCGTGGCGACACCGATGACGAACACACAGCCTGGTAACGTCCAGCCGGTCGCTACGTGGAGCGCCATCGCGGTCAGGAACAGTCGCAGACCATCACCCAAATTGCGCGTCACCAGGAACACGAGTGAGGCCGTACGTTGAGTGGCGCCTCCGAATCGTTGGTGAAGGACCTCGTAGGCCGTACTCAATTGGCCGCGAAAGAACTGCGGCAGCAAGAGAAACACGATGATGGTACGACCGACAACGTACCCCAGCGACAGTTGCAGGAAACGCATGTCGCCTGTTTCCTTCGCGAAGGCGATGCCCGGTACGCTCAGGAATGTCGCCGTGCTGGTCTCCGTCGCCACGATGGAACCCAAAATTGCCCACCATGGCAAATTTCGGCCACCGAGAAGGTAACCGTCCAAGTTCCGTTGCCCCCATCCGACCCACAACCCCAGGGCAACCGTCGCTGCCAGATAGGCAAGGAGGACGACAACGTCAAGGCCTCCGATTTGGCTGTAGTCAAGTTGCATGAGTGCCTGACGAAGTATTGCTCGAGCAAGAACAAAATGACCGCTGGCGCCACAATCATTTCCGATCCTTGCTTAGAATAGAGATGGGATCATACCAGAGACACGCATCGATGCTCAACAAACTTACAACCGAATCTCGGAATCCTGCCTCCGAGAAGCTTGATCAGTTGTCCGCGCTCGAGATCGTTCAACTGATGAACGCTGAAGACGCGCAAGTCAGCGTTGCAGTGAGCAAGGAAGCGGCAGCGATCGCGCGGGCCGTCGAGATGATCGCCGATCGCCTGCGCGGCGGTGGTCGCCTGATCTACATCGGCGCGGGAACTTCGGGTCGCCTGGGTGTACTGGACGCCAGCGAATGCCCGCCTACGTTTAACTCGCCACCCGAATTGGTCGTCGGCCTGATCGCGGGTGGCCCCGCCGCACTCACACGTTCGATTGAAGGCGCCGAAGACCACCCTGAATACGCAGTAACCGATCTGACAGAGGTGGGTTTGTCTGAATCTGATGTTCTTGTCGGCATCGCCACCAGCGGCCGAACACCGTATGTGATCGGCGGTCTGCAATATGCCCGTCAAGTTGGCGCGGCGACGATCGGATTTAGTTGCAACGACGAGTCCGCGCTGGCGGACTTCTGCGACGTGGTCATCGCGCCGGTCGTCGGTCCCGAAGTTGTTAGCGGGTCAACGCGTTTGAAGGCCGGCACGGCCACCAAGATGGTTCTGAATATGCTCACGACCGGCGCAATGGTGTTGTTGGGAAAAACGTATGGCAACCTGATGGTTGATTTACGAGCCAGCAACACGAAACTGACTGACCGGACACGTCGAATTGTCGCCATGTTAACCGGGATATCCGAAGACGCGGCAGAGGTGAAACTTCAAGCATCCGACGGGGAACTCAAAGTGGCCGTGGTGTCGCAAGAGCTGGGGATCTCGCCTGACCACGCCAGACGGCGGTTGGCGTGCAGCGGTGGTCATTTGCGACGAGCGCTCGAGAATTCTTGACGTTGTGCTACCCCTTTGATTCGGTGGCCTGGTGAGCGTACCCCTTGGCCTGACTTCACGGAGTGCACTGGCAGAAATGTGATGAACTTAGACGACTTGGTTCTTGGCGTTGATGGTGGCGGTACCAAGACCGTGGCTTGGCTAAGTAGCGTCAGCGGCGCTGCTGTGGAGACTATCGGCCGAGGCGCGGCTGGACCGTCTAACCCAGGCGTTGTGGGCATGTCACAGGCGATCGCAACGTTGGCACAAGCGATCGACGCCGCGTTCGACAATGCTGGGCTTGGACCTGGTTTGCTCCCTGCAGCTTGCTTGGCCGTTTCAGGCACGGAGCGAACCGCGCATCGCGATGCGATGCTGCAATGGGCGGCCGATCGATCCTTGGCGAGCAACGTTCGATTGGTAGGCGATGCTGAAGCTGTACTTGCCGGCGGGTCGCCCGACGGTTGGGGGGTCGCCCTGATCGCCGGCACGGGCTCGTTCGCCTTCGGTCGCGATCTCCAAGGTCTGACCATCCGGGTCGGGGGATGGGGGTACTTGTTTGGCGACGAGGGGAGCGGTCACGCGCTGGGCGCTGCGGGACTGCGGGCCGCAACTCACCACGCGGACGGACGGGGGCCGGCGACAACCTTGTTGCCACGCCTCTTGAGCAGGTTCGACCTGACCGAACCGCGCGAGCTCGTAACGTTTTTCTACGGCCGACAACCCGCCCGGCGCGCTGCACTGGCAGAATTGGCACCCCTGGTTACGGTGGCCGCCGAAGAGGGTGACGACGTGGCCACGCAGATTGCCAGCGATGCCGCCGCGGATCTAGCTCGTTTAGTGACTGCCGCGTGCAGCCAACTGAATTTGTCACCGCGCAGATTTCCGCTGGCAATCGCTGGAGGTGTGCTTTGCAACAGCTCGCTGATGCGCAAATGCCTGGAGGCGTCGTTGGCTGGTCAAGATTATCTCACTGAGGAGATCACGCTGGTCGAACAGCCGGTTCAAGGTGCTGTGGAACTAGCACGCCGCGCCATCTCGTAACTTGGAGAGAGTCGCCTGTGTCAGGGATTAAACGACCTCAGCAACTTGCGTCCCTTGTAGATGGCGTACGCTTCATTGGCGCCAATCGCGCGCGGACCCGATTCCGCGCGATAGGAAAACACGTCATGCACATCGGCCACCGCGATGCACGCTTGCCCGCTTTTGGTAGCGCGGGCGACAAGCGCTTTTTCGCCCAAGAAGAAACCGAGTCGGATCATCTGGATGGCATCATAGCCGGCGTCGTGAAGTAACCGTTCTAACCGCTCGGCCTCGTACACCAGCCCTTCGTCCCAATCCGCTAGATCGACTTCAAAAATGTCTTCGTGTTGAGCCTGCCAGCCTGCGAAGGCGGCATAGATATCGGAATGTGGGATGTCATCCAGATTTGCCGCAAAGGCATGGGTCACCGGTCCCACAATCGCGATGTTCGCGTATTCGGCATCCCCAAACTGATAGTGAAACCGCAGCAAGAAACAGTCGACAGGTTCATCGTATCCGGGCCAATACTGATTCCGGTCGTCGATTATCTCCAGGCTGGTGGGTGGAATTCCTAATTGGGCGGGTTGAGCCAACCAGAGTGCCAATTCTGATTCGGCCCGCGCCGCGGCGTTCCTCTGATCCGGTTCAATCTTGTCGAGCAGGTCTAGCTCTTCGGCATACGCCAATACGCGCAACCGCGCGACGGGTTCGGTCACGAGTTCCAGCAGCGCCTGTTCGCCGGCCTCTTCGCCGAGCCTGGCAAGTGCCGCTGCTGCTTCTGTACGAAGTCGCCGGTGCGAGAGTTCCATCGCCTGGTACAGCTTGCCAACGGCTTCCTTGTTGCCGATCAGTGCCAACGCATCGCACAGTGCCACCGCCAATGCAACCCCATCTTCCACTCGCTGGGCTAACATCTCCGAGGACTCGGCAGGCTGATCACGAAGTTCCTCGATGACTCCCAGTTGCTGTGCCAACTGTCCGAGCAGCCCGATCAGCATTGTGCCACGCTCGGCGGCCGGGTGCGCGTCGACCAGCTGCTGGCGCGTTACAAAATTCGACAGATCCATCACGGCCGCTGCCGTCACTGGTTGCGCAATCGCATCCAACAACCTGGGGAATAGAGCTGCAGGATCGTAGTCCTTGAATTGCATCAGCGGACCCAGTGCGATCGCCGTGTCTTCCGATCCTGTCAGCGGCGCCGATACAAACCACTCGGCCAACGCCCTCAGTGAATCAGGATCGCGGGCTGTCGCCAGAATCTGCAGAAGGTAGGCCCGCGACCGATAGTCGGATGGCAGGCGGTCATAGACGGCCTTCATGGCGGCCAACTCGGTGGCCGGAATCCGATCCGCGTCGCTAGGTGAACTTTGGCGTCGGACTCTGAGAGCCAACTGATGGCAGATTGACGCTAGCCCAGCGTCGCGCGGCTTGTCCCCGCTCACAAAGTCCCGTGTGGCCAGTTCGGCGAGTAAGCTCGCGATTTCATCGCGCGTAGCGGCAGCCAGCCAGTCCAAGGACCCGCTGACGCTGCGCTCTTCCGAACTGAGCAGTGCACCCGTTTCCAGGTCCGTCAGAATTTGTACAATGTTCGGTTCAGTCATGGGCTTCCTAAGCAATGCTTAGAAACGAATGCGTGGTTTGCAATTCAGGATCTCTGGATTTCTCAGCCTATTACTTCAAGTCGACTGAGCAATCATTTGCAAATCCCGCTTAGCCTCATTTCATATACGACTTCTCGCAGTTCCCCAAGCCCGGGGACCGCATTTTTCGGCCAAAGAACGCTCGCCATCGAATTGTGTGGCGGTTTAGCAATACGTAGAAACTGTTTTCTTGAACCCACAACGAGGTAACTGTCATGTCAGACGTCAAACCGATCCCTGATCGCTTCAATTCTCTCAGCGCCTACCTGATTGTCTCGAATTCGGTCGAGGCGATTGAGTTCTATACCAAAGCGTTTGGTGCCGAATTGGTGTCACGAATGCCAGGCCCCGACGGCAACAGCACGATGCACGCCGAGTTAGCCATCGGCGATTCGATGCTGATGCTGAGTGACGAGAATCCGCAGTGGAACATGAAGTCGCCACTCACCTTGGGCGGCTGCTCGGCGACGATGCACCTGTACGTCGAGGATGCGGATGCCGTGTTCAATCAAGCCGTCGCCGCCGGTTGCCAGGTACTTGCACCGATCGACGACATGTTCTGGGGCGACCGCTTCGGCAAGGTCGCCGATCCTTTCGGCCACCATTGGGGCATCGCCACCCACAAAGAGGACCCGTCGCCCGAAGAGATGGCCGAGGGCGCAAAGGCTGCCTTTGCAGCCATGGAATGTGGGGAAAAACCGGCCGAAGCCTAGCAGCCTCGATGACGCGACTATGAAAACACGATGACCGCGTCGACGGTCACGCCGATGGCGATATGCTGCATCAGCCCAGAGGCGATGGAATTCGTTCGATACGCCAACCAACCCCAGAAGAGTCCCGCACCAATGGCGGCCATGCTTTCGGTCCATGGTTGCCCGATGTGCAGCAACGAGGATGCCATCACTTGAATCAGCACCGCACCCGTGCGACCCATCGAATCGGACAAGCCGAATTGAAGAAACCCACGGAAGTGGAATTCCCAGCCAACGTAGTACAAGACGTAGGTGCACACGTGCAGCAAAAATGGCGTCGAAACTCCGGCTTGCTTGTTGATGGGAAACGCTTCACGAACACCTGGGTCCGTCGAGGCGATAAAACCAGCGATCACAAATATCGGTACGGTCACCAAGATCGAGCGAATTGTGTACAGTCGATGTCCGAACTGAAGGCCATAGTCTGCGAGCCGTTCACGAAACACAAGTTTCACGATCAGTCCTGGTATTACTCCCAGCAAAACCAGACAACTGACAAATTGATAGATCGCCGACATGGATTCTGGACTGCCAAAGTTACAACGATCCGCAAGAACATCTGTGTAGAACTCGACCGTGCCAAAGTACTTCCAAACGAGCATTAAGACGGTAGAGCTAAGCAGAATGATCGTTGGCTTATGTTGATTGTGGAGTCGCGAATCCTCGTCGCTCGAAGAACGCTGGTCGATGGAATTCGATTTATTGGATTTATCGTCGTCGGTCATGGTGCTTGTGTTCTATTCGCTGCGATGTGTCGTTGTTGGAAGGCAATGAAGTAGTTGTAGGCTGGAACAAGCGAAGCGCAGTTCCAGCTCAAGAATGGCACAAAGCCTGATCACTTGTCGATTTGTCACTCTCTGGTTAGCCGCTTGTTCGTTGCGAGGCGACGGACGATTGGTTGAGCAGCCGGCATACGCATGAGTCGACCGAGAATGCGACAGGCCAGACCTGGAATGACGATCACTTGATGGAGTCGCTTCAGCGAGCAGCGCACCACTTCATCCGGCTTGATCCATAGCCATCTGGGCACATGCTTCTCGTTGAAACTACCCATTATTTCGGTGTCGAAGAAGCCGGTCTTTACAAACGCTGGACACAGAGCTTGAATCTTAACCTGAGTCCCCTTCAGCTCTTCCTTCACTCCCTCAGAGAATGCGACCAGGTATTGCTTGGTCGCCGAGTACTGCACAACGCCAGCGCAGGGAGTCCAGGCGGAGAGCGACGCGACATTGATGATGGCTCCACGATCGCGTTGGATCATGCCAGGTAGGACGGCGTGGCAGAGGCGGACCGGCGTGTGGACGTGCAGGTTGACCATATCGACGTGGTTTTCGACATCGATGTCGACGAAGTACTTCGACTGACCAAAGCCGGCATTGTTCACAAGCAACGATAACCCAGGAAGTGACTCTAGATGTTGTGCCAATGGCTTGACCGCTGCTTCGTCGACTAAATTCACGCACTGCGTGTCAACAGCGACATCGAACTTGCTTGCGATCTCCTCCGCTAGTTTATCGAGGGCCTGTTGCTCGCGATCGATAATTAGCAAGTGGTAGCCTTGCTCGGCCAACTGCCAGCAGAACTGCGTCCCTAGCCCACCAGTAGCCCCCGTGATCACAGCGATCTGTACCTGGGATTCGTTCGTCACTGATATAAACCTTGCCGCCGTGTGCGTTTGTATGCAGTCGTGTTGTCTGATTCAAGTTGGAAGCGGTTCACTTCATACCCAGGCTATTCGCAACAACTCGATCACGAAGCCTGTCTGGCAAGTATCGCAAGGCAAGCTTCACACTCCAAGTCTTGCCGCCAACGGGATACCGAGTCTTTGGCCGACGAGAAAGCAGTGCGTGCTCGATCGCCTTCACGACACGGCTGACGGGAATCGCGTTCGCCTCGCTCTTGCTAGTTGCTTCACGCATCGCAGCGATATCTTCTGCGTAGGCCTCGCGAACCTCTTCCAATACGGTGTCGGGATCGTTTTCGTCCAGCATCTCATCTCGCAAGTCATTGGCTGCTTGGCGCGACTTCTCCCAAATCGGAGTTGCTACGTCCGCTGGTTCGACAAGCGAGACAGGCACGTTGAAGTTGCGTAGCTCGACGCGGAGCGAATCGCTCATGGCTTCAAGTGCGTGCTTCGACGCCGCATAGGCACCGATGTATGGTGCCGCGACGAGACCGCTTACTGAACTCACGTTAACAATGCGTCCCTGGCCCCTGCGGATCAGAGGCAACATTGCCTGCGTGACCGCTGCCGGACCGATGACGTTGACTTCCATTTGCCTTCGCAGCGCGTCCATGGGAAGGAATTCCAGCGGGAAGGCGATTGTAATGCCTGCGTTGTTGACCAGCCCGCTCAAGCCGTCTTCCCCAGTCGCTTCAGTGATGTGCTGCACTGCCACTTTGATCGCCTGTTCGTCGGTCACATCAAGAAGCAGCGGAATCAAAGCAGTGGAAGTCTTCTCAACCAATGCCTCGCCATCCTCGTGACGCCGCACGCCGGCAAAGACGCGAATGCCCTTGTCATGCAAGGCAATCGCGCACGCCTGGCCAATGCCGGTCGACGAGCCAGTTATCAATATTGACTTGTGGGAAGATTCTCTTTCTGAATCCATATGGTCTCTTTAGTCGAAAATGGTGATGCGAGCGGAAACTCCGGAACACGAGTGTACTCGCCAACCGTCCGTTCGCCGAACGAAAGTTTCCTTTCTTATAACAGAATGACTGTCGACACGCGCTTGGTCACAAAGGCCCTGCCGTCATGCTCCATCTGGACTTCGTCTCGAGTACTCATCGGTTTTCTGCAATGCGCGTAAAGTCGGCGGCTTTTGACACGGACAGTGGCCGAGGTAAACTGACCACTTGTGATCACCAGGGGTAAGGTCTCGTGATGAATGACTTCGATGTTAACGGTCCTCGCGTCCTCAAGCGACTCGAGGCATTTCCACGTTGCCGACTTGCGCATCTGCCGACACCTCTGGAGTCGATGGAGAGACTATCTCAGCATTTGGACGGGGTCTCGCTCTTCGTCAAGCGAGACGACTGTACGGGATTGGGTTTCGGCGGCAACAAGGTTCGTCAGTTGGAGTTCTATTTTGGCCAGGCGCTGAAGGAAGAAGCCGATACGGTACTCATTACCGGGGCGATCCAATCCAATTTCGTCCGCGCGGCCGCGGCCGCGGCTCGACGGTTAGGGATGGAGTGCCATATACAGTTGGAGGAACGTGTACCCGGTGTCGATGCTCTGCACCGATCTTCCGGCAACGTGTTACTGAGCCGGATTCTCGGCGCGAAGCTGCATTCCTATCCAGCTGGAGAAGACGAGGATGGGGCCGACGCCAATCTAAGTGAGATTGCCGAGCAACTTCGTCAAGGCGGATCGAGACCATATATCATCCCGCTTGGTGCCGGGCATGATCCTTTGGGCGCATTGGGGTATATCGATGCTGCCGTTGAACTGTTGACTCAACTAGACCGGCAGTCACTTCGAATAGACCATCTTGTGGTCACATCGGGAAGTGGTGCCACCCATGCCGGAATCCTGTTTGGGTTACGTTCTTTGGGCAGCCAGATTGGCGTAACTGGTGTCTGCCCTCGGCGTGACGCTCAATCTCAGAGACGACGAATTGCCGGACACACCAAGAAACTAACGAGTATGCTTGGGCTCGATCCGGGCATCGAACCAGACGATATTCGCCTAACGGATGTCTCCTTGGCACCGGGCTACGGTCAACTCAATGACGAGACCGTCAAGGCTCTTCAATTGACAGCCCAATGCGAAGGGTTGTTTCTCGATCCCGTCTATACTGCCAAAACGATGGCGGGGTTGTTTCATCTGGTCGACCAGCAAGAAATCTCTGGCAATGTGGTGTTTGTGCATACCGGTGGCCAACCGGCCCTATTTGGGTACGGTGATGCGTTGATCGGCCAGGAGTGAGCGAGTAGGCCGGAACCAAGCGCAGCGCGTGTTTAGCGCGCTCGCACGATCCAACGCCGAAGGCGTTACACATCGTAGCCCAGGGTCAGCGGCACAGCCGCGCCACCCTGGGTAATGGGAATGGAAGACAGTTGCACGCTGAAGGCGTGCGACAATCCCGAGATGTGCAACGCCTTCAGCATTGATTTGGTTTGTTCGGTACCGCAAGTAGATAGTTCATCAAACTGCATAAACGAGACCATGAGTTATCAGACAGAGCCAATCCTGTTCATCGTGTGCCTCGCATAAAACACACTCAATATGTCGTTGTCTATGTGCCGGCCGTCGAGAGTGAGTTTCGGCAGTTCTCGGTTGTGCCGGCTACTGTTCTCCGCAATTCAATTGCGGGTATAACATGGGTACTCAGACGATACCGACGAACTGTTGCCCGCGCAACCCCTTGTGAGGCCACGCACGATGAATTCCGATCTCGCCGCTTTCCTCGCTGAACACGCAAGTCTCACTCGACGTTTCTTCCTCCGTTGCGGCGCGGCCGGTGTGGCCGCGATGAGCGCGCTGCCGCTGCTTGCCCGAGGTGGCGAACGTAGCCCCGCGTTGCAGAAGGTCGTCGACGGCCTCGAAACCTGGCTGACGAAACAAGACGACTTCCGAGACGTCTCGCGAGGCACTCCAAAACCGTATTCCCACGACGAGGCCAAACTCAAGGAAGTCGGCATGACGCGCGACACCTGGAAACTCGAAGTCGTCGACGATCCGGATAACAGCGCCCGGCTACGCAGCCCGCTGACGAAGGAGAAGAACACGGCCTTCACGTTCGAGGACCTGATGCAACTAGCCGGGAAGCACGCGGTTCGATTTCCCAAAGTGATGACCTGCCTCAACATAGGTCGCCCGCTGGGCAATGGGATCTGGGAAGGTGTGCCGTTGCGCGAAGTGCTCTGGCTGACTCAGCCCAGCCCGGCTCTGCGGCGCGTGTTCTATTACGGGTATCACAACGACGACCCGAAACAGATGTTTCGTAGTTCGATGCCGGTTAATCGTGTGCTCGAAGACCTGTACGACCTGCCTCCAGTTATTCTCTGCTACAAACTCAACGGCCATTGGCTGACGGGCGAACGAGGTGCTCCCGTTCGGATCGTCGTTCCGGAGGCGTACGGTTTCAAGAGTATCAAATGGCTGTCGCATGTCGTTCTGTCGAACAAGTGGCAATCCAACGACACCTATGGCGAGAAGAGCAACGACGTCGACAGTCCGTTGAAGACCTTTTGCGATCCAATCTCGGTTCCCGACACGGTCAAACCCGATCAACCCATTGCCTTGACCGGTTATGCCCAGGTTGGCATCGCGGGTCTGAAGAAGGTCCAGGTCTGGATTCATAACGACGACGAGGCACTGCCCGCCGACGACAGTTATTTCATGACTGCACCTTGGCGTGACGCCGAGATCATCCCACCATCGAAGAACTGGGGCGGAGACATTGCAAACAATCGCATCCCCTCCCCGACACACGGGTTCGACCCGCAGACGGGGCAGCCGAAGAGCTGGCCGATGCGGCTGACGAGAGCCCACTGGGCAGCATTGCTGCCCGGTTTGCCCGCTGGCCAGTACACGCTGCGGTGTCGCACGATCGATGAGAAAGGTATTGCACAGCCGATGCCGCGACCTTTCCGTAAGTCGGGTCGGGCAGCGATCGGCGAGGTGGGGCTGACTGTCAAAGCATGATTGCTTGCCGATCTCAGTTAGCAGCCGGTTGATTCTCGCGTAGGCCGGTTACAAGGAGCGTCAGCGACGCAGTTCCGACGATGGAAACCGCTCCATGCGTGCCAGCGTTTGACTTGCAAACTCAGCGTTGATCGCCGATAATTCTCAGAAGGACGCTTAACGGCGCAAAGTCGTCGCATCCCCACCTCACGTCCTTCCTCAAGACTCCTTTCTACACGACGAGTCCCTATGCGTGGTTCGCTCCTCTTGATTCTGTTTGGTTTCACTTCCTCTCTGCTATCGCCAGTCGTGACACTGGTTCAGGCGAATCAGCCCGCGGCCGGCGACCTTGAGTTTTTTGAGAAGAAGATCCGGCCGGTGTTAGTCGAGCACTGCTACGAGTGCCATTCGGCTGAAGGCGGAGAAATGGAAGGCGGCTTGTTGCTCGACACGCGGACTGCGATTCGGAAGGGGGGAGAGAACGGACCAGCAGTCGTGCCTGGCGAGCCGCGGAAGAGCCTGCTGTTGGACGCCCTGGAATTCAAGAAGACAGAAATGCCTCCCGATGGCAAGTTGCCGCCTGAGGTGATCGCGGATTTTCGCAATTGGATCAAGCGTGGCGCGGAGGACTCGCGCGAAGGTGGCATGACGTTGGAACTAGCCGGCCCGGTCGCCATTGCCGCGGATGAGCTCTGGTCGCTCCAGCCGATTCAGGATCCCCAGCCACCGGCTGTCGCTCAGGCCGACTGGCCGCGCGACGACATCGACCACTTCGTTCTGGCACTTCACGAACAGAAAGGACTGAAGGTGGTCGGTGAGGCGTCCCCGCTTACACTACTGCGGCGCATCTATTTCGATCTGATTGGCTTACCGCCCTCGCCCCAGGCGATTCGCGATTTTGAACAAGATCATTCGCAACAGGCGCTCGGCGAATTGGTCGACCGGCTGTTGGAATCGCCGCAGTTTGGTGAACGTTGGGGACGGTATTGGCTGGACATCGCCCGCTACGCGGAGTCGGTCGGTGGTAGTCGGGATGTATTGATGCCGCATGCTTGGCGCTATCGCAACTATGTGATCGATGCAATCAACGCCGATATGCCCTTCGATCAGTTCCTCCGCGAGCAGATTGCCGGTGACTTGCTGCCCGCTCAAAACGCTACGGACCACGATCGTTTGCAAATCGCGACCGGTTTCTTGGCGGTAGGCACGAAGTCGCTCAACGGCGGCAACTTGCAGATGGATATCGTTGACGATCAGATTGATGTGACGGGAAAAGCCGTTCTCGGATTGGCAGTCGGTTGTGCACGCTGTCACGACCACAAGTTCGATCCCATTCCGACGGCCGATTATTATGCGTTGGCGGGTATCTTCCGCAGCACGCAAACGCTGTATGGCAGTGCCAAGAAGCAGGGAGCTGACAAAGCTGTCAATGAACTGTTGGCATTGGGCGAGAACGTTGAGCAGCTGATCGAGAGACACAAAGACCATCAGACACAGGTCGCCAAGATCAACAAGAAAACGGGCACCGTCAACAAGACCGTCCAGGCACTGCAGAAGAAGCTCCCCAAGGACTGGCGGAACCGCAGCAAGAAACTGAGGGAGGCAACGCAAACGAAGGCCAATGATGCGCTGCCTGACCAGGAGAAGCCGAATTCAGCTGATTCGCAGATCAACGAGCAAGACAGCAAGTTCCTGGACGAAGTGACGGCTCTGGAAGCAGCGCAGCGCGAACTTCAACAGTTGAAAACGGAGCTGAAGGAACTGAACAAGAGCAAGCCCGTCGACGACATCGAATACGCCATCGGTGTGCGAGAGGCTAAGCGCATAGACGACACTAAGATCCATATTCGCGGCGACCGAGCCCAACTGGGCGAAACCGTTTCCCGTGGTTTTCTTTCCTGTGTCGATATCGAAGTCGCGAAGATTGACGAGCAACAGAGCGGGCGGTTGCAGTTCGCAGATTGGCTCACGCATGTCGATAACCCGCTCACGGCACGGGTTGCCGTCAATCGGATTTGGCAGCACCTCTTCGGCCGAGGTATCGTCGCCACGGTAGACAACTTTGGAGCCAACGGGATGAAGCCAACGCACCCCGAATTGCTCGACTACCTGGCGACGCAGTTTCGGGAAGAAAAGTGGTCGCTAAAAAAACTGGTCCGACGGCTTGTTCTTTCCCGCACGTATCAACTGGCCGCCGACAACCACGCGGAGAATTTCGCCAAGGATCCCGGCAACGAATACTATTGGCGAATGAGCCGCCGCCGATTGGATGCGGAGGCCCTGCGCGACTCGATGTTGGCGGCCGGCGGCAGGCTGGATCTGGAAAGACCCGTTGCCTCCCCCGTGGCGGAGGTCGGCCATGGCGAGGTTGGTCGAGGGATTAACACCGCCCCGCTCGAGGCGCCGTTCCCGCACCGCAGCGTGTACTTGCCGATCTTGCGGGGCATCATACCCGAGCTACTGGGAACGTTTGACTTTCCCGAGCCCAGTAATCCTCAGGGACAGAGAATGGCGACGAACGTGCCGGCACAATCGTTGTTCCTCATGAATAGCCCCTTTGTTGTCGAACAGGCGGAAAGTCTGGCCGACAGCGTTTTGAAAGTCGAGTCCGAGCCTTCTTCACGGGTCGAACTGGCTTTTCTGCGGTGTTTGAACCGATTCCCCAAGGGTGACGAGGTGGCCCAGTCGCTCGCCTTTTTGAAGCGTTTGGAACAACAAAGAGACAATGGGCAGACGGATGTCCAAGATCGCGAACTTGCCAATTGGACTACGTTTTGCCACGCATTATTCAATACTTCGGAATCCCGTTATCTTGACTAGTGAGCGCTATGAACAATCCACTGCGAATCTCCCGCCGCCAAATGCTTACCTCAAGTGCCTGCGGCATCGGATCCCTGGCACTTGCGGGTCTATGTCAAGAAGCGCGTGCCGATTATGACAGCCCCTTGGCGCCCAAGACGCCTCACTTCGAGCCTCGCGCCAAACGTATCATCTTCTTGCATATGCGTGGCGCGCCGGCGCACATGGACACGTTCGACTATAAGCCCCAACTCAACGAATTGGGAGGCAAGGTCGGCAAGTCAAAGAACCGCAAGTTGGTCGCGTCGCCGTGGAGTTGGAAGCAGCGAGGAGAAAGCGGGCTGTGGGTATCCGACTTGTTACCGAACATCGCCAAACATGCCGACGAACTCTGCGTGTTATCTGGTATGCACACCGATATCGGCAATCACACGCCCGCGATGCTTCATCTGCACACGGGGAACTTCGTATTCGCCCGACCTTCGATGGGAGCTTGGATCCTGTATGGCCTGGGAACGGAGAATCAGAATCTACCGGGTTTTATCACCATGTCGCCGCCAGTGATCAACGGCGGTGCGTGGAACTACGGAACTGCGTTTTTGCCGGCCGTCTATCAGGGTACGGCCATCGGGGACATCAAGACGCCCATCGCCAACGCCAAGGTTGGCAACATCAAGAACCCCTATCTCAGTCCGCGACAACAGCGCGCGCAGCTCGATTTTGCGCAGTCGTTGAATCGAGAGTTCGCTGATCGAGACCAGAACGACTCGCAGCTAGAGGGAGTCATTGAATCGGCGGAACTGGCCTTTCGTATGCAAGCCGATATGCCGCACGCGATGGACCTTTCGCAGGAAACTGCCGGCACACTGGAGATGTACGGCATTGGCGAGGGTAAAAAGAGCGACAATTTCGGGCGCCAGTGTCTGTTGGCCCGACGATTTGCCGAAGCCGGAGTTCGTTACATTGAACTCTGTGATGAGTTCTGGGATCAGCATACCAAGTTGAAATCGGGCCACGGTGCACGCGCTGCAGCTACCGAGCTTCCCATCGCCGGTTTACTGGCCGACCTCAAAAGGCGGGGAATGCTGGAAGACACCATTGTCTTGTGGGGTGGCGAATTCGGTCGCACGCCCGATAGCAGCAAGAAAGACGGTCGCGATCACAACATTAACGGATTCACGATGTTCCTCGCTGGCGGCGGAGTGAAAGGTGGATTCAAGTTCGGAGAAACCGACGAACTCGGTTACGCGGCCGTCACAGACCGTATTCACACCCACGACCTGCACGCCACACTGCTGCACATCCTGGGACTCGATCACACGAAGCTCACCAGCCGATACGCCGGTCGCGATTTCCGTTTGACGGACGTTTACGGGCGAGTTGTCGACGAAGTCTTGGCATAATTGCGGAATTGGTGACCTGCCATTCCTGTTGACAAACGACGAAGAGTGCCTTTTCTATCAGCGGCGTAGCGCTATGTCGCGATTCTGCTGCAGTGAGATGCAGTGCGACCATCGAGATTTCACGAGAGGCTATTGACGATTTATAGCCCGGGTTGAAGCGTTTGACTACAATTTGGCGTTGTCTGCTGCGCGTTTTGGACGTATCGCATCGAGCGGCTCGAGGTGTTGCAAATGAAAGTCGTTAGTTGGCTCAGGTCGGTCGGGCTCGTGGCAGCCGCGATGATGTCTGGTTCGTTCATGGGCGTTAATGAACTGCCCTCGACCTACGCGGCTGATGCAGAGACCGGTTCGGCCCGCACACGAGGCGGCCTGCAGGCACTCTACGATTTCCGCTCGGCCGATGGCTCGGTCGTAAAGGATCAATCGGGTGTGGGCGATCCAGTTCACTTACGGATCGAAAACATAAAGTCCGTTCGACGTTCCAAAGGTTCGCTGGAGGTCCGTGGCCAGACGTTGATTCGATCCGAACGTCCGGCGGCAAAGATCATCCAGTCGATCCGTCGGTCTGGCGAAATCACGATCGAAGCGTGGGTTCGCCCGGCAAAATCCAATCAGACGGGTCCGGCACGGATCGTCACGCTTTCCAAGAATGGCAGTGAACGCAACTTCACGCTTGGCCAAGATGGCGACAAGTTCGACGTGCGATTTCGAACAACCGAGACCAGTAAAAA
>JASLPZ010000077.1:0-23652 GCA_030744725.1 Pirellulaceae bacterium
AATCAACAAGTTGAGACGACCGCGAATCGTAAAGGCGCAGACTAGGGCGAAGATCATGTCGGCATTGGTCAAAAAAGTGCCGATGTCAACGGTGACCGAACCCTCCTCTGCGAGGATCTCCGGTATGGTCCACAACACCGACGAGAGCGAAAGCACCCAAAACGCGCCGACCTGAATCATCGATATGCGATTGCGGTCGAGTCTTTTGTTCAGGGCAATCGCCGAGCGATGAAACCAAAAGTTCATATACAATCCAAGCGTCACGACGGTCAGAAGAATCATGAGAATGACACTGCGAGGCTTCAAGCCGCACAGCACATTCTCGGACCCCAGCCCCGGATCACTTTGGTCAAGTGCGTCAACCTGAGGCGGAGCATAGGGGTTTTCTTGATCGGAGTTCTTGGGCATTATTGTCAACTGGATGATTGATTGTTGTTGCCACGAAGGAAACGGACCACGGAGTGTAACGGAGAGCTCTCATGATACGCCGCCGGTGGAAGTATAGCGAAAGGTGATACGGACACACGCTCTAACCTGTTAGCGTAGGCAGTTGCCAGACTTTTGTCGTACGATCAAAGCTGGCCGACGCCATCCGCTTTCCGTCCGGCGCAAAAGTGACGTCGTAAACCGAGTTCGTATGCCCTTCGAACCGGGCAACTTCCTTTGATGATTCCGCTTTCCACAATCGAATCGTCCCGTCTTGGCCACCCGTGGCCAACAACGTGCCAGCGGGCGAAAAAGCGACGCTCTTGACGACGCCTGCGTGACTGGACATGTTCACCAATAATCGACCGCTGGCTGCATCCCAAATCCTGGCCGTCTGATCGCCACACCCGGCGGCCAGCGAAGCACCATTGGGCGCGAATGCGAGCGATTCGACGGGTCCGGAATGCCCCACAAAGGCGCGTGTCGTCTTGCCCGTCCCCAGATCCCACAGCTGCAACGATTGATCTTCGTTTCCTGTCGCCAGGGTCTTTGTATCCGGCGAAAATGCCACGGCATACACCGGGCCACCAAAACCGTTGATCGCTCGATAGATCGAGGCACTCTCGCGCGACCACACGCGCACAGCGTTGTCGAAACCACCCGATGCAAGAAGTTGTTCGTCCTTCGAGACGGCTAAGCAAGACAGGTAGTTTTGGTGACCTTGCAGTGTCGCCAACAACGCGCCGCTATCTGCAGTCCAGATTCTTAGCGACTTGTCCAGGCTGGCGGTCACGACCTGCTTGCCCTTATTGAGAAACTCGACGCCACACACTCCGTCGCCATGCCCTCGCAGCGTAAGTTGTTCTTCACCGGTTTCGAGACTCCAGATCTTGGCCGTATTGTCCAAGCTGGCCGTCGCCAACGACGAAGGGCCGGTCTAGGATCGCTCGATTTCAAAGCTATGGTGTCTGACGGTCGACTTGCGCACGCCGTAGGGCCTTCGATGGGCGAAATCGGCGGCAATCGTGTTGGCGCGTTCTGGATTGACGGCCCCGCCATGGGCGTGAAGTAGATAACGCACCACTAGAGGCTGCGCCTGCGTGGTCATGATCGGACCATGCATCCCCGGTGATGCTCCCATCCAGCCGTCTTCACGAACGTGCCAGTGTACCGGAGCCCCTGTCTCGCTATTGCCCGGATGATCAAAAAACGTGATGCCCTCGGTCACGGACTTCCGCGAGGGAGCATCGACGATGCGAGGTGAATCAGCAGCAGGAACGGGTCCGCTGTAATCCATCCACCGCGCCGGGTGGCCGAAGATAGCAGGTTCGCCAACAACACCTTCGCTGTTGGTCAGTTGGCCACCACCGAAGTACGCGGAAATCGACTTGGCAACTCGAACTGCCAAAAAGCCAAAATTGGTTCTTCCGAACTCGAGACTCTCCGCACGAGGCCGAAACGTCGATTGCAGTTCGAGCAGCGTTTCTCCCGAATCACCGGGCCGCAAGATTGCGATCAGCTCTTGCTCGATCAATTCCGCCGGGTCGTGCCCGTCGTACCAACCGAGTTGTACGGCCATCACGGCTTCCTCGTCACCGTCCTCATAACAGAGCCAATTTTTTTGCCTAATCGTCGCGGCCGAGTTGTTGTTCCAAAAACTGATACCCAAGACCTTGTCGTAGGCAAACCAAATCGATTGGTGATGGTCGTGATTCGGCGCGCCGGGGTGACCCATTCTTGTGAGCGGCTGCCCAGAAGGCCCCGCCAGCGGAAAGAAATAAGGGCGCGGATACTCGTCACTGAAATGCCAGCGCAAACGTTCGTTGCCGTCGATTTGCAGCGAGACTTGATGTTCGGCCAAGGGGACGATCTGGCAACGTGGTAATCTATACGGCATGGCGCAACCTCTTTCCCGAGAAAATGTTTACGAGTTTTACTCCTCTATTTCTTCCGGCTCCACCAGCCGGGCAAGATCGGGGCGTTCCAAATGGTGCCCCGTTGCCTGTTGGAACTCGTGAGCGATAGTCAACAAATCCACTTCGCCAAACAGTTTTCCGGTGAACGTAATTGACGTGGGTGTCTTCACGTCATCGCGAGTGCAAAAGCCACTCGGTAGAACCGCGGTCGGATGGCCAGTCATATTCGTGTAAACCAGGTCATTGCCGCCGATGTAAGCGTCCACCTTCGCCAGTACCGTTTCCATCTGCCGGATCAGTAACGTGCGAATCCGATTCGCACGCAGGTATTCCACCGCGGGCACAAATTCGCCTTCACGAAAAACCGGAGGCCAGCGGTTCAGCCCTTCGGTGATGTTGCCGCGCGTCAAGTCGTCGAAGACGGCGGCAGCCTCTGTGTCGAGAATCAGCGTCAGCGCCTTGACCGGCAGATCGGTGGGAAGTTCAATCGGCACCAGTTTCGCGCCCAGCTGCCTCAACACTTCGACGACTGGCTGCTGGGCGTCCAAGTCGGTTTCAAAGTAGCCAATGGTCATCGTACGCAGATCGCGACGAGGTGGCCATGAGAACGGCTGATCGATGGCGGTCGCGTCCAACCCATCTCGACCATGAATGGCATCGAACACCAGCGCGCAATCTTCAACCGAGCGGCAAATGGGGCCAATCTTGTCCATACTCCAAGCCAGCGACATGCACCCATGACGACTAACACGGCCAAACGATGGGCGGAGCCCGCTACACCCGCAGCGCCGGCACGGCGAGACGATGCTGCCCAGTGTTTCGCTACCTAACGCAAATCCAATCAGCCCTGCAGCAGTGGCGGACGCCGAGCCCGCTGACGAACCGCTCGATCCTTCCTTCACGTTCCACGGATTGCGAGTCATACCACCAAACCATTTGTCGCCCCAGGCAAGTGCACCCAAGGAGAGCTTGGCCAGCAAGACAGCCCCCGCCTCATCCAATCGTGACGCGACTGTGGCTTTCGTCTCAAGCCGCTGATCCTGAAACGGCGTGGCACCCCAGGTGGTCTTATAGCCAGGGTAGGAGATCAGGTCTTTCGCCCCCCAAGGAATTCCGTGCAACGGGCCGCGATACCGACCGGTCGCCATTTCTCGATCCGCCTGGCGAGCCTGCCGCATGGCCAGGTCGTCGGTCAAGCTGACTACGCATTTTAAGAACTTATCAAAGCGATCCAAACGCCCCAAATACATCCTAGTAAGTTCGACAGACGATATCTGACGCGCCCGCAACAGTGCGGCCAACTCCGAGACGGGTAAGAACGCCAGATCTTCTTCGTCGGTGGGCATCTGCGGCGGTGTCCATTCAATCGGACGTGAGTTGCGTCGCACCGTCAGGCCTGACTCCTGAACCACAGGCTTCGGTTGAAAAATGAGCGCAGGCGGAACGTCGTAACCAATCTCGACCTGCCGCATTTCCTCGAAACGGCGAATCGCCGATTGAACCGCGGTCGCCGTCGATACGCGTTCTTCTTCACTAAGTTCCAGGCCCGCGATCCACTCCGCCTGCTGAATCATCTCGCCAGTTACCGTGCCGCGCTGGACAATTTGTGCGGCCAATGCACGTTGGAACGCCAAGGTCCCGACCCCGGTTGCCGATATCAACTTGAGTGCCTGGCGACGACTGACATGTTGGTCAGCAATCGTGAGTGACGGTGAACTCGATTCAGCGGCGTGAGACGGCGATTGAGAGTCCACGGCGATTCTCCAGCGAGATCATGATGCAAGCGAACATCACTATAACCGAGCGCCATGCGAGTGTCGCACAAACGAAGGCAGATTCCGCCCAATGCCAGAAATGGCGCCGAGCCTATTCGCATCATCACGATGCGAATTGGTTTGCAGGCCGCAAACAAGTAAAGTATCGAGCTACGGGTTCGAAGCGTTGCGAGCCGGTCGATTCATCGATGGTTGGCCCGCGGCTGGCGTCGGCGGCCGCATTGGAACCTGCGGTGCGACGCGTTTCTTCTTCACGACCACGGGCAACTTGCTCAACTCGCGCCGTTTTTCCTGTGGGAGAAACTCCCGTTCTACCAGCTCGGGATCGTACTGCGTCCACGTCTCACGGATCATCTTCGCAACGACTTTTCGAAGCACATCCCGCTCCTTGAAGTCGTGCCAGACCGCGACATAGTCCCGGTCTTTCCAATTACGAACAGGAATCTGAGCCGGGCTCTTCAGCAACCGCCAATCGCGAACGTTATAGCGTTTCTGCACGGCACACCAGTCATAGAAGATGAGCTGGTCGAAGACCAAACGGCCTTGCTCGTCGAAGAAGTGGTTGATCTCCACAAGGTCCACCCGATCCACCTTGGCGTGTTCGGTCGGCGTAAACCCAAGGAGAACGCAAACGGCAACTGTTGGCATGGCTCCCACCGCTCTCCTCCTTGAGTTCGGGTGTGGGCGGAGCATCAATGCGCCGGAGGCGCGTCGCATCAGTCCTTATCGACGTTGTACGTGTTCAAGGCAAATCTTTTCTTTCAATAGAAGAAAATCACGGGCGTGTCGAGGGCGTTTTCAGACAATTAAACGTAGCAACGTTCCGGTTCGCGCTGCGGTGAATGACTTAGGACATCCTGTCGCATATCATCCTGTCGAGTGCGCTAGCAGTGGAAGATGGGGGCGGGAGTCTCTTTTTCCCGGAAACGCATTAACTTTGACGCCTCGCGCCGCAACGAAACCGCTCCTCGTTTACAAATTGAAAACGACAATACCCCCTAGAGCGCGGGTGATCGTATTCGTCGTTTTCGCTGCCTCGACGATCCCGCTCCGGTGCGCCCTCGTCATTCTCGGCGAAGTGCCGGAGTCCGAACCGTGGCTGGGCGGCCATCGCCCAACGATATCGGTTTGAACAAACTGGTATCCTTTCATCTTCCATCTTTTCGACCATCATGGCCTCTGTTGCCGTCTTCATTTTTGTGCTTCAGGAGACAAATCATGTTCAATCCAAACGGCAAAGCGATTTTGGCCGCTTGCGCACTGGTGACCGTCTTTGCGATTCACGCGGATGCCGTCGCACAACAAGACGCCACCGCCGAAAAGAGCTTCCGTGTCGTGCTACTGCCAGACACGCAAAACTACGCTGAGAAGTATCCGGAGACCTATGTCGAACAAACGCTATGGATTCGCCAGCATCTGAAGGAAGATAACACGAAATTCGTCATACACTTGGGCGACATCGTGCAAACTTCCACGCAGAAGCCCGAGTGGGAAAATGCGAATCGGGCAATGCGACTTCTTGACGGTGTCGTACCCTACAGCATGGTGCCGGGAAATCACGACATGGTGGTGAAGAGTCGCGATTCAACGTTGTATAACCAGTACTTCTCGCCGTCCCGTTTTGCGGACCAAAAATGGTATGGCGGACATATGGGCGACACAAACGACAATAACTTCTGTTTTTTTGAAGCCTGTGGCATGCAATTCATGGTGATAAGTCTCGAATTTGCTCCACGCGATGAAACACTCCAATGGGCAGCGGGCGTGACAAGTCGCTATCCCAATCATCGTGTGATCGTAGCGACTCACTGCTATATGCGTCCAAAGGGCCGGGACACGGCTTGTGCGACGTCATACAACGTCGCCGGCAACAGTGGCGAGCAGATGTGGCAAAAGTTCATTCGCAAACAGCCGAACATTTTTCTCGTCGTCAGCGGTCACGTGCTGGGAGTCGGTCTCCAAACAAGCGTCAACGATGCCGGCGGCAAGGTGCTGGAAATGCTTACCGATTACCAGGGTCTCCCCAACGGCGGCGATGGCTGGCTTCGTTCACTGCAGTTTGTGCCTTCCGAGAACAAAATTCACATCGAGACGTATTCACCCTTATTGGATAAATACAACAAGGATGCGAAGGAAACATTCTCGCTGAATTACGACATGACCGCTGCCAAGCGGAAGGCCGGTTGACCAGCATCGATAGAGACAACGGCGCGGATGCGAATTCCGATCAACATCGAGATCAACGTGAAGTCATCAACTACGAATCTTCGATTTGCTTTGGCCGCCGGTATTGTGGTCCTGTGTAGTCAGGCTCTGGCCGAGACCCACTCGGACCGGCCGAACATTCTGTTTATCATGACCGACCAGCACCGTTGGGATTGTCTCGGTGCCAACGGCAATCGGCTAATCAAGACGCCGCATCTCGATCGTCTTGCGGCGGAAGGCGCAAACTTCACGCATTTCTTCGTGCAGGCCCCGGTGTGCGTTCCTTCGCGAGTCAGCTTCTTCACCGGGCGCTATCCGCACTCACATCGAAACCGAGTCAACTATACACCCTTGGACCAGAGTGAAGTGCTAATGCAGCGCCGCCTGCGCGAAGCCGGTTACAGAACGGCATCCGTCGGCAAACTTCATTACCACCCACCGAACGCAACGGAAGCCAAACGAACAGGATTTGACTTCGTCGAGCTTCACGACGCCGTCCCACAGCTGGATCGCTTCTCCGACTATTTCGCCTGGAGGCAACGACGGGATCCACGTTCCAACATCGGTTACCGCGCCTTGGCAAAAGATATCCCCGCCGGGAAGAACCCTTTCCGCCAGGCGATTGACGAAAAGTACTCTGAGACCACTTGGGTTGGACAGCGCACCCGCCATTACATCCGCCAACTTGCAACCGGTGATCGTCCGTTCTTCCTGTTTAGCTCGTTCTGGAAACCGCACGCGCCTTTCGAGGTGCCACAACCGTTTGACGCCATGTACGACGACGTCGAGATTCCGCTGCCCGAGCAGATGACGTTGGACGCGATTATGCGACTTCCGCCGCCATTACGCGCGCTGATCCTGCGTTTCCGTCCGGCGTACGACATGGACCGCCAACGGCTGAAGTGGATGTACCGTAGCTACTACGGCGCAATCAGCCACATCGATCGAGAAGTTGGGTTGATTCTGGCCGCGTTGGATGAGGCCGGCGTGGCGGACAATACGATTGTCGTTTTCAGTTCCGACCACGGCGACCAAATGCTGGAACACGGGCTGATGGGCAAGAACTGTTTCTTCGAAGCATCCGTCCGTGTTCCACTAATCATTCGTTTTCCAGAACGCGTACGACCGGATCAGTACAAAGAACTCGTCGAGTCGGTAGACGTGCTGCCCACGCTGTTTGAACTCGCCGGGCTCCCAGAGCCATATTTGAATCAAGGCCGCAGCCTCGTGGGACTGATCTCGCCTGATCGCGATGACTACCTTCCGCGCGAGGCTGTTTTCAGCGAGAATATCATTCCAGAGGTGATCACCGGGGGCCGCGACGAATTCGAGTTTATCAAGGGAAAGGGGATCCGAGGAATCCGTCACCCCGACGCGAAAATGGTCCGCACCCGTCGATGGAAATACGTCTATTATCCCGAAGGGTTTGCCGAACTCTATGACCTCGATTCAGACCCCCTCGAAATGAACAACCTCGCAGAGGACTTGGAGCACCGCGAGCAGACGTACGCGATGAAAGACCGTCTGTTGCACTGGCTGGCGACGGCCGATGAGCCCGACCAGATCGCGCCCCGCTGGCTACGCCCGAAACGCTGATCTGACAGATTGCAGAAAGGGGTCGGGAGTCCTTTTCGGATGAAAGCGTACGAGTTTTGGGGCGAGTTTTGTCCGAAGAAGACTCCCGACCCCTTCGACAGCGCGCGAAACAATCAAACTGCCCCACGACCTGCCGGGGCTTCCATTTGCTGTCCGGCAGCCGATACTGGATACTGGTTTGCATCCTTGGATGCTGATGGTGTCCAACGTCACTCGAATTTGTGAAAACCGTTGCAGCTTGAGCCTATTTATCCTTGCGGGAGCGATGAAGATGAAGAAAGTACTTTCGGTTAGTTTTGTGTTTTCCTTGACCGTCGTTTCTGCTGCCAGCTTGCTTGCGGAAGAACCTCGAGTGACAGACATGTCGCTGGTTTTCAGCGAAGATTTCGACAAAGGGCACGACCGCTGGGAGTTGACCGACGACAAAGCGTGGACGCTAAGAAAGGTCGACGGCAACAACGTCTTTGGACTGAATAAACGCCAGAGCGACTATAAGCCAGAGTTCCGCAGTCCGTACAACATTGCGTTGATCAAGGACCTTGAGCTAACAGACTTTGTGATCACCTTTAAAGTAAAAAGCACCAAAGATACGGGCAACCATCGCGATTGCTGCGTATTCTTCTGCCACAAGGACGCGACGCATTTCTACTATTGCCACCTCGGCGCTCGCCCAGACCCTCACAGCGGACAGATCATGATTGTCAAGGATGAACCGCGACTCGCCCTCACGAAAAACCAGAGCCGGACGCCGTGGGGTGACGACTGGCATCAGGTCAAGGTAACTCGCAATTCCAAAGATGGCAGCATCAAGGTCTACTTTGATGACATGAAGAACGTTCATATGGAAGTGAAAGATTCAACCTTCGGCAAAGGCAGGATTGGTATCGGTTCGTTCGACGACATGAACGACTTCGACGAAATTCGAGTCTACGGCAGGTGATGAACGTCGAACGACGGAACGACGGGAATTCAAAGCTCACACCTGGTCCCTTCCCCTCGCCACCAAGCGTTCGGTTTTGGAGTAACTCGCGCCAACACTCCACAGTCTTCGGATTCTTGGAGGTCGTATCCCTTTCCGCCTCATGCCGTCGAAGAAACACGTTTTCCAAAAACACCATCTTGGCAAATTGTGGCGAATTCTTCGGAAAACCTTGGCGGTGGATCGACAGGCGGCCAGAAGATCTCCTGTCGGATCTGGCGGACGACCTCACGCGCCGTCGCGTCGGCGGCTTCCAGATCAGCTGTTGTCCATTTGGCCAAAATGAACGCAACTTGCGTCGTGTCTTTGGGAAGGGTGACAAACCCCAATTGAACGGGTTCGCTGATGCCAATTGCAGTGGCCAAATGGCGATAGAGCGGCAGTTGAAGATCGGTCCAACGGCCACCCTGCTGATGCGTCTTCTCTGGCGAGTTGCCCGTATCGGAGGTCTTGTAGTCGAAGATCACACGCTGACCTGTTTCGTGGTGCACGTCAATGCGGTCCATTCGGCCCGTCAATCCGATGATCTCGCCATCGACATCGAACGTGGCTGGGTCTTGATTTGCATCGGGAACTTCAGTGTGTTCGATCCGCCAGCCCGCGGCGAACCAATCTGCCTGGTGTTGGGCAAAGGCGTTCAGGCGAAAGCGCAACTGTTCAATCTGCACTCGCACAAATGGCAATACATGCTGTCCGTAGGTCGTTCTCACCAGCACGTCGAGCTCGTGATTAAGCGCACGGCGGATTTCGTCGACATCACTCGATTCACGACTGGCCCCTTCACCGAATCGACGCAACGCCTCATGTGCCAGGTTGCCGAAGGCTAACGGGCTCAGTTCGCGGGCAGCATCGTCGCTTGACCGCAACCGTAAGACGTGCTTCAGATAGAAACGGTATGGGCAGGACAGATAATCCCGAAAACTGGTTATGGTCAGACGCTTCAGCGGTTCGGTAAGTGGTTGGGGACGTGGGATTTCCAAAGTAGACGGTGCCATGTCGCTGGACGAGGCAGCACGGGCGATCGCGGGGCTATTGTGTCTCGACGTTGTAAGTGGCGCAAAAAAGGTCATCGCGCGCTGGGCGACGGATTGGTCGTCGCCCGTAAACAGCAAACGGCTTGGAATCAGTGGATCACCATCTCTGTTTCGCCTTCCAACTAGAAGATGCAAGGACGTGCGGGTGCCGAGTAATAGGCAAAGCGCATAGGCATCGCGAGCATAACGGCGGGCGTTGTCAATCAGTCCCAACCGATTTCGCAAGGCGTTCGGCAAGAATAGATCCGACGTGACCGATGATGGGACGAACCGTTCATTCAGCGTCGTCACTACCAATGCCGGGGCATCGTCCAAAGGCAATTCTAGCCATCCGAGCAATTCGACTGCTGACGCGCCCATCACGCGTGGCACGGGCTGTGTTGCGACCAGCCCCAACAACAAGCGAATGGAATCGCAAGCCGACAGCCGAACATTCAGTTTCGACGGGATGGATTCCATCTCTAACAGCGTGTTGCGGATATGGCGGCAGGTGGTTAGTGTCGACTGATCGGCATCGTTTTCACGATCCAATTCGCGGTTGGCATAGACCATGGCGAGGCAATTCAAAATCGACTGACACCACTGGGCGAGGCCCCGGGGCTGACCTGCGAGATCTCGCGTCATTTCGCTGACCGCCTGTTCGATCGCCGACATCTGCTCATGCTTCAACGCTGGCCCCAACCACTGACCGACCAGCCGCCCTGGCAAATGCTGGTTGTAATAGTCGTCAAGTTCCGCCAGCGCGTTGGCATTGATTCCACGCCCGCGCAGCCAGAATTGCATGTCCGGATGGCGAACCAGTGACGCCAACTCTTGAAACCGGCCCCGATCTAGAAAATCGGCCAGCGCCTCCAGCAGCAGATAGGGTGCTGTTTCGCGCAGCGACCGCCCTGGCCCCCATCGCGAAGGTACACCATGCCTGGCGAGTACGCGTTCGACGTCAGGCACAAGTTGCTCGTCGGGAAAGCCGACGGCAATCTCATCCGCCCGATACCGCCCCTTGTAACTTGCAATTGCTGCGGCGACGGCGTTGGCCTGGTCGGCTGGGCCATCGCAGACGCGAACTTGAGCGGCGTCGAGTGGCACGTCGATGTCGTTCCATTTGTCTGGTGCCAGACAGCCATGCGAATCGAACCGTTCACGCCATGCTTGCGGCGCGGCAACCAGGGCAACCACGTGCTGGGCGACTTGGTCGAGCATTTGGCGAACGGCCAGATTCATATCAACGGTTCCGACAAGCACGATATCGCGGTCGGTGTCGCATTCGTTTCGCTTGATAGCCTCCAACCGCGCTGTCTGTCGATCCCACAGCTGCAGATCGTCGAGCCGTCGAAGGTAAGCCGACTGTAGTTTTTCGAGCGAACTCCATCGCTGTTGATCGGGATGACCTGGCGTCTCAGCCAAACGCTCGGCCACGTCGGCAAATGCCAGACCATCCCCCGCCAATTCGACATGCAGCTGTCGCAGCATATCGGCCAGTTCTGCCCAGGCCATTACTTCGTCGCACGCGGGAGGGTTGGGAATAACCGGCAATACCGTCTCTTGTGCCGCCGATTGCAGGGCAGACGACCAGGTAAACCGCTGTGTTAGCTCGTTAGCGAAGGGACGTTTCGGAGGATAGAGTTGCTCGGGCAAACGACCGACAGTTTCAATCGTGGGCGGAGTAAGCAGCAACCGATCCTGCGCGGCACGTTGAACCAAGATCTCCAGCAGGCGACGGCCTGCACGAGCTGCCGGTGTGACAACAATCACTTGCTGCAAATCCCATATTGCGGCCGTTCGATATCGCCGCAGCAGATAATCCGCCGCCAAGTCCAGCGCCGCACGGTCGAAGCCGAGAAACTCGCAGTGGATGGGCATTCAAGATGACTCGTGCGTGGTGATGAACGGCAAGTTCTTCGAGTGTGGCGATGGAGTTGAAACGCAGTGTCGAAACGACCCATCACCTAGCCGGCGATCCACTCCCAATCGATAGGTTGTTCCAAATCGATGACAGGAAGCGGCGCCTGGATAACTTCCACATACTTCTGGGATCCGCCTGTATTGAAAATCACGACGCGTTCGTGCGGCTTGACCCAACCCACTGCCACGAGCTTCTCGAGCGCCCCGACGCAGGCAGCGGTCTCTGGGCAAACTGAGATCCCCTCGGTCGACGCCGACAGGTCCATCCACTCGCGGAGCCGGGATTCTTCTGCTGCCACGGCGCAGCCACCACTTTCGCGAATCGCATCCAGAATCATGAAGTCGCCAACCGCGGCTGGAACACGCAGGCCGCGGGCAATCGTCTCGGCGTTTTCGAAGGGTGTGGCAAACCGTTCGCCCTGTTCGAAGGCCCGCACGATGGGACAACATCCTTCCGCCTGCACTGAGACCATCCGAGGCCTCTGCTGGTGATTCAACCAACCTAATTGCGCGAGTTCTTCGAATGCTTTCCACATCCCGATCAGGCCTGTGCCGCCGCCGGTTGGATAGAGAATCACGTCTGGTAGTTCCCAGTCAAACTGCTCGGCCAATTCAAGGCCCATCGTCTTCTTGCCTTCAATGCGATACGGTTCTTTCAACGTCGAGAGGTCAAACCAGTCCATATGCGGCTTGCCTTCACGGACGATCCGACCACAGTCAGTGATCAGACCATCAGCGACGAACGTCTTGGCACCGGCAACAACACACTCGTATTGGTTGATGATTGGTGTGTCCTGCGGCATGAAGACAAACGCTTCCATGCCCGCGCGGGCGGCGTAGGCTGCAGCCGCGCCCCCGGCATTGCCCGCCGAAGGGACGGCAACGCGCTGGATTCCAAAACCGTGCGCCATCGTGATCGCCAAGGCCATCCCGCGGCTCTTGAAACTGCCGGTAGGCAACTGGGATTCGTCCTTGATCCACAAGTCACTCAGCCCCATTTGCTGGCCAAGTCGCGGGCAGCGCAACAGTGGACTCATGCCTTCGCCCAACGTGACAATGTGTTGCCCGTCAGTGACAGGCAGTAGTTCACGATACCGCCAAAGTGTCGGCTGGCGATCTCGCAGCATGTCCTTAGAAAGTGATCGGCCGATGGCTTCCAAGTCGTAACGCACCCACAGCGGCCGATCCTTGTGCAGTGTTTGCACCTGTCCGGCGGGCAGTTGAGTGCCATCGATGGCGGCTTCAAGGTGCGTGACAAAGCAAGGCATCGGCGTCTCCCGGCGAGGTTTATGGAAAGCGTACCGGGATACCACTCTGGAGACAGATTGTCAATTCACCAGACACGGTAGGGCCGCAGCCAAATGGGGCGCGTGCCTGTTTTTGGTACGCCCCCGCCCAACCTGCGATCGGTGCCCGTTGCTAAAACTTGACTCCCGACCGGCCCACCTTCGGCGCAGCCTTTCAGCGTCGCATGGCCGTAGGCCGCCCGTTTAAGACGGACCAACAGTGTTTCATCGTGAAGAGCGAGCCGCCGATTTGGCCAATACCTTGCGATATACCTCCGCAACGCCTTTCGCCATACTGCAATCAGAGAAGCCATCAATATGCGTTTGCATGGCATTTTCTCGCAGCAGCTGCCAGTCCAACTCGCCGACAACGACTTGTCGAATCTTCTCCGCCAGGTCACCTGGGTCACCGGGATGGACGAGGACGCCGTTGATGCCGTCATCGATCGCTTCAGGGACTCCTTCCACTCGACTACCGACAACCGGGACCCCAGCTGCCATGGCCTCTAGCACGACCATTGGCAACCCTTCGCCAAAGAGGCTGGGAAGCACGAACAGGTCCATTCTTGCTAGCTCAGACGAAACATCTTCAGTGAATCCAACCCACTCGATCTGATCGACAATCCCAAGCCGGGCGACATGCTGCATGATCTCGTCTTGATAGCTTTTTGTCTCGAATGGCCCGACCACGCGAAGATTGACGGAAATCCTTTTCTCTTTCAGTCGAGCGATCGCACCCAAGAGCACTTCGAGCCCTTTCCGAGGTCGGAAAAGTGCGACGGCGCCGACGGTCCACGCATTCTCTGGCAGCGTCGTGTCGCGCTTCTTCTCGGGTACTGGCACACCATTGGGAACGACGGAGATCGCCTGGTCCGAATAGCCTTGTAGCTGCATATGTCGTCCCAGACTTTTGGAAACGGCGATCAGCGAGACAGCTCGGCTCGCGCAAAAACGTTCGTTCCAATGATTGATCTGATTCCGCCAACGGTTCGTGGTGTCTCGCAAAGTTGGGCTATGCACGTGGTAGACGAACGGCACGCGAGTTAGCCCAGCAGCCAGGCTACCGACCAACGCGCTGCGCGGCGTGTGCGCATGAATAATCTCGTGCTCGCCTTCCTTGACAATGCGAGCCACTCGCAACATCGCCCGCAGATCAAAACGGCTGAGCATTGAAACTACATGCAGCGGAACATGCGATTGACGCGAGATGGGGAATCGATCCGCTTTCGTACAGGCAAATTCGATTTCAAAACCACACTCCGGCAGCTGCATCGCCAACAAATCCTGAACGCGCTCAGCACCCGAATAGTGTTCACCGTTGATCACATGCAGGACGCGCACCGGCGCGACAATCTGCCGCGGTGTTTTGGGGATCGCCGGCGCATCAGTAACAATAGGCATTTGTGAGTCGGTGGCGTGAAAGGCCGAAGTGGATTGATCGGTGGACATGGCTGCCTACTTGTGAACGTAATTCCCAGGACCATCCTCAAACGTACGTCATGCGGTCACCGGCCGGATTCAATTCCCCTGGCGATACGGCACTTTCAGACGCACATGTATCTCGATTCAGGTTAGAATGAGCGGCCCTCGCACGACAATCGTTGCAAGTCGAATGACCGGATCCTGCCTGGAAGACCGTGCAGGAAGGCAACACGCCTCCTTAAGCGCGAATCGGGATAGATGCGAATTGGGCTAACGGAATGAACCGACTCACTTGGACGTTGCTAGTTGCCGCGATCGTCTCCTTCGGCGTGGCGCCAACGCAAGCCACAGAACCGAACTCGCCCCGGTCTGTCACCGAAGTGACAGACGTGAGCGACGATTTTCGCCAGGAAGTCAAACTTGCTTCACTTTCTATTCCTAACAACGTCTGGCAGGCGGTCAGGCAGTCCGGCTGGCAAGTGCAGATTGCGGAGTTTGTTATCGACGCCGCACCATCGCTGAAGAATCGCCGACCTCGTGGCTGGCCAATCGACGCCACATGGAATAATTCCGACGCCGTTCACTTGCCACAATCGAAGTTACTTGTGCTCGCGGAAAGGCGGCGTACGACCAGTGGTCGGGTTGTTACTAGCAACCGCGTACCCGGTGTTCTCCGCCACGAATTCGGCCACGCCTTCGATATCGCCTTGGGCGGTTCGTACAGGACCCGCTCGGCGACGCCGCAGTTTGTCTCCAGCTACCGCCAAGATGTTGAAATGCTCACTGCATCGCAACGAAGCCAGATGGAATATTACCTGCAAGACCATCGGGCCGGTCGGCAGGAGGCCTTTGCCGAGGCGTTTGCGATTCTGCTAGGTGGTGGCTCGGATAAAACAAAACACGAACGGTTTTCGGTATCGTTTCCACGCGTGATGCGACACGTAAGCCAAGCGATCAGGCTCGCTGACACCATGCAGCGGTAACTGTGGAGAACTGAGTGCCACGATTGAATTGTCTAAAGCCGAGTCAAACCGCCAGGCCACATCCCTATCCGCGGCCAACATAGGCTTGCTGATGTGGCAGAACGATCGCTTCCAACATCGCGACATCTTTCGGCAACGTGGCCATCAGGGCTGCGACTTCGGCGATGTTCTCGATCGCAATCATCGGCTCGTCATTTTCTGCCAGACCGGATTCCTGCCGGCGTTCGACCAGGGTGTTGCCCGGGTGCAAGCAACAGCAGGTGATGCCAAACTCACGCCCTTCCAAAGCTGTCACTTGTGTCAAGCCCCACAGCCCATGTTTCGAGGTTGAATAGGGCGCTGAATTGGGGCGAACCCTTTGCGCCGAGATCGAACCGATGTTGATGATGCGCCCACTACCTTGCGGTTTCATCATTCGCATGGCAGCACGCGTGCACAGGAACGGTGCTCGCAGATTGGTGGCAATGACACGGTCCCATGCCTTCAATGACAGCTTGTCAAGCGGACCGCTATCGAACGCGGCGGCATTATTGACCAGCACGTCCAACCTGCCGAACTGCTTCCGCACGGCGGCGAAAAGTCGTTCGACTTCGTCTTCTTCCGACACGTCGGCGGGGAACGACAGTGTGACGGCACCTCCGCGGACTAGGTCGGCCCGAGCCTCTTCAAGCGTTGTCGCCGTTCTCGCCGTGATCGCGACGGACGCTCCATTTGCGGCCAAAGCGCGGGCAATGCCCAAGCCGATCCCGCGATTGGCCCCCGTAACAAGGGCCACCTTTCCATGCAGTTTGGTCATCGCATTCACTTCTGTCGGGTTTGGCTCGACCATCAGTGTGGGTCTCCATTTTCTTACTCGCCCCAACATTTCATACCCTGTATGATAGACACCGTTGGCCGAAACTAAACCGGCCGTACCACTCGAAATGTGTGCGAGCATGCACGATGCGAAATCCGCCGTGATCGTGCGAACGGATCATTCCTGAAAAGGCCAAAGGAGAAATGCGATGAAACGACTTTTCATGACGGCTGCCTTTCTGAGCATCGTGGTTGTGACGGCCTTGTTCGCACAGTCGGACAGCCGGGACGAAGACGACACTAAGGCCAAACTGCTGGAGAAACGCAAACAAGTTGAAGAACTTAGGGTGAAAGCAGAATTGCAGAAAGCGAAAGCAATCACTGCGAAAACCGACGCCAGCCGCGCTGCAGTTCAGGCCGAGCAAGCCGCGGAGAATCGCGGGAAAGCCAAGCGGGTTGTCGAATATGCCTCCCTGGAAAGGAAGTTGGTCGAATTAGACCGGCGAATTGCAGAACTCCACCAAGGTGGACAGACGGTTCAAGCCGAACAGTTGCAACGGCGGATCGTAGAAATTGTTCAGCAATTAAGGAGCGGAAAAAAAGACGCGGCGGCGAAGCAACTCGATTCCCTCATCGTTCTGCAGGGACCAAGTGCCAGTCGGCGTATTGAGGTCAGGAAGCGAGAAAATGACGCGCGAGCAGAAGATGACGCTGTAGAGCGCCGCACGGATCGGCAAGCAGAGGAACTGGAGCAGGCAAAACGCCGCATCGCGGAATTTCGGGCCAATGATCAGCATGAAAAGGCAGAGCAGTGGCAAAATGAGATTCGCGAACGCTTCTTTGATCTGAAACGCCGAGCAGAGGCCGAGTCCGTGGAGGATCGCATTCGTCAATTGCGGAAAAGCGGCAAGGCGGAAGAGGCCGAACGGTTGGAGCGAGAATTGCGCAACCATCTGGAACAAGAACACGCTGAGCACCGTCGGGCCGAGTCGCATGAACGTGATCATGAACGTGAACGGGAGCGTGACCATGAACGCGAACGGGAGCGTGAGCGTGAACTCGATCAAGAGCGGGAGCGCGAGCGGGACCACCAACCGGGGCGAGAACACGAGAACCACGAACACGGGGAACGCGTACAGCACCTGCGAGAAGCCGCGGAACATCTCCACGCGGCAGGCTTTCACGAAGAGGCCGAAGTCGCGATGCAAAATGCTGATCGCCTTCAGCAACAGCAGGGAGGGCAAGCGCACGTCGAGCATCTTGAGCGGCAGATGCATGAACTAAGTGAGCACTTGAGGCACGTCACCGAACGCCTCGAACGTCTCGAATCGATGGTCGAGAGACTCGGTGACCGCATCGAAGACGATGATGACGAAGAAGATGATGATGACGATGACGATGATGATGACGATGATGACGACAAGTAATCGACCACGGCCATAGGCCGTTGCTTTGGCTTGCCCCGCAAAGCGAGGCGTTTGCATGACACAACACGTTGTGGGCCGGTCTCCCGACCGGGCCACGTTCGGAAGGTCAATCGGTGAGCCCTGATTCGCCACCGTGCTGGCACGGTCGGGAGACCGCGCCATAACAGGACGAAACCAACGAAATTCCGCGCCGAAAGCTCAGCTTGTCGGTGGACGGCGCTGGGTGAGCCAGTCGGTGTGGAACGTGCCTTCGCGGTCTGTTCGTTGGTACGTATGTGCACCAAAGTAATCGCGTTGTGCTTGCAGCAAATTGGCGGGCACGTGAGCCCGCCGGTAGCTATCAAAATAGGCCAACGCCGTACCGAACGCTGGAACTGGCAATCCCAATTGCGTTGCGGTATTCAGCACACGCCGCCAAGCAGCCTGTGCGCGATTGACCGCTTCAGTGAAGTACGGATGGAGAAGGAGATTCTCTAGTTTCGCATCTTCGTCAAACGCTTCCTTGATTCGATCGAGGAATTGAGCACGGATAATGCAGCCGCCACGCCACAGCATCGCACAATCGCCGTAGTCTAATGGCCAATCGTATTCTTCGGCGGCAGCCTGCAACTGCACGAAGCCCTGGGCATAGCTGCATATTTTTGAAGCGTAAAGTGCCGAGCGAATGTCTTCGATGAATGCCTTCTTTCGATCAACGTCGGACATGCGGCTGAGCGATTCGTTCCAATTCCCATCCCAACTCAACGTCTCTGCGTCGCCGTCGGCGAGATCCAAGGGGCCGCGCAGAATGCTCGATGCACGGACGCGTGCCTCTTTGAACGAAGAAATTGAACGAGCGTAAACGGCGGCTGTTACCAGCGTGCTGGGGACTCCTAAATCAAGCGCCAACTGGCTCATCCATTTCCCCGTTCCCTTGGCACCGGCGACATCCTGGATCTTGTCCACCAGATAGCCCTCACCCAGTTCATCCTTGACGCTGAAAATGTCTCGAGATATCTCGATCAAATAGCTTTTCAACTCGCCGCGATTCCACTGATCGAAGACGTCATAAATCTCATCATTCGTCAGCATCAGCGACTCTCTCAACATCAAGTAGGCTTCGCAGATCAACTGCATATCCCCGTATTCGATGCCGTTGTGGACCATCTTGACATAATGGCCGGCCCCGCGTGGCCCAACCCACTCGCAGCATGGGATATCGTTGTTGGGGCCGACCTTCGCAGCGATGGCTTGAAAAATCGGCTTGATGTGCAGCCAGGCAGCTTCAGTTCCACCAGGCATCATGCTGGGGCCTTTCAGGGCCCCTTCTTCGCCGCCAGAGACTCCGGAACCGACAAACAACAGCCCCTTCTCTTCGACGGCCTTGGTTCGACGTTCTGTGTCCGAAAAATGAGTATTCCCGCCATCGATGATGATATCGCCCGGTGACAGCAGTGGAATCAACTGATCGATTAGGAGATCAACCGCAGGGCCAGCTTTTACCAGCATCATCACTTTCCGCGGCGTCGCGAGGTTTTGGACCAGTTCTTCGACACTGTGGCAGCCAACAAAGTTCTTGCCAGATGCCCGACCGTTTATGAACGCATCCACTTTTTCGGTCGTGCGGTTGAACACGGCAACGCGAAACCCTCGGCTCTCGACGTTGAGGGCCAAGTTCTCCCCCATGACGGCCAAACCGATCAAGCCAAAATCACAATCACTCATTGTCAGTGCTCCACGCTCGCGCTCTCGCTCGGGCGATATTTCTCGAATAGACCGGATCAGCGACACGTAACAACACGCCTCAATGATCTCGAATACGCTTGCATCTTCTGCCTTCCAGGCACGCGAGTCGACCTGGAAAAAGCCTCGATTCCAGCGGGTTTCCGGGGAGTTGGCAGCTTGAAAATGTGCTCTCGAAATGCCACAACCCGCAGCCAACCAGACTCTTTCGCTTCTGACTATGAGAAAAAGCCGGCAGCGAGTCCCTTACTCCCCTCGGGGAGAAGGATAGGATGAGGGGGCGACCTGCCAAATGAAATCAGCCACCTCTCATCCGGCCTTCGGCCACCTTCTCCCGAAGGGAGAAGGACATGTTCAAGGCTCTCCTAGACCTCCAAAGCGAAAAAGTCTGCAACGGGGGAGTGACAAGCGAAGTCAGAGCAGACGCCCGAAACCCGATACACGGGCATACAGCGTTTCGAACCTCCAGGACGTCCTTGTTTGCCACGCGACATCGGCGATTTTAACGCTCGAATTCCTCTCTCGCAATGAGGCGACTGGCTGGCTGGAGGTCCTTCAGTTCGTCAGGTTGCGTCCCGGTTGCTACGCTCAAGGCCACGCGAGACAACCGAACATGCCAGCGGCGGGTCATTTTATGCGTGGGGCGCATGGATCTCGTTTCGCGGCAAGCCCAGCCCACGGTCGACTCGTCAAGAGGAATCGGTAGCCTCATAGGCACAAACCGGCTACACAGATTACGACCGAACAAGCGGTGATCAGGCAGACCGTAGAGGCTACGCCGCCTGACGAATGGTCGCTCGTCGCGGGCGTTGTACCATGGCGTGCATAACGGTTCGGCAGACAACCGTGTCCAACGCCAGTGCGTATACGCGTTGTTGGTTGATGCGGCGATTGCTGAGCTGTGCAACGGCAAGTTCGATCTTGTCACTCACGACAATCGCGGCCCGGGCACGTGCATACCCGCGCGCTTCGTCAGGCGACATTCCGATCACCGACGGGTAGACACGCTGCCAAACCGTTTCAAAACTGCTTGACGCCACGTCGTCGGCCAGATCGGAGACCTTGATTTGCCCCATCCAGTTCCTAAGGTGCTGTATCCACTGCATTTGAACTCCCTTTCGAGCTAATTCGTCCTGTGCCATGGGTGGCCTTTAAAATGCCAACGGCGTCTGAGGTAGACGCGTCCTGCCAGATAATAGGAATCGTTTGCTGGGCGAGGGTTCTCCAGAGATGCCCAGCGGCGCACACATAACTTGTCTAGGCAATCTGTGCGTCGAGCCGATATATCCATTACTATCGGGACAACATCACCATGCGGGTCGTGAAGGCCCGATTGGACTATTCTGTCGGCACCTATTTGCTACAATACGCCCAATCGGCTTAAGTTGACCTCGCAAGCACGCTCGGCGCCGTGCCCAAGTGGCTAAGGGGGCGGATTGCAAATCCGTTATTCACCGGTTCGAATCCGGTCGGCGCCTCTTTTCGTCCGCAGCCCAGAGCTGGCTGGCGATTTTTTTGGTCCAGCTTCGTCTAGCGCCAAAGTCGCACGCGGGCAGCGGTAAGCAGATTTCTCAAAATACCGGTCGGCTCGCTGCAAATTCAAAAGGTAGGATTGAAAAAGGAAACCAGTGCTCTGAGGGGGGGGAAAGAATGACAAGTACGCCGTCGGTCTACCAACGACCGAAGAGACGCGGTTTCTCGCTGCTAGAATTGCTGGCGGTGGTCACCATCATGGGCATCATCGCAGCCATAGTGGTTCCCCGCTTAACCTACTCGACGACGACTGCCAAACAGAATGGCGAACTTCAGTATCGAGCCGACCTGAACAACGCGATTGAAAAGTACTACTTCGACAAGAGTGTATTTCCGCCCGATCTCGATACACTGTACACCGATGGGTATTACCCTACCCCGATCCCGAACAACCCGGTCACCAACGTACCATTCGTGCTCGACCCTGCGAGCAATCGCGTCAAGATCTAAGAAAAGTGTCCTGGAGCATCGTTGTCACCTCCCTTTGAAGCGGTGGCGGAGATAGACGTCTGCTCCAACGGTTGCTTGATTCCAGGCTAGCTCGCCTGTTTTCCGAACCGGCCGCCAGCGAATCACGAAGCAGGTGTTAGGGACAGGCTCACGCTGGCTGCATCTTGCCACGCGTTTCCTGAATGTGCTGGACGCGCGACTCAAAAATACTGAGATCACGCGTGATACTCAGCGCTTCTTCTTTACTGATCAGGCCGAACGCGTAAAGACTAGCTAACGACTGCTCGAGCAGCAGCATACCTTCGCTGTTGCCAGTCTGCATCAGCGAATAGATCTGTTCGAGTTCGCCCTTGCGGACCAGATTGCCGATTGCGGGTGTGACAAACATGATCTCCACCGCCGGAACACGGCCTGTTCCTTCCACGCGTCTGAGTAATCTTTGTGACACGACAGCTCGCAACACTCGCGACAATTGGTTTCGAACGGCGTCTTGTTCCTCGGCGGAAAAGACACCGATCATCCGGCTGACTGTCCCAACGACATCGTTGGTGTGCAACGTAGAGAACACCAGATGGCCCGTTTCCGCTGCCGTCAAGGCCGCCCGCATCGTGGGGAGATCGCGTAATTCGCCCACGAGCAGAACATCGGGATCTTCTCGCAGTGAAGCTCGGACAGCTTCGTGAAATGACGGCACATCGGAGTGCAGTTCACGCTGTCGAACGAGGCTCATTTTGTTTGCGTGGATAAACTCCAGCGGATCTTCAATCGTGATGATGTGTTTGGCATGGGTTTCGTTGATCTTGTCGATGATCGTGGCCAGCGTTGTTGATTTCCCACTCCCAGTGGGTCCAGTCACGAGCACCAAACCATGTTTAAAGTCTGCGATTTTCAGAACCTGAGGCGGCAGCGTTAAGTCGTCGACTGAGCGGAATTCGTCGTCGAGCCGCCGAATGGCCATAGCAATCGTGCCTCGCTGTCGAAACACGTTCAGGCGAAATCGTGTGCCCGATTCGGAAAAGAAGGCAAAATCCAGTGTGTGAACTTCATTGAATACTTCGCGCTGATGATCGGACATCAAGCCCATTGCCATCTGTTCAACGACAAAGGGCGAAAGCTCTTCCTCGGTGACAGGCTTCATGGCGCCCTGTAGACGCATGAACGGCGTTACGCCGCTGGTGATGTGAACGTCCGAAGCTTCCATTTCGACACACAAGTCAAGAATGTCGCGTAACTTCTTTTGCGCTGCATCTTTCATGGATCGCCACCACTGCGTCAAGTTTGTTGGATGAATCGTCGTGCGTTGCGCTTGCGTGCTCTGCAAATAATAGGTCGCCTGATGGCGAGTGCGCAGCGTAACGACGGCAACGCAGGGAGCTACAGCCACGATTTGCACGACCGGCAAGACTCTCGAGCAGTCGTGCCGGTCGTACTAGTTGTTCCAGGCTGAATTCGTCCATCGGGCCAGTAGTGGTGACAAAAAGCAACACCGATCATTCGCATAACCTAGAGTTTGCGCATATGCACGCTGAATGCTCCCAGTCCCCACGAGGATTCTTCGATGACCGACCGGCCGCGACCCTGGCTGATTGTCTGGTTCGCCGTGGCCACGCTAGTTAGCGCATTCCTTGTGTTTCAAGTGCAACCCGTGATCAGCAAGACCGTCCTGCCTTGGTTCGGCGGGAGTCCAGCCGTGTGGACAACCTGCATGCTGTTCTTTCAATTGCTCCTATTCGCTGGATATGCTTACGCCCATCTGATTACGCGTTGGCTGACACCGCGAGTTCAAGGCGTGATTCACTTCAGCTTATTGGTGTTGGCCCTATTAGTCTTGCCCATCACACCTGAGGCGTCGTGGAGACCGACTGGCAGCGAGCAGCCAACGGCCTACATCCTCTTGATTTTATTCGTGAACATCGGATTGCCCTATTTCATCCTCTCGGCAACGGGCCCTCTGATTCAAGCCTGGTTCAGTTTGGACGGAACTGGGCGTTCACCCTATCGTTTTTATGCGCTGTCCAACGTTGGTTCGCTGGCTGCACTGCTGACGTACCCATTTCTTGTTGAGCCAATGCTGACGACGCGGGATCAGGGGCGGATCTGGTCTGTCGGGTTCTGTCTGTTCTCGCTTATCTGCAGCTATCTGGCAGCACGATTGTGGTACGCCAGAGCGCCGGATGACGCCATTCTCGCCGAAGAATGCC
>JASLPZ010000078.1:0-23611 GCA_030744725.1 Pirellulaceae bacterium
GGGCTTTGGCCCCATCGGACTAGGTGAGCTCTTTGGCGTCGGTGATCGCGGTTTTCAGAACCGCAGCCAGGCACCCGGTGTCGAGATTTTTGACAACATCCTCTATCAGTTCATCGGTGATCCTCAAAGTCCCAACTTTGGTTTGGGACTCAGTTCGCCACAACCTAACCGGGTCGATGACCCACAGATTCCTGAAGTCCGCTATGAAGGCGCGGGAACGCAGATTCGTGAACGGGGTGAATTGCTGACAAGCCCCAGGATCGAGGCGGTGGATGCCACCGTGCCGACACGACCGAGCGACAACGGATTCAACATTAAAGACGGCACGACCCTTACAGTCGAAGACGGAGCGCAATCAGTCGAATTCGAATTTGATTTTGGTTTCGAGGCCGTCCAACTGATCGATGGAAACAACGCCCTGGCAATTCGCGACGGCAACTTCTTTCAACTGGATGACGATATCTTCCAGTTGGACACGGGTCCCGTGATTGCGGTGAATCCCAGCGGAGTCGATCTCCGTGACGGCACCGTCGTCTCGCTGAACCGCGCCGGTGTCAATGTAGGCAACTTCGAATTCACGCTTGACGTCATGAACATTGGCGGCGGCAATACCCCCGTGCTGTACGCACTCCAGGACAACTCGTTGACGCTGGCCAACAAACTGGTGGCGACCATCAACCTTGCCAATACTGGTGCGACGCCTATTGGCGTGACGGCTTCGGTCAGTCCTCGTGGTGACCGGATCAGCCTGGTCGACTCGACCGGCGGTAATTCTGCCGTGGCGGCGCAGGTCAGCACTGGTAGCGCCAAACGGCGAAACCCAGGCAACGGGGTGTCAACACTGGGAGTTCGAGTTGAAGCCGATTTGTTGGAAGCACCTATTCTGCAAGCTCTAGATGGTTCCAAGATCAGAGATGGCGACACATTCCGCTTGGATACGGCCAGCACGGGTGGTTCGCCAGTGACGTTTGAATTCGAGAGCGGCTTCACGCTGAATATTCCCGAAACGTTCCGGATCATGGTTCCTGGCCGAGGTGGTCGGGACATCGTGGATGGTGAGACGTTCCTGGTCGAATTTGACGACGGCATGGGAACTGTGACCAGCGTCACGTTCGAGTTTGACAGTAACAACAGTTTCGGTGCGCTCAATACGCAGATTCCGTTTACGCTTGGCAACACGCAGGATCAGATTGCGGACGCAATCGTGACGGAACTAGTAAGCGCGAACCTGAACCTATTCCCCAGCAATCAAGGCAGCGGGGATGTTCATCTTGGCAGCACGGGTGCCAATAATGTAGACATCAGTGGTGCCCCGAATCTTACGTTGACCGGCGTGGCTCAGGGCGTGGCGGATGGCGAGACGTTTTCGATTAGCAACGGCACATTTACGCGGGTCTTTGAATTCGACTCAGATCCATTCCCAGGCAACGCCGTGGGCGTGCGGATTCCGTTTTCACCCGCTGACACGGCCGACCAAATTGCGCAGTTAGTCGCGACAACGGTGGCGGGTGTCGGATTGGGACTCAGCCCTTCTGCCATCGGTAACGGTGACGTTCACATCGGTGGTCAAAGCAATCCCGGTGGGTCGCCAAATCATACACTCATCACGCCGGGTCCAGCGTTGACACAGTCCGGATCCCCCGGGGTTTCCCAAATGCCGTTGCATTCGGCGGTGGACTTTATTCCTGCATCCAGCTTTACTGGCGTGCAAGTTGCCACCAACATTGTGGCGAGCATCCAGACTGCCAGTGCCGCCGCCCTGACGATTCCTGTCCCCGCCGGCAACCTGTTGGTTGACGGTCAGATCGAAGTCGTTAACGACAACGGTACCTTACTGACCTTCGAATACGACGATGAAACGTCGCTCAACGCGCCTCCGGGAACCGTCAGCATCGCGCCACCTCCGGGTGTGCTGGGCGTTCGGCCCGGCAACATCCGTGTGCCCTTTGTTCGCGGCGGGATAGCTACGGTCGTCATAGGCGGCAATACCTCGCAAGTTCCAATTCCACCCACCTCGGCGAATCAGAATGCCCTGAATTTTCTCCAGGCGGCCGCCCAAAACGTCAACTTTGTCAACGTCCAGCAGGGCTTTACCAAGGGGACTGAGAGTTCGGTTGTCTTCAGCCTGTTCAGTCTGGAAGCGACTGCGCAACAGGTCGACGATCTGGTCATTGTCAATGGGCGAGGTATCAGCTATCTGCCAAACGCGACCACACCGCTGAATCGCTTGCAAGTGACGGATCAGATTCCGGTCGAAGAGATCGCCGCGCCACCTTCAGCGACGGCAGATTTGATTGCCCAGGCAGTGGCGCAACGCGTTAGCGCGCATCCGCAATATACGGCTGGCGGTCGGTTCAACCGCATCAATTTCCATGGTGCGACAAGTATTGATTTCCGAGGTATGCTGGTCACGCAACCCAATGGCAGTTCAACGCAGATGTGGGTTGATGCGGGCAGTGCACCTGGCGTGTCCCCTGGCAACGAACCGATTTTTGCGTTGGCGAGCGATCTGTCCGGCGCTGGCAATTCGGCTGCTCCCAATGTTGCAACACGAATTGCCACGGCAATCAACACATCCCTTGGCCCAGACGTGGTTGCCACGCGGACGGATCAATTCGTCCGTCTGAACAAAGGTCGCGTGTTTGCCGATCCCCCGATCATTACCGCTGGTGAAGGTCCGGGTGGTTCGATTACTGGTTTGACGATTCACAACGGCGAAATGTTCGCGGTCAGCGACCAGGGCGGTTTTTATCGTGTCGTGAACCCCGCTAGTGCGAATGCCACGGCAGTCTATATCGATAGTTCCGCCAACGATCTTGTGGGGATCCAGTTCGCGGCTCTTACGGCGGCTCCCGACAATGTCGAAGGTGGTCGCTACTCGAACATGCTGTTTTCCATCGACGTGAACGGACGGCTGTACGCCTTCAATACTCCAACCCAGAATATCATCCAAGGTCGAAATGAGGTTCAACGGCTTGCGATCGCGGGGGCGATTGACGGCACGTTCACGATTAGTTGGCGTGGCGAAACCACTTCGCCGATTCTGTATCGTGATCCGAATAACAACAATGCCCTCGTGAGTGGTGCCCAGGTGCAGGCCGCCTTGGAGGGACTCAGAGGCATTGATCCCGGCGATATTTTCCTCACACCGCAGGGCCGTTCGTCAAATTGGCGCATCGAGTTTAGGGGCCAGTTTGCCCAGGAAAACGTTCCTGAGTTCCTGATCGACGGCGGCGGCTTAAACGGCAATGCGACGGTGGCCGTCAACACGATCATTCAAGGTCTGGCCCCACAAGACCGGAGTGATGTTTCGCTGCAGCCGATCTTCCTGGATGGTGCCACCAGCGCTCCGACAGGCGTTTCACGCGCCCACGGCCTGGGTTTCTCCTCGTTGGACACTAACCTGTTCCATTTCACGCCTCCGAATCCGGTGGTTCGCGCGGCTACGGATATGGACGTTCGTCTGGGTCTGGCGGCTTTACCCGGCGCGCCGATCTTGGTGGACGAACAACAAAACGCCCTTGGACATGGAATCAATCCAACCTTTGACGGTAGCCGTCTACCACCTCGCATCCCAGGTGGCAGCAGCTTGGCCTTTGGCTTGGGTAATGTAAACGGTGTGCCGCGAACGTTCGACTTCGCTGGCGGTGCCCATGGTTCGGTGGTCAGCAACGAGTTCGACCTGTCGAGCTATTCTGCAGCCGACCGGCCTGTCTTGTACTTCAACTATTTCCTAGAGACCGAACAGATCAACGGGCCAGTCACCGGCCTGCCCGATATGCGCGACTCCTTCCGCGTCTTTATTGCGGACAACATTGGTGATTGGCAATTGCTGACGACCAACAATGTTGACTCGAGCAACCGGCCGTATGAACGAACGGGCGTACCCGGTGACGTGTTTTCGCCATTTGACGTTCAACCGGTTTTTGACTTTCGCGTCACGCCGGGAGCCGATTGGCGCCAAGTTCGTGTGCCACTCGATGCTTTCGCCGGCCGCGACAACCTACGATTGCGATTCGATTTCACCACCGCCGGTGACATGAATGTCGGTGACATCGCGCTCAGCGAACGAAACACCACCGGTTCTGAATTGCGAACCGTGGGCGGTGTTTATTTGCGCGACGGTCAAACGTTCCAGATCGACTCTCAAGTCTTCGAAGTCGAGTCCGGTTTTACCGTGGTGACACCTACGGGAGCTCAGATCCCGGTACAAGGCGATCCCAATTTCCCGACCGGTGAGACCTTTGAAATCACGGATGATCAAGGTAATACTCAACTCTTCCGCTTTGTCGATAGCCAGAACTTCCCCCCGAATATCGTCGTCAAGGACGGCCAACGGTTTATCGATGGCGACGTCTTCGATTTGACTGACGGTACGTCGACCGTGTCGTTTGAATTCGATACCGGATTCGTGGTTCAGATTCCAGCGGTGGGTGCTGACGAACTGAATGGTGGAATCGCGGACGGTGATACGTTTGTTGTCGACGATGGCACGGGCGTGAACCCTCCGATCACATACGAATTCGATAAAGACGATGTTGTCATCATCGGCAATCAAGCCATCAACATCACAGACGACCTGACGCTGCTGGTTCCGACCCAAGCCGGAATCAATCGGATCGCCGATGGCGATCGGTTTGTGGTCAGCGATGGCGCGTCGACGATCACGTTCGAGTTTGATTCCAACGGAATCGCCGATCCCGCCAACGTGGTCATCAACATTCGTGATAGCTTTGTTTTGCAGGTTCCCGTGGAAGGCGGTCGGACCGGTGGCATCGCCGATGGTGAGACGTTCGCCATTACGTTTGACGACGGAATCAATCCACCCAATGTCGTGACGTTCGAGTTTGATAGTAACGGTGTATTCGTCGACATCAACCCTGCCGACGGTAATCCAGATAACGTCCGGATCGTCTTCGACTCGTTTAGCACTCAAAGCGACATGGTCGCGTTGATCACGCAAGCGATCGACGGTGCTGGCTTGGGTCTGACAGCGAATGACATTGGCAACGGTCAAATCGTTTTGGACGGCACGACCGCGTTCCATTCCGTCGATGTGTTCGGAACGCAGTTCTTAGGATTGAGCGTCTTGACCATTACTCAAGACCAGATCAGCGATCGGATCGTGACCGCAGTCGCCGGCCAAAACCTGGGACTGACGCCAGTCAATTTGATGGGTGGCACGGTGGTGCTCGGTGGCACCACTCCACAGCACACATTGAACGCGGGCGGCTCGATCAACTTGGGTCAAACGGTAACGCCTCGTACGCAAGCGGACATTGTGAATCGAATCGTGGCCGCGGTTCAGGCACAACAGGGGAGCCTCGTGACGCCGACGGGACTGGGCAACGGTCTGATTCAGTTTGGCGGTCAACTGAGCCATACGGTGGACACGACCAACACACTCTTGGCACAGTCAATTCTTCCTGCCTTCACGATGCAAGTACCCGAAGGCGGTGGATCGTCGATGACCGATGGTGAGACCTTCACCATTTCTGAGGGCTCGAGCCCGCCGATCACCTTCGAATTCAACAGCACTGGCAGCGTCGGTACGGGGCATCGCCCAATCAGTTTCGCGACACTGGATTCCAAAGAGGAGATCGCCGACGCGATCGTTGCCGACGTGATTGCTGCCAACATCGGACTCACTCCGATGCACATGGGCAGCGGCTCGATCTTCCTGGGAGGCACGCTCGGTAAGGACGTGATCATTGACTTTGCGACCACACCGAGTGTCTTGCAGGTCGGCGCGCCGGATCCAAACAGCACCAACCAGATCATCGACTTGACCGTGATTGACACGGCGCAGACATTGGCAGCGCGGATTGCCAAATCGATTTTGAATTCGCCGTTGAGCGGTAGCATTACGTCCGTCACGGTGGCCGACACGCTAGTCCAGGTCGCGGGAACGAATATTGCATTCAATCCACGACTTTCTCCGCTCGAGGTCCAAGACTTCACGCCTGTCTTCGTCCAAGATCAGCAGACTCCGGCTGACGTTGCCCAGCGCATTGCCCAGGCGATTCGCTTGGCATTCGATCCATTTGCGATGAACAACCCGACCGTGATTCCTCACTTGGGTTCGGACGCGAATTTGGACGGAAACCGTGTGAATCTGAGCGGTGCCGCAAACGTCACGCTCGGCCTGGGAGCCAACTCGGCACTCACACTCGACGGCACCATCGGCGTCTCGGCGGGCAACGTTCCCCTGCCAGTCCATTCGGATATGTCGCGCGTGGACGTGGCCAATGCGCTCGATCCGGTCTTGGAGAATCAGTTCCACAACAAGACCCTGGTGGCCCAGAACGGGCTGGGCGTCTATGACGGCGATACGTTCGTTATTGGCGACGGCATTCACGCCCCAGTCACCTTTGAGTTTGATAGCGGATTCCTTCTGAAAGTGCCCACCGATGGCGGCAAATCGATTCCGGATGCGAATCAGCCGGATCCGCAAGGCATCAAAGACGGCGATTACTTTACGTTGACCAACGGATCTGTCAGCGTCACGTTTGAATTCGACAAAGATCAAGTTCCTACGATTCGCTCAGGCAACGTGCGCATTCCGCAGAGCGGCGGCGCACGGATCGAGGAAGCCAGCACGCCGCTGGGCATTGCGAAGGAAATCGTGGCCGCCATCAACGCGTCGCCCGTCAGTGGCGTGCTTGGGATCAACCCGCTTGCCATGCCCGGCGGTCTGGTTCGGCTCGGTGGACTGAGCGATGTGGATTTGGTCATCAGCCCAGGCAGCACGTTGTCCCAAGGACCGTCGACGCCGTTCCTGTTGGATATTCCGACGGCGGGCGGTGATGTTGTGGCGGGCGGTGTACAAGACGGAGCGACGATTGAAATTCGGCACGGTACCGACCGTGTCGTTTTTGAATTCGACAAGAATGGTCCTGTGACCCCCGGCAACGTTCGTGTCCCGATTTCCACGAACAGTTCGCAGGGTCAGGTGGCCCAGGCGCTGGTCAACGCGATTCGCAGCATCTCCGCCGTGTTGGCGACCGACCTGGGAATCGATCGCGCGAATACCCGCGTGCTGGCAAACGGCGACCGGGTGTTCGTCGCCGGGACGCCTCGAGCGGAAATTCGGATCAGCGACGGAAACAACGTGAGCCTCGTCCTACCCGAACCGGGCACGACGCCACCGATTGCGATCGAAACCCCAGAAACCTTGTCCTTGCACTTGTCCGAGCGACTCACGTTGCACGCCCCGCTGGCTGGTGGTGCAACGGGTGGTATTGTGGATGGTGAAACGTTCTCGATCAGCTTGGCTGGCTTTGGCACCGAGGTTTTCGAGTTCGAAAACAACGGTATGTTCCAGGATGCCGACGGCGACGGCGCACCGGACAACAACCTGATTTTCTTCACGGTGTTGGATTCGGCAGACGACATCGCGATGGCCGTGCGGGATCAAATCGATCTGGCGTCGGCGACACTGAAGCTGTTCCCGACGAAACTTGGCGGCGCCGGCAACGTCGATTTGGGCGGCACGCGCGGTGTGGTTGCACTTCCGGCGACGACCAGTTTGACGCGAACTGGTCCATTCTCGATTCAAGCGCCCCTGGCTGGTGGTGTCGGCATCATGGAAGGCGAGACGTTCGAAATCACCTCCGATGGCCTGACGGTGATATTTGAATTCAATAGTGACGCCACGATTGGTGCAGGCACTGTCGAGATTCCTTTCAACATCAATCAAACGCAAGCTCAGATTGGTCAGGCGATCATCGATGCGGTTGCCGGTGTACCCGGCCTCGATCTGCTACCGGTTCTTCTGGACGGTTCCGCGCGAGTTCACTTGGGTGGTAGTGCCGGTCACATTGTGAATACGGATGGAACGCACTTGAATCAAACCGGTCAGGTTGGCACGATTCTCGATGGCGATGTGTTCCTCGTCACCAACGGCATCGAAGTGGTTCGCTTTGAATTTGACAATGACGTCAGTTCGCAGCCTGGTAACACACGACTCGTGTTCAACGACGACAGCACCATCGGTCAATTGGCGGGTGAGATCATCACCCAGCTGAATGTCGCCGGCCTGGGCATGACTGGCCTGGGGATCTCGCCGAGGAATCTTGGCGACGGTGAAATCCACCTTGGCGGTGACACGAACTTGCGTCTGGACAGCGATTCGATCGTTAGCTTGACGCAGTCGGGCGTGGGTGGTCCCATCGCCGATGGCGAGACGTTTACGATCAGCTTGAACGGTAACGCCACGATCTTTGAATTTGATAACGATGGCGTATTTGTTGATAACGATCTGGATAACAATCCAGACAATCAACTGGTTGGTTTCACGTTCGATGACACACAAAGCGAATTGGCGGCTGCGATCAAGGCGTCGCTGGAAGGTGCCGGTCTGAGTCTCTTCCCACGCGTATTGGCAGACGGCGTGATCGACTTGGGTGCCACGCCAGACCACATCTTGAACACGACAGGCACTGTCAATCTGGGGCAGATCGGTCTAGCGTTCACACCTGTCGGTGTGGGCGGCGGTCAGATCCCACACGTGCCCGTGTCATTCGCGCCGTCGGCCGCCTTCACTGCCAGCGACATGGCGAGCGCCGTACGGACCGCGATCAATACGACGGCACCCAATCTTGCAATTCAGTTGGACGTTAGTGCGACGATCAATTCGATTGACGCACGACGTGTTCGATTAGTGCATACGACGGGCTTCCCGACTGACGTGGACTTCAATGTACCCATCGCAGGTGTCTTTCAGTTGGGCGGTGCTCCCTTGGAGTTATTCCAAATCGTCGACGTCGTCAAACAAGATGACGATTTGATTCGCATCATCGGCCACAGCGTCAATGACCCGGGACCGTTGGGGTACGACGGTCACTTGCAGGGCGACGCGTTTGGTGTCTTCAACGATTCAAATCCGGGGCTGCGAGGCGTCGACAATCAACACGAAGGCCTCTACATCGACGACCTTATCATCGGCTTTGCGGAACGCGGAGAAATGGCGACGTCTGCTACCACCAACAGCAACTTCGTGGCAAATCCTCTGCGGGCTACTAACCAGATTTTTCAAGGCCCCTATCAGCTTGAAGTACGCAAAGCAACTGATTTCGGCACACCATTGATCCGCAGTTTTGATACGAACGACCGACTCTCGCAAGGCATCACACTTCTCGCGCAGCCGGGTTCGCACATCTTTGATGGTCAGACGTTTGTGATCAGCGACGGTATCAACACCGTGGATTTTGAATACGAAGATGTCACCGCCAACAACGGTATCGTGAGCGGCCACCAGGTGATTCCCTTCAGTCCATCGTCTCCAGATTACGTTGTGGCACGTACGGTGCGGGACGCTATCAACGGATCCGAAGTTCAAGCCGTCCTGCCGGGAGTGTCGGCGGTGCTTGGTGATGGAACGATTGTTGGCAACGGGAATCCCACGATCAGCACGTCGGCCCGAGTCAACCTGTTTGGCCCGGCTCATCTTTCAATTCACAGCTTCAATGTGACCGAGACCAACGACATGTTGAGCGAAGCCACGCCGACGAACATTGTCGGTCAGAACTCGCCATCGTTCTTGGGATCCGGTTTCATCGGTGACAACCCCGGCTTCCCACTCAAGACCGGCCTCGATGTCGACTTGTTCCACCTTCAGCTCGAACGTGGCGAGACAATTCGGATCGATGTCGACGCTGACGAGATTGGATCGGAACTGGATTCGGCGTTGCGGGTATTCAACAGCAATGGATTGGAACTGGCGTTCAGCGATGACGATCAAGCTCCCGGTGAGTTTGTTCGCTTGGATCCATTCCTGGAGTTTGTTGCCCAAGCGACGGGAGATTATTTTGTTGGCGTCAGTGCCTTCAATAATTCTTTCTACGACCCCAATGTTGAAGCCAGTGGCAACAACGGCCAGACGGGCTTTTATCAGATCGAGATCACGTTTGGTGCCGCCAGCCGAGCAGACTTCTTGCTGTTCGATGACACGGGCGACTCGAACCAGGCCCGCGATCAGGGACAGGTTCTGATTCACTCAAACCGCATCTCCAATTCCGAGAGTTTCGGAATTGTGGCCGATGCAGGATCGCGCGACGGTGGTACCAACAGCGATGGTGAACTGAACTCGACACCGCACATGGGCCCCGTTCGCAACTTGTTCGAGCTGAACACGGACAATCTGGCGACCGGTGCCGTGATCGAAAACAACATCCTGTTTGGCAACCAGGTCGGTGCGATTCGGTTTAGCGGCGAGACGCGCCCCACTGGCGAACAGGTTGGCTCGGTGCCGTTTGGACGCATCGTCAACAACACGCTGTACGGCGTCGGCGGATCATTGGCACCAACCGGCTCGGGAGACGTTGGTATTCTGGTAGACGAGTTCGCCGCTCCTACGATCTTGAACAACATTGTTGCTAACTTTGATATCGGCATTCAGGTTGTCCAGGACGGTGTGTCAGAAAACCAGACAATTGTTGGTGGCCAGCTTTATCAGGGCAATGCCACATCGAATATCACGGGCGTCAGTTCGCAAGACTTCGGAATCGCATTGGATAACCCTGACCCAACAGCGCTGCCGAACGGACCGAATTGTGTGACGGATTTGCATGATCCCAACGCCTTGTTCGTTAATCCATTCGCCGAGAACTTCTATCTGTTGCCCTGCTCGCGAGCAATCGACAGTTCAGTCGGTTCGCTGCTTGACCGGTCTTCGTTCGTGCGGGTCAAAGATCCCCTGGGAATCGGTCCATCACCCATTCTGGCACCGGATAACGATGTGACCGGCCAGTTGCGAGCGGATGATCCGAATGTGGAAACGCCCAATGGATTTGGCGATGACGTGTTTATCGATCGTGGCGGCATTGATCGTGCTGACTTTGCTGGCCCGACGGCCAACTTAGTCAACCCCACTGACAACGATGCGGATGGGATCGATTTGCGTGCAGACGCGTTGTCCGTCGTCCAACTTGGCGCCGGAGTGATTTCGTCAAACTTCGAAATTCGTCTGGTGGATGGCGTCGAGCCCGCCGATCCGACTGACGGAATTGGAATCGATGACACAACGGTCCTTAGCCAAGCAGTAACGATCACCCGCAATGGCGTGTTGCTGCAGGATGGCATCGACTACACGTTTAGCTACAACCGCACCAGCGATACGATTCGCCTGACGCCGCTGTCAGGTATTTGGACGCCCGACAGCGTGTACGTGGTGGCGCTCAATAACCAGGATCGCTTTATGGTCACCGCTCCATCCGGCGATCAGATCGTCGACGGCGACGCGTTCACCGTAACCGACCTGGACGGCGTCGAGGAACGGTTTGAGTTCGAAAGCGGGTACACGATTCAAGTACCGCAGACGGTGACAATTCAAGTTCCGGCTGAAGGTGGTCGTCTGGGTGGAATCCGCGATGGCGAGACGTTCACTGTCAACTTTGACGACGGTATGATCACCCGTAGCCTCAAGTTTGAATTCGATAAAGACAACCGGCTTAACGGTGCCAATCTGCCAATTCGTTTTGAGAACACTTCGACACAGAACGAAATTGCCTTCTCAATCGTCAACGCCATCGCGAACTCTGGAATCGGGCTGAACCCCGTCAACTTGGGCCGCGGGCAGATTCACTTGGGCACCACGGCCGCACACTCGCTCTTTCTCCCGCAGTCCGGTGCCGAACTGAGCAGCCTGACTGAATCAGGTGTCTCTGGAGGCGTTGCTGACGGACAGACGTTTTCAATCTCCGACGGCAACAATGTCGTCCGCTTTGAGTTCGATTCTGACGGTTTCGTGTTTCCAGAAACCCACGTCATTCCATTCTCGACTGCGGACACCCATACTGAGATCGGCAGCTTTATCGGCGATGCAATTCAGCAAGCGGTCGCGGATGGTAGCTTGAAAGATGCCAATCAAGCGTTGACCACGGACAATTTGGGGAACGGTCTGGTGCATCTTCGTGGCGCACGTAGTCATGAGTTGAGGTCTTCGCTGAGCAGTCTGGCCCAGGCCGGTCAGCCGGGCGTCATGCAGCCATTTGGCATACAGGTCCCAGGCGCATCACTGCGGTTGCAAACGCCAGGTGCCGGTTTGCACTTGTTGGTCCCAATCGCTGGTGGCGCGGCCATTAACGAAGGTGACACTTTTACAATAACGAATCAGCTCGGCACCAATCGGGATCCAGTCACCGGAGCGCGCCCCACCGCCACCTTCGAATTCGATAGTGACGGCCAGGTTACAGCGGGCAATGTCGCCATTCCCTTTACTACCGCCAGCAGCCAGACCGCCGTGGCCGATGCGATTGTGACGGTGCTTACGAGTTCAAATCTGAACCTGGCTCCTGTCCACGTTGGCGGGGGTGACGTCGATCTGCGAACGGTAGATTTCTTGGTGGATAGCAGCACCAGCCCTGGTTTGACGCAAACGGGGATTTCCGACGGTCAAGTGATTACGATTGATGACGGCATTCGCCTGACGCGATTCGAATTTGATGTCGAGGCTGCACCAGGTGACGTTGTTCCGGGCAATATTCGCTTACCCTTTACCGACCAAGATTTGCCAGAAAACATCGCGGCAACGATGGTGGTCGCGCTGAATAGCTCGAATGTCGATTTGCATCCGCTGATCCCGGCCTCCAACCTTGGCAGCGGTCGGATTGATGGGGGCGATCCGGCGATTGGTGGTCAACAGCACCTATGGAATACGACCCTCAGTAATCTGATTCAGTCGGGTGAATCGGGCGGCATTCGAGACAGTGAGACGTTTGATATCTTCCTGCTGAATAGCATGGGCGTCGAGATCAATCGCGTCACTTTTGAGTTTGACAACGACCGAGACGGCAACCAGACGCCTGGAAACACGGTCATCGTCTACGGCGACAGCAGCACAGCCGACGATATCGGCAATGCGCTGGTGCCCGTGTTGTTGACCGCCGGATTGAATCTCGCGCCCGCGCATTTGGGTCTGGGTGCCGTTGACATCGGCGGTACTTCGAATCACGGTGTCGACACGTCAAACTCGACCGTACCCAGCCATCTGCAACAAATTGGAATAGTCGGCGAACCTGCTTCGGTTGCCATCGAGTACATTCCGTCGGCCACGTTTGACGCAACGCAAATGGTCGTGGCAATCCAGCAGTCGATCAACGGCAGCGAACTCTCCGGAGCGTCCGCCACACCCGCCACTTCCGAGCGGATTTTCATTGACAATGCGGCTCGCGTCACGGGTATCGGTAACGTCTTTGACGGCACCGTTGGTAGTTCGCGATTTGTGGGCGCCATCAAGGATCAAGCCACTAATAGCTTGAAACCAAATCAGTTGTCCGGCGAGACTCAGTTCACGGTGATGTTGGGCGATGTAGTATTGGATTTTGGCGATGCTGCCGATCCGCGATATGCCACACTGTCCAGCAGCAACGGTGCGGCCCATGTGCTGGTTGACGGTCCGATTCTGGGCAGCCGCATCGACGGCGAAACAGATGGCAATCCTTCGCCAAATGCTAACGGTGACGATGGCGATGCGTTCATCGACTTGTTCCTGAGCCAGAACAGCTTGCAGGCGGTCAACGCCACCCCACCCTTCAAGGTCCAGCTACCCACAGCCATCCAGATTCCCGCCTTGGGAGCCGCATCTGGTGGCATCGCCGATGGCGACACACTGACCATCGGCGACAGCCGTCGGATCGTGACCTTCGAGTTTGACAGCGATGGTAAGATCTCGCCGTCCAACGTGGCAATCGACATGACTCAAAACAACGGAACACAAGATGCCATCGCCGATGCGATTGTGGCGGCCGTGCAAGCTGAGAGCTTCAGCATTGCGGCTAGAAACGCCGGCATCGGCCGTGTGATCCTTGGCTTGACCGCAAATGATACGTTAGATGTGTCGGGGTCACCTGTGATCACGTTGGTTGCTGGCGTGACCCGTGGCGAGACTTTTTCGATCGCGGGCAACCCGATCGGTAATCCCGTGACCTTTGAATTTGACCAAATCGGTGACGGCCAGTCAGTTCAAGCCGGGAATATCGCCATACCGTTCACGGCCTCCAGCACGATTGATCAGATTGCGGACAGCGTCGTTGCGGCTGTACGCTCGGTGATGCCGCCCACGTTGGTCGGACTGAATCCGACCAACCTAGGAAACGGTGCCGTCGATCTTGGCGGCGAGTTCGTGCACGAAGTTGATGCGAATTCGAGCAGTTTGACAGTTGCCGGCGTTGCCCCGTATGAGATTCAAACGCCAGGTGTCGGACAGGCGATGCAAGTTCCCGATGGAGTATTGCGGGTTGTGACTTCAGTGATTGGCGGTCGCGCGATTCAAGAAGGCGAACACTTTACGGTATCCAGCGGATCCGCCAAAGTGACGTTTGAATTCACCACTGACGCCACCGTGCAACCGGGACGCGTGCCACTCGACTACAGCGTGACCGACGATCAGGATGCGATCGGCACGGCGATCGTAACGGCAATTGAGAATGCCACGCTGTTGGCTCTTTCACCGACCTATCTGGGAGACGGTATTCTTGAAGTCGGTGACATTCCGTTCAGCGTCGACACCACAGCCAGTTCGATCACCGCATCGAATGTCGCGCCGTTCGTATTGCAGGCTCCGGCACTGGGCGGCTTTACGGTCTTGGATGGCGAGAAATTCACGATCCAGAAAGGCACTAACCCACCAATTGTCTTCGAATTCGACAACAATGGTATTATCGATACCGGCAATGTCCGAGTCAGTTTCACCTTTTTCAGTACACAAGATGACGTAGCCGCTGCTATCTCGCAGGCTATCCGTGGCGAAACGTCGTTGGATTTGGTAACAGAGGATCTAGGCGGTGGGGCGGTTTTGCTCCGCGAGCCAACGGCTCGAGTCGACTTGTCACAAAGTCCTGGAATCACCCAGACCGGACTTTCCGACGGCCAGGTGTTCTCAATTGACGATGGCAATCGCATCGTGACCTTCGAGCTTGATTCCAACGGGCTTAGGACGAATGGAAATCCGGCGATCGGCATCAACGACAACCACACGTTGCAAGTGCCATCTTCTGGTGGCGGGATTAACGGGATCGCTGACGGTGATCTGTTCTCGGTTCGCAACGTGGCCACGAACCAATTTGAAGTCTTTGAGTTCGACAAGAACAACGTCTTCATCGATAACGACTTGGACATGTTGCCTGACTTCCGCCTGATTCCAATTTCGGACCTTAGCACGCGGGAGCAAGTGGCGACACAGATCGTGGTTGCCCTCGAAAACGCCGGACTGGGTGTCGCGCCCAGAGACCTTGGCGCCGGCGTCGTCGTGCTGGAAGGCACAACACCTGACATCACGCTGGACACAACTGGTACTCCGAACCTCAGTAACGGAACTCAAGCTCGTACGCTGGATGAAATCTCGCTGGCCGTCGTGGAGGCGATGCAGTCCTCTCCTCTCGTTCCAGCCGTCAACCCAAGGTATCTGGACAACGGCGTCATCGATCCAGGCCAATCCGCCAATCACGAGATATCGACCAGCCACTCCAACATCGACATCTTTGGTGACCCCGGTGCTGTCATCGACGGCCAGACGTTGATTGTCAGCGACGGTGGAACGGTCAGGACGTTTGAATTTGATTTCGACGGAAGTATCGCGGCCGGGAATGTGCCAATCGATCTGGACTACAACTTCACCATTCAAGTGCCGGCAGCCGGTGGTGGCGGCGGTGGAATTCAAGATGGCGATCGATTTGCCGTCCGCTCTGGACCTGGCTTGGTCGACACAATCTTCGAATTTGATTCCAACGGCGTTCCCGATGGCGGAGCCACGATTATCAGTTTCACGGAACTCGACAATCAGGATCTGATGGCCGATCATATCCGCGATGCGTTGGTGAGTCTGCAAGCCAGCAACCTCGGAAATGGCCGAGTGCTTCTCAACTTGGACGGGACGCTGCCGGAAAATCGAGTCGATACGTCCGGTTCGCAGACCCTATCTCACTTCCTTAATGATGATGTGGGCAAAGTAGTTTTTGATGCCATCCAGAATGCGTTCGGGCCTGATATAACAGTCACCAACTTGAAGAGCGATGGCCGTATCCACATTGACGGCGGCGCCAGTCACAACGTGGATTTATCGTCGAGCAGCCTATTCAGCCCTGGTCGACTTCCCGCTGAACTGCTGGCACTGGGAGGGACGAACATCGTCGACGGTGATTCGTTTGTCGTGGGTGACGGCAATCGGACCGTGACCTTCGAATTCGATCAAACCTCGCTTCGCAACGGCGTAACGCAAGGCAGCGTTGCGATACCCTTTGCCAAAGCGCCGGAGGTGCCGACTAGCGCTAAAGACGTTGCTAAGGCGATCGTCACCGCCATCGATTCGCAGAACCTATCGATCACTGCCACGGCTTTGGCCGATGACGGAACCCATCCGGATGGCCTGATCCACCTTGATGGCGATGATGAAGACGGCGTGTCGTTCTCCGGCGGACTGATCCAAGGCACCAAGACGGAAGTTACCGTTACAGCATCCGCCCCCGCCCTCTTGGATGCCTGGATCGACTTCAACCAGGACGGAGATTTCAACGACGCAAACGAGCAGGTGTTCTATAGCCGACCTCTGGCAGCTGGCGCCAACATTTTGAGCTTTGTTACTCCCACCAGCGTACCGCTAGGAAGTAGCACGGCTCGATTCCGGCTAAGCAGCCTGGGCGGATTGCGCCCCACCGGCTTGGCCGCGGACGGTGAAGTCGAAGATTACTCGATCGGGATTATTACCAACGAACCACCATCGGTCGCCAATCCGATCGGAACCCAGAACGTCAACGAGGATGCTCCCGACACTGTCATCGATCTCTCGAACGTGTTCGCGGATCTTGACATCGGCAACGGCAACGGCGATCATCTGCGACTTCGCGTCACGGACAACACCAACCCGATGCTGGTGAATACCTCATTAGCGCAGACCGGGACGCTTCTGACTTTGGATTATCTTGATCACCAAAACGGTAGCTCCGATATCACAATCGAAGCGACTGACCAGGGTGGCGAAACGGCAAGCGCGACGTTCCGCGTGAATGTCGCGCCGGTGAATGACGCACCTTTCGTCGTCGCACCATTCGGTTCGCTCACAGTCAACGAAGACGCTCCTGACATGATCGTCGACATGTCAACCGCATTCGACGATGTCGACATCTTGACCAACAGCGACTTCCTGACGTTTTCCATGTTGGCTAACGACAACCCGACTCTGGTGGTGGCCACGCCAGTTGATGCCTCGCCGGCCATCGATACGATGTTGCTTCTGGAGTTCCAAGGTGATCAAAACGGCATTGCCAACATTACGGTTCAAGCCAGGGACCAGAACAATGCGACTGTGACGGACACTTTGGTCGTCATTGTGAATGCCGTCAACGACGCGCCGACTCCAACCGACGATTCGACGGACACCACCGAAGACAATCCGATCACGAGCCTCAATATTCTGAACAACGACACCGATCCCGACGGCGATACGTTGACCATCGTCGGCATTAATGGCACCAACAATCTGATGGGATTCAGTGCCAATGGTGCCGCCGTAACGCTGGATGCCAATGGTGACCTGCAATATGACCCGCGAGTCGCGGCCGCCTTACAAGCCCTGTCAGTCAACGAAACACTTGACGATACGTTCACATACTCAGTTGGTGATGGTGCCTTGCAGGCTGAGGCAACCGTTACCATTACCGTCACTGGGATAAACGATGGGCCGGTCGCGATGAACGATCAGGCCACAACCGACAAGGACCTGACGACCGACATTTCTGTCTTGAACAACGACACGGATGCCGAGGGTGACAGCTTGTTCGTGACCCGCATCGAAAGCTCAGCTGCCACAGTGGGGCAACCTGTCCAGCTTACGTCGGGTGCTCTAGTCACGCTCAATGCGGACAACAGTGTGACGTACGATCCCAACAGTCGCTTCGACAGTTTGAACTCGGGTGAATCTACGATCGATACGTTCACCTACACGATCGACGACGGTAACAACGTACCTGCAACGGCTGTGGTGACGGTTACGATTCTTGGCCCCAATACACCGCCGATTGCCGTCGATGATACGTCATCGACCGACGAAGAAACGTCGATCACTATTAATGTGCTTGCCAATGACTCGGATCCTGACGGCCAAGCTATCAACCTGGCGAGCATCGACACCACCAACACCCTGGGCGGCGTGTTAATCAACGGAAACACTGTCCTCTATGACCCGAATGACCAATTCGAGGCTTTGGGAATTGGCGAGACCGCAACCGACAAATTCACTTACACGGTGACCGACACCCAAGGCGGAGAATCGGTTGCAGCAACCGTCACCGTAGAGATTCGTGGTGTGAATGATCCGCCAATCGGTGTGGCTGACGGATACAATGTGATCCAAGGTTCGCGATTGACAGTAACCGACCAAGATGGAACCTCGACTCCGACGAACATCTTGGACAATGGCCTGCTTGTCAACGACATCGATATCGATGGGGACACGCTAAACGCCATCAAGCTGGCTGATCCACAAAATGGTACCGTGGTAATCAACTTGGACGGCACTTTCGTCTATACGCACGATGGCGGACCGTCAACTTCGGATACGTTTACTTACGAGGTGAACGACGGGAACGGCGGGGCAGATACTGTCACCGTCGCGTTGACCATCGTGCCACGGCCGCCGTCCGTCTGGCAGAATCCGAGCAACCGTTTTGATGTCAACGACGATGGCTTCTGCACGCCAATTGACGCTTTGCTGGTCATCAATCGTCTGAACACTATCGGTCCCGGCGAGCTGCCCAATCCGGCCATTCCGCCAAACGCGCCACCGCCGTTCTATGATGTCAACGGCGACGGATTGGTCACCAGCATCGATGTGCTGCAAGTGATCAACAAACTGAATGCGCAAGCTGGCGGAGAAGGCGAGGCGAGTTCGAATCTTAGCTTGCTGGCCGAAGGGGAAGGGAACCAGATTCTTGCGTCGCCCACCAACAGCTCGTACTACGGTGCTGCCCTTTGGAGCCACTTGACACAAGATCAACGGGCCAACCCCACGCTGCAGCAAGGAGCTTCCTCATCGCTCGAAGACGTGCGTTCCGCCTCCGAGAAATCCCTGGCCACAACGGTACGGTCACATCAACAGGCCGTCGCCATCGACCAACTTTTTGCCCACGGCGCAATCATCGAATTGGATCGTCATGAATTGGACGACGCCAATGGTGAAGACTTCAATGCGGACGTGGAAGCATTGTTCGGCGACCCATTCGACCTGGGTCTGAACGAATGATGTCAAATCTTCAGCGACGGGCACTGACCGCAGGTTGGTCGGGGAGCGGGGTGCCACAACCGAGCGATAGCTCGCGTCGGTCCGAGGCACAGCCTCGCTAGACCAACTCGCGGATCGGCTCGTTGTGACCAACCAAGTACTGTGGCCGACCATTCGGATCGACCAGCAGCGGCTTGGATACGTCGATGCCCAGATTGTAATACAAGGTCGCAAAGACCTCTTGAAGATGCACGGGGCGTTCGGCCACGCGCTCCGCATTCTCTGATGAAGTGCCAATCGCCTGGCCAAGACGCATCCCGCCGCCTGCCAAAAATCCCATGGCGAGTTGCAGCCAGTGATCGCGTCCGGCACCCTTGTTGACGCGCGGTGTCCGGCCAAATTCACCCCACATGACCACTGTGACGTCGTCGGCCATGCCTCGCGAATCGAGATCGTCAAGCAATGCGCTCAAGGCTCGGTCGAGTTTTGGCAGCTGCTTGCGCAAGTGACCAAAGTTGTTGCCATGCGTGTCCCAGCTTCCCCAGCTGAACGACACGGTGCGAACACCCACTTCGACCAACCGCCGGGCAGTCAAGAACATCTTGCCATCATTGTTGCCGTATCGTTCGCGGACCTTCGCATCTTCTTTGTTCAGGTCCAAGGCGTCGGCGACTCTTCCCGAAGTGACGACATCAACCGCTCGCTGCGTATAAGAATCCAGAGCATCCATCTGGCCCGTATGATCCATCTCGCGGCACAATTGATCCAGGTTGCCAAGTAATGTGGTTCGTGAATCCAAGCGGTCTGCCGTCATGGTGCCGTTCAGTCTTAGATCGCCACCCTGTGGTTTGTAAGGTTTGTAGATGGGCCCCAGATAGCCCGGATAGCTGCCGTTGTAGCCAATGAACGGCGGCGCGCTACTGCTGGTGGGACCGAGTAGTCGCGCGGCGACGCTGCCAATAGACGGGCGTCCGCCAACGTTCTGCAGGTCTTTGCGAGAAAACCCCGTCTGCGTGTGGAAATCTGAATGGTCGCTGATCATGCCCACCAATGATCGCAGCACCGCAAAACGATCGGCCATCGTCGCCAACTGCGGGAAATGCTCGCAAATGTCCAGACCAGGCACGTTCGTATTGATGGGCGAGAATTCGCCACGGTACTCTTTTGGTGCGTTTGGTTTGAGATCGAACATGTCCGGGTGCGAAGGACCACCACTCAAGTGAATGTTAATCAACGCCTTGTCGGAAGACCCGATGCCGGCTTGCGCTTCGGCGCGGAACAGATTCGCCAACGTCAGGCCACCAATCCCCGTGGCACCTGCTTGCAGGAAACTCCGTCGCGAAACGCCGTCACAGAAGCGGTTTTTTTTGCCCGACCAGATCGTAAACATATTCCACCTCTTTGCATGAGAGCTTCTGACGTTTGGCGGTGCCACGATCCTGCAACGCCGACACTTCATCCGTCATTTGTAGCCCAATTGCACGGCATAAATCAATATAGATCGATACGTTCTCGGGTAATTCTTTCCGTGCTCCAGCCGGACGTCGCGGCAGCGTAGTCACTCGCCGTTGGGGCGTTTGTGCCAGTTGAAGTCGGTCCTGCACGCGACTCAAACTGGGCAGCTTCCTGACCCGGGAGGCCGATTATACCCCCACTTGGGTGCGGCGTTTGACGGATTCGGTCTGTTTGTGGCAGAGGTGGATGGCGTCCCGCGCAAGCTCGCCCGAGAGAATCGGCGAGGGTGCATTCGCCTCCAAGGAGCGGACGACTTCTTCGATCTCCGCCACGAATGCGCCAACGGGATCTCCGTCCCCCAAGTCCGGCCTGAGCACCATTGCCTCCGGTTCGGACGCATCGGCTGGCAGAATCTTCAAAGGCATCAGTTCGGCGGCGTCCTTGAAGGCGGCAAAGTCAAAATGCAGCGTGGCTTTTTCGAAATGAAGTTCGTAGGCATGGGTAAAATCCCGGCCTTGCTGGTTGATCACGCCACTGGTCGCCGTCACGGCAAGTTGCGGGTCACTGAAGCCGAACAATGTCGAACAGTGTTCAACAACGTCCCCGCGCAGCCGTCCTTGGCTGAACAGCGTCGTTGGCATACCAAACATCATGCGGATAAAGTGCGCATCGTGGACATGCAGGTCCACTAGTGGACCTCCCACACGATCAGCATCAAAGAAATCATCCAACCACGACGGATCTGCGATTACGCGTTTGAAATTACCGCCGACCAAACGACCATACTCGCCACTTTCCGCCACCTTCCTCGCGAAAGCATATTCCGGAAAAAATGGCAACACGTGGCCAACAAGGATTTGCTTTCCTACGCGCTCGGCGGTTGCCACCATCCGATCGCAATCCGCGCTCAAGAGGGCCATCGGTTTTTCGCAGAGAACATGTTTACCGGCCTCCAACGCGCGAATAGAAAGATCAGCGTGCAGGTGTGGCGGTAAGCAATTGTCAATCAAGTCAATCTCTGTGTCTTCCAGCAGTTCGTCAAGATTGGAATTGGTCTTAATGCCATTCAGATCGACCTGTCGGCCCGGTGGTCCGAAGTTGCCTTGGATGCCCGTCCAATCGCCGGCCAGCTTTTTTGGACTCCGCGATGCGATCGCAGTGATCCGCGCGGACTCGACTTTTTCGTAGGCCAAATAGTGGATCCAACCCATAAAGCCGATACCTGCGACGCCGACGTTGATCATCTTGATTTCCTCGCCTGGAAGTTGGTTCTTAAGTGGTTACGCAATGTCCGTGGGAATCAGCCGAGCCGTTCGAGACGTTCAAATGCGTCGTCCCAGGGAGCCGAATCCCCTGGCGTGTACTCATCAACCGGGAAGCTAGCTCGGATGACTTTGCGGGCCTCTGACACGGAACTTACCTCATCGTCGGCCAAAACCTGCATCATGAGGTTTCCGATGGCTGTCGCTTCGACCGGGCCCGCCAATACCTTCCGCTGACACGCGTCGGCGGTCATCTGGCACAACAGCTGATTCCGAGTTCCGCCACCGACGATATGGACCGTATTGATCGGCGAACCGACTAGTTGTTCGGTCCATCCCAACACCATGCGATACCGCATTGCCAGGCTCTCCAAAGCGCAGCGTACGACAGCTGCATCGCTATCCGGCACCGGTTCACCCGTATCCGCACAGGCCCGCCGCAACGCTGTTGGCATATCCTGAGGTGCAACGAACTCTGTGCGATCTGGTGCCACCAGGCTGGCCAACGGCGTGGCGCTGCCGGCCAACCGCACGATTTCCTCCCACGTCCGCGAAACACCTTGGCGCTCCCAGGCGCGCTGACACTCCTGCAGCAGCCAGAGCCCGGCAATGTTCTTCAGCAACCTCGTCGTGCCACCGATGCCACCTTCGTTGGTGAAGTTCAACTCGCGGCAGCGGTCGTTTATCACGGGGGCCTGCGTTTCGGCACCCATCAACGACCACGTACCACTGCTGATGTAACACCAATCAGCGCTTGTACCTGGTTGGCTGGTCGCCGGAACCGCCATTACCGCGCTGGCCGTGTCGTGGGTTCCAGGCAAGATAACGCGAACATCGCTCAGCCCCGTCGCTTCGGCCACCGCTGCGCGCAAGGTACCCAGATCGGTACCTGGGTGGACCATCTCGCCAAGCATTCGGGTCGGGATGTCGAAGCGTTGCAGTAGCTCCGTTGACCATGTCTGCGTCGTCGCGTTGCAAAACTGCGTCGTGGACGCGTTCGTGAATTCGTTCGCCTTGTTACCGGTCAACAGCCAATGAAACAGGTCCGGTATCATCAAGAATGATTCGGCAAGGTCCAGCAAAGACGGGTTCTCCTGCCTCATCGCCAACAACTGGTACAGGGTGTTCAGTTCCATGAACTGCAGGCCAGTCTCCGCAAAGATCTCTTCGCGACTGACCACCTGCAGTGCCTTCTCCAACTGGCCGTGCGTCCGACGGTCGCGATAATGTCGAGGGTTGCCAAGCAGTTCGTCACCGGGTCCCAGCAACCCGTAGTCGACTCCCCAGGTATCAACACCAACACTGGCCACACGACCTGGATAGGTCATCGCAGCTTTCCGCAAGCCATCCTGCAAATGGCCCCACAGGGCAAGCACGTCCCAGTAGAGGCGATCGTTGGCCAGAAAACCGCCGTTGGTAAATCGGTGCACCTCTTGCAGGGCGAGCCGGCGGCCATCGAACAAACCAGCGACGACCCGGCCGCTCGATGCGCCTATGTCCACCGCCAGATACACCTTTTCCCTGCCAGCCATATGTCCTGCTCAAGCAGCGCTGGAACCAACATGCCACCTCGACCCTGGTTCGGCCGACCAAGGGGGCAATGTGACTTGCTGGCGATGACGCGTCAACCCACAGTCAGGTTTCGAGTTTGCGGCCAAGCAGACCGCGGAGGAGGACCACC